>DDWD01000212.1 GCA_002345825.1 Bacteroidales bacterium UBA2295
CGATCAGGTCGCCCTCCCAGTGGCCCGCCTCCGTGCGGTGCTCGACGACCTCGGGCCGGCACTCGATGCCCACCCGGTCCTTGATGCCCCCCCTGCGCTTCCTCGTTGCCCGGGTGGGCCTCCGGCGGGACCTGCGCTGCGGCAGCAGGGCGATGAGCCTGCGGTTCAATCGGGCCTGCGGGTGGCTGTAGATGTGGGCGTAGATGGCCTCGTGGGAGATGCTCATCACGGGGTCCTCGGGGTGGGCCTCCTTGATGCGCCCCGATATCTGCTCAGGCGTCCAGCCCTCCAGCAGGGAACGGTACACGTAGAACCTCAACCGCTTGTGGGCTTCCATCTTGCTCAGGTTTCTTCGGTTCAGCAGCTCGTCCTCCGCGTTCCACTGGGCTATCTCAGCGCTGTACCGGTCGCCTGGTCTTTGCACCCAGGGTTTTACCTCCCGCGTGATGGTGGACCTGGCGCGCCCGAGCTTGCGGGCGATGAACGATTTGGGTCGGTTTTCCCCGAGCAGGGTCTCTATAACCACCCGCTCCTGAAAGGTCAACCTTTGGTACTTTTTTTCTTCCATGCAACAAATCTAAAAATTCCGATTTGTTGCGCTAGGTTATTGAATTCAGGGTGTTTTTCTACAATTTTGCACAACTCCCTTATACCAATCCAAAATATATCCTCAAACAGCAAAATTTGTTGTTACAATAAACCACTTGTAAACCTACACAATATTTTCAATTAAATCAACACGTTATAAGCACCAGCCTGTTTGAGGCGAACGCTAGCTGACCCTACCATAGACTCCAAAAACGGAGTTGAATAAACCACGGGCTAGTGCATACAATTCTCCGCATAAAACACCGGCTCTTTTACCTGCTCTATCATATACAACCCAATAAATCTTCGTACTTTTGTAAGGGAACAATTAAACTAAAACAGGTCAACTCCTTACGTAATACCTGTCTGCTGATAGTTTGCCTACAAAAGACAAGGTAGCCCAGAACTTTAAACGTAAAACTATAAACGCATTATTGAATATGTCTACAAAAACCTTACTTGTCCTCGATGCCTACGCTCTAATCTACAGAGCCTACTTTGCATTTATTAGCCGACCAATTAAAACTAGCAAGGGGCAGAACACCTCGGCAATTTATGGTTTTACCAAATCATTGCTCGATGCGCTAAAGCGATTCGACCCCACGCATATTGCAGTAGCTTTCGATATCTCGGGCAAAACGTTCCGCTCCGAGCTGTACCCCGAGTACAAAGCCAACCGGCAGGAAACGCCCGAGGATATTAGGTCGGCCATTCCTGTTATTAAGGAGATTGTTCGTGCTATGAATATCACCATTCTTGAGATGCAAGGTTTTGAGGCCGATGATATTGTGGGCACGCTGGCCAAACAGGCCGAACCATTGGGTTTTGATGTGATGATGATGACCCCCGACAAGGACTACGGCCAGCTGCTTACCGACAAGGTGGTGATGGTGAAACCCTCGCGCAGCGGCGCCGATATTGAAACCGTTACCGCAGCCGATTTCTGCATAAAGTATGGCATAGAGAACCCTGCTCAGTTTAAAGATATCCTTTCGCTATGGGGCGATACATCCGACAATATTCCCGGCGTACCGGGCATTGGCGAAAAAACCGCCGCCAAGTTAATTTCGCAATACGGCTCCATTGAGGAGATTTACAAGAACATCGATGAGCTATCGAAGGGACAACGTGAGAAGCTGCTTGAAAACAGGGAGCTGCTCGATATGGCCAGAATACTGGTTGAGATAAAGACCGATGTTCCCGTTGATATCGATTTTGAAAAGCTACAGCGAGCCCTACCCAATGCCGATGAGCTGAAGAGGCTTTTCGATGAGCTGGAGTTTCGCACCCTTTCGCGCGATGTGTTTGGCGAAACCAAGCCACAGGAGAAACCCAAGCCCGTGCAAACCTCGCTTTTTGGCGATGACGATTTTGCGGTTCCCGCAACCGAGCTATCGCTTAAAACCATAAACGATGTGCAGCACAGCTACAAGCTGGTTGATACCGATAAGGATATTGATGCACTAATTGGGCAGCTGATGGCGGTAAAAGAGTTCTGCTTCGATACCGAAACCACTGGGCTTGAGCATCACACATCAAAGCTGGTGGGCATTTCATTTTCTGTTGATCCATTAACGGCTTGGTACGTACCCATTCCAACCGACGATGCCAAGGCCAAAACGCTTCTCGAAAAGTTTAAGCCACTTTTTGAGAACGATAAAATTGATAAGGTGGGGCAAAACATCAAGTTCGATTTGCTTATGCTGAAATACTACGGCATTGAGTTACAAGGCAAATTGAATGACACCATGCTGGGGCACTACCTGCTGGAGCCCGATATGCGCCACAACCTGAATATACTATCGGAAAACCTTTTGGGCTATAAGCCCATTGAGATTGAGGAACTGATTGGTAAAAAGGGAAATCGGCAGCTTAACATGCGCAATATCGACCCACAAAAAATTGCAGTGTACGCCGGCGAGGATGCCGATTTGGCCATGCAGCTAAAGAAAATACTGTGGGAACGATTGGAGAAAGAAAATCTCACCGAACTCTACTACAAGCTCGAAGAACCGCTGATAAAGGTACTGGCACAGATGGAGTACGAAGGGGTATCAATCAACACGCAGGCACTTAACGATTACGCTGTTGAACTCAATAAGGAGCTTATACTGCTCGACCAGGAGATAAAGGAGATGGCTGGCGTGCCAGATCTCAACGTATCATCGCCCAAACAGCTGGGCGAGGTGCTGTTTGAGCGGATGAAGATTGCCCCCGATGCCAAGCGCACTAAAACCAAGCAGTTCTCCACCAGCGAGGAGGAGCTGATGAAGTACGCCGACAGGCATCCCATAGTTGAAAAGATACTCGATTTTCGTTCGGTCAAAAAGCTATTATCAACCTACGTTGAGGTACTACCCACGCTTATCAACAAAAAAACGGGTAGAATTCACGCCTCGTTTAACCAGGCTGTTGCCTCAACGGGAAGGCTTAGCTCCAACAATCCCAACCTACAGAATATACCCATCCGCGAGGAGCGCGGAAGGGAAATCCGCAGAGCATTCATTCCTTCGGGCAATGAGTACACGTTCCTTTCGGCCGACTACTCACAGATTGAGCTGCGCCTAATGGCGCACGTTAGCCAGGATGCATCGATGCTAGAGGCTTTCCAAAGCGGTGAGGATATTCACGCCGCTACGGCAGCAAAAATCTTCAAAATACCACTAGCCGACGTAACCCGAGAGCAGCGAAGTCGAGCCAAAACCGCCAATTTTGGGATGATTTACGGGATATCAGCCTTTGGGTTATCGCAACGGCTGGGCATTAGTCGCACCGAGGCAAAAGAGCTTATTGATGGCTATTTCGATACTTATAAAGGCGTAAAAGCCTATATGGATAGCTGCGTTGAGCAAGCGCGCAAGAAAGGTTATGTTGAAACAATTTATGGGCGCAAACGCTACCTGCCCGATATCAACTCGAACAACCAAACCGTACGTGGACTGGCAGAGCGCAACGCCATTAATGCGCCCATTCAGGGTTCGGCTGCCGATATTATTAAGGTGGCCATGATATCCATCCACAACGCAATTCTGGAACAGGGCCTTAAAAGCCGAATGATTATTCAGGTGCACGATGAATTGAACTTCGATGTGTATAAGCCCGAGCTGGAAACCATGAAAGCCCTTGTTAAGGACTGTATGGAAAATGCCATTAAGCTATCGGTTCCACTTGAAATTGATATGGGCGTAGGTAACAACTGGCTAGAGGCGCATTAAATTAACCCGTCAGGGTGCGAAGCTCCTGACGGCGTTAACGGAGCACCAAATAAAAAACGAGGGCTGGGTCTTGAAGCGAACCTCTCAGCGCCGAGAAGCATGACAGCGTTCGAAAATATTCAACTTTCAATAAACGCTGACAGCTTGCTTGCCAATGGCAGGGCCTTGCGATGCTGTCAGGTTTATCGGGGAGAGTTAACCCGTCAGCGTGCGCAGCTCCTGACGGCGTTAAAGGGAGTAGCAGACAGAATTAACGCTGACAGCTTGCTTGCCCTTTGGCAGGACCTTGCGGCGCTGTCAGGTTTACAGAAAAAGTTAACCCGTAAGGGTGCGAAGCTCCTGACGGCGTTAAAGGGAGTAGCAGACAGAATTAACGCTGACAGCTTGCTTGCCCTTTGGCAGGACCTTACGGCGCTGTCAGGTTTATCGGGGGAGTTAACCCGTCAGCCCTGCCTGTCGCCAGACAGGGTGCGCAGCTCCTGACGGCGTTAACTAGATGTCACTTTAAAAATGAGAGCTGGCTCTTAAGACGAACAGGTCAACGCTGGGAAGACCAGCCAAGGGCAGGTAAACTGAAAGAGTTAACTACCATAGCACTTAATAAACGCTGACAGGGCCTTGCGGCGCTGTCTGGTTATTAACCCGTCAGCCCTGCCTGTCGCCAGACAGGGTGCGTAGCTCCTGACGGCGTTAACTAGATGTCACTTTAAAAATGAGAGTTGGCTCTTAAGGCGACACTGTCAACGCTGGGAAGCCCTGCCATAAGGCAGGTAAACTGAAAGAGTTAGCTATCATAGCACTTAATAAACGCTGACAGGCCTTGCGGCGCTGTCAGGTTTACCGGGGAAGTTAACCCGTCAGCGTGCGTAGCTCCAGACGGCGTTAATGGATTACCAAATAAAAGAACGAGGACTGGCTCTTGAAACGAACATATCAACGCTGTTAGCGTTTTGCTAAATCAAGTCCTTTATCCTATCTAAATCTTGCTCACATTGATGGAAGTATTTGAAGTTTGCCAAATCGCCAAACCACTCTATCACTTCTTGACGCATTAGGTTCGTCTGGTTTGGTGAGATAATACCCTGGTACGAACTCCAAGGATACTTGCTCATATCATCGACAAAACCATGCTTTACCGGATTATGGTGAATGTAGTACACTAAATATCGCAGGTATGTTTCATTCTCTACTCGAATCCGTTTAAATGGTCGCTCGAAAAGTGACCCGGTTCGGATGACTCTCCGATTAAAATGGCTGGCGTAGGCATTGAAAAGATGAGAAAAATGCTTGGATGGGTTTGGAATCTTCTTTAAACTATCATTTGAGGTAGCAACCTCAAAACGACTGATTGTATCCCATTTAACCTCCTTAAACCGTTTGGGGTTAATAGTGTTGTCTGAACCTGAATGTTTCTAAACAACATCTTCCTTAATCCTTACCAATAAATGAAAATGATTGCTCATTAGGCAGTAAGCAAAGGTATCGGCAATGGGGTCAATAAACGCTTTATAAAGTGAAAGAAAGTGGGTGTAATCATTAACACCATTAAAAAGGTTGGTAGAATTGATTCCACGGTTAAAGATATGATAGTAGGATCCAGGTTCCAACACTTCCATTTATCTATGATTTTAGATGGAAGTTACTTTGTTTTAGAATAAAGTACAAATAATCTGGAAGGATTAAGTTTTTATAAAAGAAAAAACGCTGACAGTCCTTGCGGCGCTGTCAGGTTTACCGGGGAAGTTAACCCGTCAGGGTGCGAAGCTCCTGACGGCATTAACGGTGTACCAAATAAAAAAACGAGGACTGTGGTTCTTGAAGCGAACCTGTCAGGCTTTGCAGCGCTGACAGGTTTATCAGAGAGAGCTAACCCGTCAGCCCTGCTTGTTGGCGATAGCCGTCAAGCTAAGGATACAAAACAAACAAATATTAACAAATATTTCTAGTGGATTGTGCAGAATATGAATACCATAGCCCTCGTAGAGCCTGCCTGGCTGGCAGACAGGGGCATATAGCGATTGAAGAGATTAATGCAAATGATTTTAAGCGCTTCGTAGACCTGCCTGCCGGCAAAGGCAGGTGCGCAATAAGGGATAAGAAATCATAATATCTATTGCACACCCTACGGGGTGCTTTAGGTTTTGAAATTTAGTCCAATCGCTATCAACCCTCTACGAGGGTATTGAAAATTGCTTAGCTTGACGGCTATGGCCTGTTGGCAGTCAGGGTACGAAGCTCCTGACGGCGTTAACGGGAGTAGCAGACAGAATAAACGCTGAAAGGGTCTGGCGGCGCTATCAGGTTTGTGGTTAATATTTTGCTCCCGAAGCCGATGCGGAAAAGTACTGAACTTTTTCGCCTACAATATCAGACAACAAATTATCGGCCAGTCGACTAGCGCCTAAACGTAGCCACTTATTGTTGAGCCACTTCTCGCCAAGAATCTCCTCAACAATTGAGTAGAACATTATGGCATCGGCGGCAACGGTCATACCCCCAGCAGGTTTAATGCCTACCATACGTCCTGTTGCATCGTAGTATTCCTTTGCAGCTTGGCACATGACGTAAAGTGCCTCTGGGGTTGCGGCCACATCAATTTTGCCTGTAGATGTTTTTATAAAATCGGCTCCAGCCTCCATGGCTAGGAAAGATGCCAAACGGATATCGGAGAGCGAGGGCATTGCTCCAGTCTCGAGAATGACCTTAACCTGTGCATCGCCGGCAACCTCTTTTATCTGCTGCAGCTCTGAAAATACGGTAAAGTAATCGCCCTCGAGGAAATAGCCCAACGAGATAACCACATCGAGTTCATCGGCACCCATCTCGAGGCACATTTGGCACTCGGAGAGTTTTATATCGATAAAAGTTTGTGAAGCAGGAAAACCAGCAGCTACCGAGGCAATTTTAACATCTTTTGCTGTTAACGTATTTCGTACTGACGATACAAGGCTTGGGTAAACACAAATAGCCGCTACGTTTGGAATGTTAGGGTATTGTTTTGCCAAATTATTTACCCTTTCCGCAAACAGCTCACCACGTTCTATGCTATCGGTTGAGTTTAGTGTGGTTAAATCAATTAAGCTAAAGCATCTTTTTAATAAATCTTTATCGTTCAGCCTATCACCTACTTTTGTTTTAATTGCTTCAAGTGCATTGGCAATAGCGCTTTCATCAACCTCTACGTTGAATTTCTCTTCAAATGACATATTCATAATCAATGATTTTTCGTTGAGTTGCAAAGATAATATAGATATTAGCAAAAACCTTTGCCGTATTAATTACTTTAGCTTGGGATTGTTTATATGACGGGTTGCATCGCGGGTATTCCGCTTGTGAAAAGCCTCCTCCATGGCTTTTTGCAAATCGACGCCAGTTTGGTTAGCAAGACACACGAGTACAAAAAGCACATCGGCCAACTCCTCTGCAATATTATCTGCTCTCTCACCCTTTTTGAACGATTGATCGCCATAAGTACGAGTAAGAATACGAGCCAACTCGCCCACCTCCTCCATAAGGACGCCCATATTGGTAAGCTCACTAAAGTAGCGAACACCCTTGGTTTGTATCCATTTATCAACCTGCGCCTGAAGTTGCCTAAGCGTTTGCTCCTCCTCCATTACTCCTTATTTTTAGTGTCGATAATTATGGTTACAGGGCCATCATTTTCCAGAGAAACAAGCATCTTCGCACCAAATACTCCCTCTTTTACAGGTAGTTCCGATTGCTCTAGAAGTCTCTCGACAAACCTATTGTAAAGTGGAATGGCCACCTCAGGGCGAGCTGCATTGATGTATGAGGGTCGGTTTCCCTTTTTAGTTTTAGCATGCAGGGTAAACTGGCTAACCACAAGAAACTCGCCGCCAATATCAGTAATTGAGAGATTCATTACGCCTTGGTTATCGTCAAATATCCTAAGGTTGCACAGCTTGTTAACCATCCAGTCAATATCATCAAAAGTATCGAACTCTTCAAAACCTACCAGTATTAAGATTCCCTGTTCAATTGAACCTGTAACCGAATCATCAACAGATACCGATGCACTGGCTACTCTCTGTAAAACTACTCTCATAGAAAAATTAGTATAATTACGGGGTTATTGAAACTTGCGAATAGGTGCATCTTTCCTGAGATTAAAGTGCATTCGCATTTCTCGATGGCAAAATCAAGCCAGCCTCAAAAACCGATTAAACGAATACCCAAACAAAAATGGTTTAAAAACCTTTTGAATCCAATTTTCTGAGAGCAAAAAATCAAAAGGTTAGTATATTTGCCCTCTAAATGGCAATTGGTTGTATCTATTATGGGAAAACTTTTGGAAAACACTAGCTATAACAACCCTTTAACGCATCTTTGGAATCACCATAGTATTCAGCAAGATACTATTCCAAAAGTACAACCAAAGGATACAACCGAGGCTATACCCGAAGGGATTAACCCTCTATTCCTAATGATAGAGAGGAAAAGCCGAGAGGTAGAGGCCATAAAGGAACAGGTTGAAAAGCCAAAACCTGCAGTATTGCGCCGCCCTGTTGTAGCAAATGTGGATACAACATGCTACATCTGCAGAGACAAAGAATACACACCACTTCATGCTGTTGTTAGCGGTGGCGAACAATCCCCATTACCCCTCGTTGGCAGCACACTATACGATGTTGAGTATTACAATGAGTTTGTAAACCTAAACCAGCAAGTTTTCATAGAAACAAAGCCTAGCAAGCCAACAGGAAAAATTACTATTAAGCCATTAGAACGATCAGAAATAAATGCACCCTGGCTTTTTTTCCCAATGGTTGCCATGCTAATCCTGCTGGCTTTTCTTAAGATCTTTTTTTCCAAGGAATTAAGGGAAGTATTTAGGAGTGCTCTCTTTTTCCACATTGGCAAAAAGATAACCCGAGAAAACCCAATTGTGCTTAACCGTTTTTTCAGGGTGCTCGATATAGCTACACTAATCTCATTACCAGTTGCTATTGTACAAATCACAAACCTTATTGACTACCCAGATTACGGCAACATAGATACAACCAAACTTATTCTATATATTTTAATTGGGCTCACTATTTTTAGGGCATTCCGCTTTTTTTCTTTAAAGATTATTGGATTTGTGTCAAACCAAACGGTAGCCATCGACTTGCTTCATATTAACCAGCTAATTTACACCCGACTTTTGGGAGTTATTCTGATACCGCTAAACCTGCTTATGCTATATGCCGCTGGCAGTGCAAGGATGGCTTTTGTGTATATTACCCTTAGCGCATTAGCCATAATCATGATATACAGAGGGGTTAGGATAGTGCAAGTTTTTCTTTTTAATGGATTTTCGATGTTCTATTTATTTTTATATCTTTGTGCCCTCGAAATTATCCCCATTCTGATAATTATCAGTGAGATTTTTTAGGGGATATTGTGTTGTTGAATAAAACATCTATGACCTTGAAGATCAAAAAGATTATCGTATCGCAACCCGAACCCCAAAGCGAAAAGTCACCTTACCTCGAGCTAATCAATAAGCACAATCTTAAGATTGATTTTCGACCCTTCATACAGGTCGAAGGGGTTTCGTCCAAAGAGTTCCGCCAACAGCGAATTGATATTCTGCAGCACACTGCTGTAATCTTCACCAGCCGCACAGCTATAGATCATTTTTTCCGTATCTGCGAAGAGGTTCGTGTAACTGTTCCGGAAACTATGAAATACTTCTGCATTACAGAGGCCATTGCGCTTTACCTGCAAAAGTATATTGTGTACCGTAAGCGCAAAATTTTTTACGGTCCAGGAACTTTTTCACAGCTAATGGATGTGGTAAATAAGCACAAAACCGAGAAGTTTTTAGTTCCCCTCTCGGATATGCACAAGGCCGAGATCCCAAAATCGCTCGACAAATCAAAGGTAAAGTACAGCAAGGCTATTCTTTACCGAACTGTTAGCAGCGACCTATCTGACCTGAAAGACATTTATTACGACATCATAGTATTTTATAGCCCCAGCGGAATAAAGTCGCTGTTCAAGAACTTCCCCGACTTTGAACAGAATAACACCAAAATTGCAGTGTTTGGCCCCACTACAGCAAAAGCTGTCAAGGATCACAAGCTCCGCATTGATATTCAAGCACCCACACCAGCTTGTCCTAGCATGACCCAAGCGCTTGACGAGTTCATCACAAAGTTCAACAAGGAAAACAAGTAGGCCCTATCCTTAAATTATACGATTATCAGTAATGGCAAATTAACCTTACTGTGGGCTGATATAAACAACACAACGTACAGCCATGAGGCCATTTAGCTTCCCTAAAAGCGAGCGCCTTTGCAGCAAGAAAACCATCGATTCAATTTTTGAATGTGGGCTAAGCGTGTTTTCATACCCAATTAAGGTTAACTACTTAATCGAACCCTTTCAGCAGGATCAAGCGCTGGCCAAAGCACTTTTTGTGGTTCCCAAAAAAAAGTTTAAGCGAGCGGTTCATCGAAATGCAATCCGCAGAAAGATGCGGGAAGCCTACCGCCTAAATAAGCATACGCTTGCCCCTTGGTGTAACGAAAACAACATTCAGGTTAGCATTGCCTTTATATACATTGCATCGGAAATGCTTAGCTTTGAACAAATCCAGTTGGCAATCGTTAAATCATTTTCGTTAATTAAGCAGCAACACAACAAGCACCAACCCAAATCGGCACAATGAAATCCATAAGAAAAGTATTTGTATTTTTACTTTCACTGCCCATTAGGGCATACCAACTTTTCATTAGCCCTCACACGCAGCCCAGCTGCCGTTACTACCCCACTTGCTCAACCTACTGCCTCGAAGCGCTGAAGAAACACGGCCCAATTAAGGGTTTATGGCTTTGTGTAAAACGGGTTGTGAGCTGTAACCCTTGGGGTGGTCATGGTTACGACCCAGTACCCTAGACAAAAAGGATTTACCCGCATTTGCTTTTTTTAACTCAAAACACATCTTTGAGTTTACTTATTGGATTAATATTTGTTTACTTTGTTTTTCTGTTTTCAACAAACACGACTTATTATGGCAAGCATAAAACCCAAGCTAAAAAAGATTTCCATATTTCTGATTGCAACAATCGTTGTTATTGGCACCTTCTCCTTCAGCTCAGTCGATTTTAAAGTATCCAAAAGTCTCGACACTTTCTTCTCCTTTTTTAGGGAAGTTAGTATTTTTTATGTGGATAAACCCGACCCAGAAAAACTAGTTAAGGTTGCCATAGACGCCATGCTTGAATCGCTCGATCCGTATAACGAATTTATCCCAGAGGAAAACAAAGCAGAGCTTGAGTTCCAAACCACAGGCGAGTACGGAGGGATGGGGGCACTAATAAGGCAAAGCACCGACCATCCGATTATTGCTGAAGTATATGAGGGTAGCCCAGCTCACAACGCAGGTCTTTTGGCAGGTGATAAAATCCTTGAAATAAATGGCACCAGCGTTTTCAACCTTCCGGTTGATAGGGTTAGCAAAATGCTCAAGGGGATTCCAAAATCTGACATAGAGCTAATAGTACAACGATACTCCGAGCCCGACTCATTGAAATACTCCTTTAAGCGCGACAAGATACATATCCCCAGCGTTCCATATCACGGAATGGTTTCCGATGGAATGGGGTATATCCGACTCTCAAACTTTACGGCAAACTGCCACAAAGAGGTTGAAAGTGCGCTTAAAGACTTAAATAGGAACAACGCTCAGGGCATAATTTTAGACCTGCGAGGAAACCCCGGTGGCCTGCTTAACGAAGCTGTAAGCATAGTTAATCTCTTTGTTGCAAAAGACGAGCTAGTGGTTTACACTCGTGGACAAATTAAAGAGTTCGACCAGGAATATAAAACAACTTCTCGACCCGTAGACACCAAGATTCCTCTAGTTGTTTTGGTGGATAGAATTTCGGCATCGGCATCTGAGATTGTGGCAGGAGCGCTTCAGGATTTAGACCGAGCCATAATTATTGGCGAAAGAACTTTTGGCAAAGGGCTTGTACAGGCAACCCGACCTTTACCCTATAATGCTCAACTGAAAATAACTACAGCCAAATATTACATCCCAAGCGGCAGGTGTATTCAAGCAGTTGACTTCACGCAAAGAGCTGACGATGGAAGCATAAGCTTTATTCCCGACTCCTTAATATCAGAATTCAAAACCCGCAACGGAAGAACTGTCCGCGATGGCGGAGGAATTACACCCGACATCGAACATTCAGTATCGATGTATAGCCGATTATCGTCGGTACTTTATGCCCGAAATTTACTTTTCGATTATGCCACACGTTTCTACTCAAAGCACAACACCATTGAAAGCCCTAACGAATTTGCCCTTAACGATGAGCAATACGATGATTTTATAGCCTTCCTTAACGAATTAGGCTTTGAGTACGAAAGCCAAACCGAATCGGTTCTCAACGAGCTGGTTAAAGTATCGGAGCAAGAAAAATACTACGATATGATTCAGTCGCTTACCGATAGCTTGAAGGCCCAGATAAAGGGAAAAGAGGTTGTGGAGATGGAGGCCTTTAAACCCGAAATAAAGAAATTGCTCGAAGAGGAAATAATTGGCAGATACTACCTTCAACGGGGTAAAGCCAAGTACGGGATTACAAACGATATGATTATTCCAAAATCAGTAGATATTTTAAAAAACATCGACAAGTATACCTCCATACTAGTTGAACCGCAAAGCGATACCGATTTGGGCGAACAGGTAAGCAGCAATTACCCTAGCATGGGTAATAGCTCAACAATCAACAGGAATATGCTGGTTTTCAACCCAGAGCATTCAATGCAGCTACCAAGTTAGTAGGCTTTTCTTTTTGATTTAGGCGTGCGATTTGCGGAGTACGATTCGGAATGTTGTTCCCTTGTCAATCTCCGATCCGTTCACGAATAGTTTACCGTTGTGGTACACTTCAATAATCCTTTTTGATAGGGTTAACCCCAGTCCCCAACCTCGGCTTTTGGTAGTATAGCCGGGCTGAAAAACTGTTTTAAAGTGACTCCTAGGGATTCCTTTTCCGGTATCGGTAATATCAATAAAAACTACCTGCGTATTGTCAACTATTGATACCGACACCTCGCCGCTCGACTGAATAGCATCAACTGAGTTTCGGATAATATTCTCGATCACCCATTCGAATAGCGTTTCGTTAACCGGCACCAATATGGATTCGGTTTGATCAAAATTGATCACCAGCTGTATCTTGCTTGATATTCGATTGCGGATATATTCAACAGTGCTTGATATTGTTGCAACAATATCAAGTGTTTTAAGCGATGGGGTTGAACCAATTTTCGAAAACCGATCTACTACCTTTTCGAGCCTTGAGATGTCTTTCTCGAAATGAGCCACCAGCTCCGGATCGGTGTCTGACTGGCGAATGAGTTCCAGCCAAGCCAAAAGCGATGAGGTTGGTGTACCGAGCTGATGCGCCGTTTCTTTGGCTAACCCAACCCATACCCGGTTTTGCTCGGCCTTTCGAGAATGGCTAAAAGCATAGTACGACACCAAAATAAAAAGAATTATAACTATAAGCTGAACGTATGGGTAGTATGTGAGCTTCACTAGGGTTGTACTATCCTTATAGTACACAATATTCTTGCTGCCATCGATAAGGGTGACCACAATGGGTTCCTTTGACGATTTCATTTGAGCAAGCATTTTTTCGGCTCCCTCCTTGGTTTCCAACTTCGAGGGTTTGATGTTTCTATACGACAAGATATTGTCGTTCTCATCGGTAAGCAAAACCGGAACCGTAGTGTTATTCTGTAAAACCTCAAAAACAATGGTGAAGTTCTGGCTCGAGTCGGCCATATTGCTAATATGCGATATCTCTCGGATAGCCTCGGCCCACAGCTCAATCTTTTTACGCTCCTCGTGCGACAAATCCTGAACAAGGCTATTTGTAATGTATAGCGATGCAAATCCTATTAGAATTGCAACAACCAGAAGTAGTGCCTTCCACCTTTGTTTTGCCACGTAAATTTCCAATGCCAGCAATCTTTAATGTAAAAACTCAAACTTAGTTTTAACCGATTTAGTATATCGGAGAGGTAAAAATAGTTAGTCCCACTCGATGGTAAACTTTGTCGACTCCTCCTCTTTCTTCTTGTCTGTAGCAGGTACTTTTTTCGTAGTATCAACTCTAGTGGCTGGGATAAGGAATGAGAATTCATCACGAAGGATTGCCCGCAAATTAAGCCCCTCACTCCGTAGGTTTTGCCTAAAAGCATCGCGGGCACTGGCCTTATCGTACGATACGGTATAATCATTGCTATCGCCCTCGAGCTTAAGGTATAGCTTAACCCTTCCGCTTCCATCGTCCTCAACCTCACCAAAAGGGTCGTTTTGGGCTTTTTGGCGCATACTCTTGCTTAAAAGCACATCCGACAGGTACAGCTGGGTTCTGTACCGATAAGCTCCGCTAAAGGTATGTGTTCCCGAAACTTTCAGGTCAATGGCCGAAGAGCTTATGTCCATCTCAGGGATAATAATTACACTATCGGTTATTCTTAGGGTATTCTCGAGAGTTGAAAACTTTATGTCCATAAGGTCTTCCAATTCGATAAATCGAGACAGACTCTTTAGCTGGTCAAGATTAACCAACCGGCCATTGCTCACCTTCACATCAGCCCTAGCGTCAATCTGGTCTGCCACCAATGCTCCATCGCTATATGGTACCGATAACTGTATGGATCCATTAAGGTTGCCAAAAACATTATCGCTGGTAATCACACCCTGACCAAAATTGTTGAAAGATTTAAAGAGCATGTTGATGTCAATACCATCGGCATCCAAATCGGCGGAGAATACATTTAAATTGTTATCATCGTATGAGGAGCTGAATTTCCCAGTAAGCAAGCCACCGCATGATCGTGCTAGGAAACTATTGCAGTAAAAACTGTTTCCGTGTGTTGAGAAACTTGCGCTAAGTGGAGTTGCAACAAACTGGTTGTGCACCAACCTATCGATGAACACATCGCCTGTAACGGTTTGAATCCGATCCCAAGTTGTTTCCTTTGGCTCATCGGACGATACTGAAGACCGTTTCAAAGTCAACCAGTTGGTATTTAATGAATCGATAGTTATGCTGGTGTTAATAGATGTTTTCTGGTCGCCAAAAACAATGGCTGAGGCATTGCTTGCCTGAAAATCGGCTGTGAATTTTGATCCATGCATCAAGCCAAAAATACTTGCACTACTAATATCCTGATTGTTTATTTTTATTTGTCCCCCAATGGACTTTAGGTCAGGAATCAATCCAACCTCCTCAAAATCTAGATTACTTAGCTCAAGGGAAGAATAAAATTTGGAATCTTCGAACGATTTTAGCGAAATGCTACCCAAATCGTCGAGCAAACCCAACACTTCAAGGTTACCCGAAATCTGGCCCGATTTAATGGGAGCCTTCACGCCCCAGTTCAAAATATCGGGAATATTAAGCCAATGAGTTACTTTAAGATGATATAATGGGCTATTAAGATTTTTGAACCGAAGGCTTCCGCTTACCGTTGAAACGCCGGTGCTAAACTCGATGTTTGACAAGAAAACCTCTGATGATTGGGGCTTACCCTGTTGCCCGTTATTAAACTTACCCACTATCTTGCTAAAGATTAGCTCGGGTTTATTGGGTAGCTGAACCGTAAGCCCATTGGACTGAAACTCTAGGTTTAGCAGATATGGTTCCTCCATTTTGGTGAGCCCATCAACAGCCAGCGTAAAAGCAACATTACCTTTGGTTTTGGTGTTGTGGGGCAAAGCAATATTGTGCTGCGATAAGAAGGAGATCAGGTGTTCAATATCGAAATTTTCGCCGCTAACGGAAACCCACACAGGCGCTCCTTTTTCCCTGCCTATATTTCCCGAAAGGGTAAGTTTGCTCCGCCCCAAACTCCCAGTGCTAGGCCATACTTCAATTTGATTATCGTTAATAAGGAACTGAGTCTCTAGAGTGGCTCTCTGATTCTGTATGTAATAAAACGCTCCCTGTCGCAAAACACCAATTGACGCTTTAACACTAGTGTTAAGGAGTATTTGCTGTGCCGACAACTGGCCATTGAGCGCTGCATTATCGATTAGCCCCTTGAAAATCCATCCTGTTCTCAAATCGATGTAGCTGAGGTTAATGTTCTCCAGCCGAAACTCCTGAAGACTAAACAGCCAACCATTGCTTTGATCTTGCCCTTTCTCAAAAATTTCAAAGTTTCCTTTCCCTCTTGTGTCGAAGTAGAGATTTAACCATCCGTTGCGTAGGATAACCTTCTCGAAAGTGTACTCACTTTTAAGTAGTCCCAATAGCCCCATTCGAATAGATACCTCGTCAATAGATAAAAGCCCTGGCTCAAGCTCTGGTGGGGTATCTAAACTTCCCTCAAAAATCTCAACCCCTTTTAAATCAACCGAAACAAAAGGAAATCCTTTTAGCATCGACACGTCGACGGATTTAACCTTTAGCTCTGCCTTAATCTGCTTATTCAAGTAGTTCAGGGTACTTTCCGTTAGCTTATCCTTAAGGAAATAACCAGCAATAGCTAGGCTCAGGATAAAAGCTAGCAAAAAGGAAACGATAACGAGGAATATTTTTAATGCTATACGCATATAACAAAAATATGGCGGTTATATCTACAAAAACAAAGGATAATAAGAGTTGCTTTTCTCAAAATTAGAGAAATGGAATATATCTCCTTACGCTCCACAAACATAAGACAAAAACCTATGTTTTAAAAGCTTGTTACGCTGTTTTTATTTGCGCACATTGGAAATAGTTTGTTAAAACAATTTTACCTCAATTTATTGGTTTTTTCGATTTTTAGTAAAAACATCAACTACTTAAAAAGCATTGGTTAAATTTGTATTTCATTTGTTGCCTAATCTGCTGAAAAATGAAGCTGATAAAAACATTACTTGTTACGCTTTTCATCTCTTCAACATTTTCCGTACTCGGGAACAATAGTCAGCAGATTGATAGCCTCCTTACCATATTGGAAACGCAAAGAGATTCGTCTCGAATACCCACCCTACTGGCAATAACCTGGAACTTGCGGAACTCTAACCCCGAGCAAGCAGTAACCTTTGGCCTTGAAGCTATAGAACTATCAGAAAAATACAGTGATTTTAAAAATTTAGCCAAAGCACATAGCTTTGTGGGAGTTGCCTTCCGGGTGATGGGAAAGTATTCCAAATCCATCGACTTTTATTTCAACGGTTTAGATATTGCTAAGGAGTATGGTATAACCGAGCAAGAGGGATATGCCTACCTTAACCTTGCCAACCTTTACATCTATCAGGAGTACTGCAACAACGCAATTGAAAATCTAAAAAAAGCCGAGGAGATAGCCCTAGGTATCCAAAGCAAATCGATGCTATCCTACGTATATCTGTATTTTGGCAGGGCACTTGTAATCAAGGAGGAGCTTGCAAACGCACTTGATTACTTCCAAAGAGCACTCGACTTACGCAAAGAGCTCAACAAGCTTCCCGAACAGGCTGTTTGCTACAAGTATATTGGCGATGTATACCTAAGTATGCATAACCTAAATTCTGCCACAACGAGCTATAACCAATCGCTGGCTGTAATTGATAGTGATGCGGATAAAAGCCTGTATGCCGATTTACTTGAGAGGAAATCTTTAATTTCTTTTCAGCAAAACGATATGGTTAGTGCCCTAAAGCTGGCCAAACAAAGCGTGAGCATTGCCACCGAAATTGGCGCTATTTATACAGTTCGAAACGCCACCCAAACCTTAGCCAATATTGCCAAAAACAAAAAAGAGTTTAGCAAAGCCACCAAACAATTTGAAAAAATAATTGATTACAACAATCAACTTTTCGGACAACAGCTATCAGAGAAAATTTTTTTTCTGGAGTACCAGCTTGAACGTCAACAAAAGGAAAGCGAAATAGAAATGCTGAACAAGGATAGCATCATCAAGAAATTTGAGCTAAGCAAGGCCAAATCGTACAATGTAACCCTTCTCATAATTGCTGCTATTTTTCTGATACTCTTTTTCATAACGCTTTACTTGCTAAAGATTCGACAAAAGCGGTCAGCAATTCTTGAGAAGCAAAATATGGAAATAGTTTCCCAGCGGCACAATATCGAACAAAAAAACTCGCACCTGCAAAGCGCCTACTCGGTTATTGAGGGTTACATTAGCAAAATTACCGATAGCATACAGTACGCCAAAAAAATTCAGGAAGCAATACTCCCTAATTCCAGCAGCCTTAATGCATACTTCGCCGAGAGCTATTGCTACTACCTACCAAAAGATTTTGTTAGCGGAGACTTTTACTGGATAACAACCAAAGGAGATTTGCTTTATGTTGCAGTTGCCGATTGCACCGGGCATGGAGTTCCTGGTGCCTTTATGAGCATTATTGGTATGGATTTGCTTAACCAAGCGGTGAACCAACAGAACATTAGTGAGCCCTCCAAGATCCTCGATTTTCTAAATACTGAACTGCGCAAGAAGCTGCGCAAGGACGCTCAGGAGGAACTTATTCTAAAAGATAGTATGGACATCGGCCTATTCTCGCACAAAAAGGGAAGCAACACTATTCAGTTCAGCGGGGCATTAGTTCCCCTTACCATTGTGCGCGATGGAAATCTTCAGGATTATAAAGCCCAATTCACGTCCATTGGCATTTCAAAAGAACTTTTCAATCGCCCATTTAAGCAGGAAGAGATAAAGATACAGCCAGGCGATTGGATATATTTGTTTTCCGATGGGTATATGGATCAGTTTGGAGGAAAGGAAAATCGCAAGTATATGCGGTCGAGGTTCTTCTCTACACTTGTTGAAATTAGCAACCTCAACAGCGATCTGCAAAAAGATGAGCTGGAAAAAAGATTCTACGATTGGAAAGGCAATAATGAGCAGATAGACGATGTTCTTGTTCTGGGTATAAAGGTGTAGATCATTATGCGCTTCGGATTCGCTTCACTTATCGTTGCTATAATTACCTTTCCGTGGGCACTATCGGCTCAGGTTAGGCAAATTGATCTACCTGAAAATTTGTACGCATTCACATTTCAGGAAGACTCATTCGGAAAGGTTTGGATTGGCCTTAGCGATGGCAACACATCTGGGGCTCTAGGATACTTCAACGACACCTCCTTTGTGCAGGTATCGGGAACCGAGGAATTGCCCAACGGATCATACCACGCTTCAATAAAACTACCCGACGGTAGCCTTATGTTTGGGGGCAACCTGCTAGACCAGCAGGGCAAATCATTCATTGCCTGGATATTCTCGGAAAAACCCGACACCATTCATATTCCGTATTCGCTCTACAATCCATTTATTAACTCATTCGCACTTATAAATAGGCACGAAATATGGATCGGAACGGGTAGCGGTTTACTCCGGAACAACCGAGGGCAATGGAGTCACTTCTCGGTCCAAGACGGGCTTCCCCATAATTTTATAACCTCAATTTATCAAGATTTTCGAGGAATAGTATGGATTGGGACGGAGGTTGGGGCAGCCTTTTTTGAGGACAACCAGTTTCACCAAATACCATCGGGTACAAGAATTATTAGCTCCATCACTCAATTTTTTGGCGATAACCGGGGATACGTTTGGTGCGGATCTCGCTATACTTCCGAAGGAATTAGCGTTTACAATGGCGAACTTTGGGAAACATTTTCGGGTCGTCATGGGCTAGTAGACAACTCCTCAAGCGTTTTTTTTCAAGCACCAGACGGAAAACTTTGGGTAGGCAGTTGCTACAACCGGTCGAGGGGTGGAGCCTCTGTGTTCGATGGCAGGCAATGGGCTGCATATAGCTCCGACGATATGCTGGCCAAGCCTTGTGTTGATGCCATAGCAGCAGACGGCAAAGGCCGTATTTGGCTTGGGGGCTCACTTACACCCCGCCGCGAAAAAGGAATAACAATATACTACGAGGGTAATTGGCACCAGATTGTTGATAACAAAGAGCTTCCCGCCGAAAGGATCTTAACCTTCTTTCTTGATTCGAAGAATCGGTTCTGGATATCATCATTCGAAGGGCTATTTATCCTCGACCCCGATTTTGAAATTCCATAGTCAAAAGCTCACGTAACAGCTTTAAAATTGATAGATTTACATCCCCAAAAAGTTGAGCATATTGAACAACGTAGAGGAAAAAATCATAAAACACAGCGTTTTGCTCCCGGCACTATTTTTACTGGTGCTATGGCTTATTGCCATCACGGAACACACGTTAGATTTAAGTTTTCATCAGTTAGGAGTTTACCCCAGAAGCCTAATTGGTTTGCCCGGCATTATAATGTCTCCCTTTGTGCATGGCGACTTTAAACATCTCTTTGCCAACTCAGTACCTCTTTTCGTAATGGGTGCGGGTATTATCTACTTTTACCGATCGCTAAGCTACAGGGTATTTCTGATTATTTGGATTGCCTCGGGAATCTGCTTGTGGATTGGGGGCAGGCCCAGCTACCACATTGGAGCCAGTGGTTTGGTTTACGGCATGGCTGCATTTCTATTTTTCAGTGGAGCCATTAGGCGCGATCCCCGATTAGCTGCTATATCACTAATTATAGTGTTTCTGTACGGCGGAATGGTGTGGGGAATTTTCCCCATATGGCCCACCATTTCATGGGAGGGCCATTTATTTGGCGGCATTTCTGGGTTAGCCTGCGCAATTGCATATAGACACCATGGCCCCCAACGAAAAATTTACTCGTGGGAAATTGAGGAAGAAGAACCAGAAGTGGATGATGAGTTTAATCCCGAGAGTCAGCCTACATCGAGCCCAACCAATAACACAAGCATCACACAAACAGATAGCGATATTCGGTATACGTCCAATAGTTAATAAATCAAAAAAAAACGCATTACTGACCTTTAGTTAATTTCATTTTATATTTTTGTCAGTTGTAATTGAAATCATTAACCCAAATATTTAAACAACATGGCAAAATATAACGAGAACGAAAACAACTCAAACAACATAAACCTTATCGGTTTAGGCACTGAGATCCACGGTGATATTATGAGCAATGGCGATTTGCGTATTGACGGAAGCCTTGTGGGTAATATTACAGCCAAAGGCAAAGTGGTAATTGGCGAAACGGGTAAGATTAAGGGTGAAATTACTTGCAAGAATTGTGACGTATCGGGTGTTGTAGATGGTAAAATTATAGTTTCCGAACTTCTTTCACTAAAATCGAGTGCTAAAATTATTGGCGATATGGCAACCAGCCGATTGGCCATTGAGCCTGGCAGCCGTTTCACTGGCTACTGCGATATGACCAGCGAAAACGACGGAAAAGCAAAAAGTCCAGGATTTACAGCCCCAGCTAGCGACGACAAGAAAGCATAAAACCAATTCCTATGGACGACTCCACGGCCTTACGGAAATTCACAAAAAAGCTTAGTATTGAATTCATCCTTTTAGGAACTGTTTGTGCTGCTGTGTTTTATTTTTTTGCACAGCAGCACTACTTCCATTTTGCCCCAGCAATTTTTGCCTACTTTTACCTGCTTAACCTACTCACCTTTTCAATTCTTGTAAAATCGCACAACCAGTCCATGGCTGCCTTCACCAAACGATTTATGATTCTTTCCATGGCCAAATTTTTCGCATCTCTGGCCTTTGCCACTACTTTCATCATTTTTGCTCGCGAACATACAATTCCCTTTCTGGTGATTTTTATCATCCTCTACTTCCTGTCTCTATTTCAATTAGTTCGAGAGTTCCAAACATTCCTCAGCCAAAAAAAAGGTGAATAGCCGCTGTTTTACCATTTAAAGTTTCTAATTTTGAGTTCGGTGTAAATTCAAAATACATGAAACTGGGTTTTTCCTTTCTATCCATTGTGCTATGGAGTCTTATAACCATTATCCCTGCCCATTCAGAGGAGATAACAATGGCTATTGACTCCAACCAAGAGGCACATCAGTCAGAGGAAAACCACGCCCCCAAAAAGTTTAACCCAGGCGAATTTATTTTCGATCATATTGGCGATGCCCACGACTGGCACATTGTTACCATTGGGCAAAAACACATTTCGGTTCCCCTACCCATAATACTTTTCAGTAGAACTCGTGGTCAGCTATTCACTTTCTGGTCGAGTAAATTTCACCACGGACATGATACATACAAGGGCTTTAAGCTTGTAACCGAAGGAGACCTCAAGGGGAAAATTGTGGAGGTTGACGAAAACAGCAGGATTATTGATAAACCACTGCCCTTAGACTTTTCGATGACAAAGAACGTGGTTGGTATCCTATTCTCTATCTCCCTGCTACTAATTATTTTTATTGGCATAGCCAATAAGTATAAGGCAAATCCGCACTCAGCCCCAACAGGAATTCAAAGCCTCATGGAAACGCTTATTCTTTTCGTTCGCGACGATATTGCAAAGCCATCTATTGGCAATAAGTATTATTTAAAATTTACACCATTCCTGCTAACCATCTTTTTCTTCATATTTCTGAATAACCTGTTGGGACTAATTCCAATATTCCCTGCTGGAGCAAATATCACTGGAAATATTGCTGTAACCCTAGTGCTAGCATTTGTGACCCTACTTACTATACTTTTTAATGCAAATAAGAATTTTTGGAAACACATTGTAAATCCCCCGGGTGTTCCAATGTTCCTTAAGTTACCCATACCAATAATGCCAGTAGTTGAAGCAGCTAGTTGGATTATTAAGCCTGCCGTACTTATGATTCGACTTTTTGCAAACATCCTTGCTGGTCATATGATAGCCCTGGTGCTTTTTGGGCTGATCTTCATTTTTGGAACGGTAAACATATATTATGGATATGGAATTTCGATAATTTCGATAATGCTTACAGTTTTTATGACCCTGCTCGAACTGTTAGTTGCCTTTATTCAAGCCTTTGTTTTTACCATGCTCAGCGCCCTATTCCTTGGCATGGCTACCGAAGAACATCACTAGTTATTAACCATAAAAATTACACACATGACAACACTAATCATTCTATTACAGGCAGCAGCATCAGGAGCAGCCCTGGCAAAAATTGGCGCAGCCATAGGGTCGGCCATCGTAGTGTTAGGTGCATCGTTTGGTATTGGCAAAATTGGATCATCTGCACTTGAATCCATGGCTCGCCAACCCGAAGCAGCTGGCGACATTAGAAGCAGTATGGTAGTTGCAGCCGCACTTATCGAGGGTGTTTCTTTCTTCGCCATCATTATCTGTGCACTTGCAATTCTTCTGTAATCATTAAAATCTCGAAGCTATGGGTTTAATAACTCCCGATTATGGCCTCTTGTTCTGGATGCTGGTTTCCTTTAGTATTCTTGTGTTTCTACTAAAGAAATTTGCTTGGAAACAGATTATCAACAGCATAAAGAGCCGAGAAGAAGAGGTGTCCAAAGCTCTTCGTGAAGCAGAGTATGCCCGTAACGAGGTGGCTAAACTTGAGGAGCGACAGGCACAAGTAATAGCCAAGGCCCAAGCCGAAAGAGAAAGCATTTTGGCCCAAGCCAAAAAGACAAAAGAGAAGATAATTGAGGACGCTAACAATAAATCGCTGAAGGATTCGCAAAGAATGATTGACCAAGCGAGAGAAACTATCAGGCGTGAAAAGGAAGCCGCTCAGCAGGAGTTAAGGGCTTACACCTCAAGCATTGTTATTCAGGCCACGGAGCGTATCCTTCGCAAAGAGCTTGAAGACAAAGGGAAATACGAAGATCAGATTAACTCCATTATCAACGAAATTTCAATTCAAAACTAGCGATGAATCAGGGAAGGGTTTCGGTTAGCTACGCACGCGCATTGCTCGAGTGGACAAGTTCAAACAACTTGGCTGGAGAAGTGTACGCCCAATCGAAACAATTTTATCTGTTCATGAACCAAAGCCCGGAGTTTGGCCAGCTGTTAAGTTCGCCAGCAGTATCCATTGGCCGAAAACAACAAGTGATTGAAACTTTAGTTGCCGAATTTGCTCCACAACTATCAAGGCTTATCACGGTTGTTTTGAAAAAACGAAGGGAAAACCAACTGCCCTATATTCTTTTGATGTTCCAAAAGCTCTATCGAGCTAAGTTTGGAATAGCCAGGGTGCAGATTGAGAGTTCAACCAAACTTAGCAACGATTCAATAAAAGGAATCGTGAGCTATTTAAAATCCAAGCTGGGTAAAGAAATTGAAATTGAACAAAAGGTTAATCCGGCACTGATTGGCGGTTTCACGCTTACCATTGATGACCTGTTTATGGACAGAAGCGTTAAGGGCGAGCTGGAGCTATTCAGTAAAAAATTATTGGGAATTGTATAGTTAAAGTATCACTATGGCAGATATAAAGGCATCAGAGGTATCGGAGGTTCTTAGAAAAGAACTAGAGGGCATTGACATGAAGTCCGGGTTCGAGGAGGTAGGCACAGTACTCCAGGTGGGCGATGGTATTGCCCGAGTATTTGGTCTTTCCAATGTTCGATCCAACGAGCTGGTAGAGTTCGAGTCGGGAGTAATGGGCATTGTGCTTAACCTTGAGGAGGATAATGTGGGCGTTGTACTACTTGGATCCTCTGATTCTATCCGCGAAGGCTTTAGAGTTAAGCGAACAAACCATATCGCATCAATTTATGTGGGCAACGGTTTGCTTGGTCGTGTGGTGAATACTCTTGGCGAACCCATTGATGGCAAAGGCCCCATATCGGGCGAAACTTACGAAATGCCGCTCGAACGTAAGGCACCCGGGGTAATATACCGCCAACCCGTAAGCGAGCCCTTGCAAACAGGCATTAAAGCCATTGATGCGATGATCCCCATAGGGAGAGGACAGCGCGAACTAATTATTGGCGATCGCCAAACAGGGAAAACGGCCATTGCAATTGATACAATCCTTAACCAACGTTACTTGTTTGATAAGGGCGAACCCGTGTACTGTATTTACGTTGCAATTGGTCAAAAAGGATCAACCGTGGCCAGCATAGCCAACACCCTTACCCGCTACGGAGCAATGGACTATACTGTAATCGTATCGGCAACAGCATCTGACCCCGCCGCACAACAATTCTACGCACCATTTGCAGGTGCAGCCATAGGTGAGTTTTTCCGCGACACGGGTCGACACGCTCTGGTAATTTTCGATGACCTTTCGAAACAAGCAGTTTCGTACCGCGAAGTTTCGCTGCTGCTGCGCCGCCCACCCGGACGCGAAGCATATCCTGGCGATGTATTCTATCTGCATAGTCGGCTACTAGAGCGCGCAGCAAAAATCATCAACTCCGATGAGATTGCCGCTCAGATGAACGATCTGCCCGAATCCATAAGACCCCTTGTTAAGGGAGGTGGATCGCTCACAGCACTTCCCATAATTGAGACTCAGGCTGGCGATGTTTCGGCATACATTCCAACCAATGTTATCTCCATTACCGATGGTCAGATTTTCCTCGAATCGAATCTTTTCAACAGCGGTGTGCGACCAGCCATTAACGTGGGAATCTCGGTATCGCGTGTTGGCGGAAAAGCTCAAATTAAATCGATGAAAAAGGTAGCCGGTACGCTAAAACTCGACCAAGCACAGTACCGCGAGTTGGAAGCTTTTGCCAAGTTTGGATCGGATCTCGATGCCGCCACGCTGAATGTACTCGACAAGGGCTCGAAAAACGTTGAGATATTGAAACAGGGCGAGAATAGCCCCCTACCCATTGAGGAGCAAATAGCAATTATATACTGTGGTACAATGGGGCTTCTCAAGAGTATCCCGGTTGATAAGGTTAGAAAGTTTGAAGCAGCGTTTCTTGAAAGAATCAGAACGTCTCACCCCGGGATGCTGGCAAAGATTGCTGGAGGAGAATTTTCCGATGAATTCGCCGAAACTATTACCAACGTTGCCAAGGAGGTATCGATAAATTTTGCAAAATAAGCTATGGCTGGGCTAAAAGAAATACGCACAAGGATTAATTCCATCGCATCGACGCAGAAGATTACTAGCGCCATGAAGATGGTTTCGGCGGCAAAGTTCCATAAGGCCCAAGATACATTCTTCCGATTTAAGCAGTACTCCAATAAGGTTGATGAGGTGTTGCAACAGGTAGCCTCAACTGCTCATGATCCATCGGTAAGCAAATGGTTTAAAAAACAAAAAAACACGCGTAATATTGCGCTGGTTGTACTATCCTCAAACTCGAGCATGTGCGCTGGTTTTAACCAAAACTTGGCCAAAAAGATTGTGGAAGATGGTGCGAAAACCCTAGGAAGTGCATGGGGAACCGACGGGCTTACAATATTTGGTCTGGGGAAAAAGGGTGCCGATATACTATCCAAAAAAGGGATTAGCATTAACCTTACCGATTCAGAAATTACGATATCGCCCAACTTTGATGATACGGCCAGCTTCTGTGAGCAGCATATACTAACCCCATTTAATGATGGCACCTACGATGCAGTATACATTGCTTACAACGAGTTCCGTAATCCAGCAGTACAAGTGCCAACCATTATTCAGTATTTACCCTACAAACTGCCAGAGGGTATTGAAAAATCTTCGAACGAAAGCGACAATTTCGTCTTTGAGCCCAACAGGGAAGATATTTTGAAGGTAATTATCCCCATGGCACTAAAAACATCTTTTTACGAGCTGATCCTGGAGAATTCGATTGGAGAGCATGGTGCCCGAATGACGGCAATGCATCAGGCCACCGAGAATGCCATTGAGCTAAGCAAGCAGCTTAAGCTGCAATACAACAAGGCACGGCAGGCAGCCATTACTAAAGAAATCCTTGAGATTGTGTCGGGCGCCGAGGCGCTAAGGGGCTAAAAAGCCCCTATTTCTGTAATACCGCCTTTTTAACAGGCTGGTTAATCTCAGCAATATCTTCCGAAACATTTATAATGTAATCGGCCAGTTTCTCTGCTTCGGAGAACAGATCGTTATAAATTACTCCCGCCTGGTATTTGTACTTCTCCTCCTCAACATTTTTCAGGTGTTGCTTGCGCAGCTTGTTTCTAAACTGGTTAATTTTTTCTTCTGCTTCGTAGGCTGGTCCCAAATTGATGCCACTATAACTGCCGTCAAGATTGTCAAGCATAATCACATAAGCCTCCTCAACCAGTTCAAACATGTAGTTAAGGTTATCGCGAACCTCCTGATTAAACCATATGTTTGCCTTTCGCTTACGACGCATCGTTTTAGCCAAGTTGTAGTTACTATCCGATACGCTCTCGATATCGTTAATAATGTTAAACATAGCCTGCAGGCGCTTTGAGCTCTCGTCGCTCAAATCATGCACTGATATCTTGGTAAGGTAAGTTGCAATTTCAACCTCAACCCTATCGCTTATCTCCTCGTACTTTTCAATTCTATCGAACAACTCCTTAAACTTTTTCTCGTTGGTTTCAACAAACATATCTTTGAAAAAACCATACATCTTATGGCTTCGCTTGGCGTAGGTAACTATCTCCTTTTTGGCCTGAATGAGTGACAGTTCTGCTGTAGAAAGCAAACCAATATTGATATGCTGCAAGCGGAATTCTTCCTCCTCGCCTTTGCGGGAGGGGACTAGCTTGGTTACAATATTTACGATATAGGGCGTAAAGAATACCAATAAGAAGGTGTTTATGATATTAAATGCCGAGTGAAAAATGGAAAGTGCAACGGGAACACTCTCGTGATTGGCAGGGTCGAAAGGATCCTGTCCACCCATTTCCACAACAAAGCTGGCCACGTTATTCAAGAAAAATTTGAAAATAAACAACATCCACACCACACCAAACATATTGAAGATAAGGTGCGCGCGGGCCGTTCGTTTGGCCGAGACATTGGCAACCGCTGCAGCAATGTTAGCCGTAATGGTTGTACCAATATTTTCGCCCAATACCATGGCAGCAGCCAGCTCAAAGCTTATCCACCCACTATTACACATCACTAGAGTAAGAGCCATTGTGGCGCTTGATGATTGGATAACCACAGTAAGAATGGTTCCAATGGCGACAAAGAGTAGCAGAGAGAAAATCCCGCTATCGGTATAGTTCGAGAGGAAGGCAAGTATCTCGGGGCTTTCGCTAATGTTGGGAACAGAGTTTTTCAGAAAATCGAGCCCTAAAAACAAAAGGGCAAACCCCACCATAAGTTCTCCCCAAGATCTACGACTGTGATTTTTACTAAAAACCAACGGAAAACCAATGCCAATCAAAGGCAAAGAAATGGCGCTAATGGAAAATTTGAACCCCAAAAGCGATATTAACCAAGCGGTAAATGTTGTGCCAATATTAGCTCCCATTATCACACCCACCGACTGGGTTAAGGAGATTAGGCCGGCATTAACAAAGCTAACCAGCATTACGGTTGTAGCAGAACTCGATTGAACCACAGTAGTTACTATCAACCCGGTAAGAATTCCTTTGAATCGGTTGGATGTCATAGCAGCCAGAATATTTCGCATTCTATCGCCAGCCACCTTTTGTAACGACTCACTTAGCATTTTCATTCCGAACAAGAAAAGCCCCAGGGAGCCCACCAGGGTTAGAAACTGGATCAAACTGTAGTTCATACTTTTACATTTTTAAAAGGAGCGTAAAAATAGATATTCAAAATAGTATACACACATAATCCAATGTTAACTTAAAGCTAATTATTCAACGATGCAAACCTTTTGATACAAATTTTGATCATTAGTTGTTAACCCAAAATTATTACCTTTGCGGCATTATTTTTTGCAAGTTATGGCTTTTCAATTTTTGGCTCGATTTATTCTTCGTAACAGGTTGTTCATTCTGATCACGGTTGGTGTAATCACCGCCTTTATGGCGTATATGATCACATCGCTGAGGTTTAACTACGAACCCACCCCACTACTCCCGTCTACCGATAGCTTATTGATACAGCATAAAAATTACACCCAGCTGTTTGGTAAGGGCGAGAACATGATGGTTATTGGTGTGCAGGATGATAATTTTTTTAGCAAGGAGAATTTGAGAGAATGGCAAAAGCTCGAGGCCGAACTTTTGGCAATTGACGGGGTGGAACAGGTTTTTTCCATTTTCGACATCTATTCTCTCGACAGGAATACCCAGGAAAAGGTTTTTGAATTCAACAGGGTATTCCCCTTAGATTTTAATGAGACTAACGTAGACTCGTTAAAGGACGTTGCCCTATCGTTACCATTTTACGAAGATCTCATATACAATAAAGAGAACAACGTATACCTGATGATGCTTACCCTGCGATATGAGAAGATAAGCACGCCAATCAGGATACCCTTTATGGAATCGATACTAGAAACCTGCACAAATTACGAAAAGAGCACAGGAAAAGAACTTCGATACTCGGGATTGCCATACATAAGAATTACCGTGGGCGAAATGATAAAGGGTGAAATGATTATGTTCATCTTTTTGGCCGTAATTATTACTGCGGTTATCATATACCTACTATTCAAATCGTTTCGGATAATGATGTTCGTGCTGCTAGTTGTGGCAACCTCAGTTGTATGGGGGCTGGGCATTATGTCGCTTTTGGGCTATGAAATAACCCTACTCACAGCGGTTATTCCTCCGTTAATAATCGTAATTGGAGTCCCCAACTGCGTGTATCTGCTCAATAAGTATCATCATGAGTACAGCGTTCATGGCAATAAGATTAAGGCCCTACAACGGGTAATTCAAAAAATTGGTAGCGCAACATTCCTAACCAACCTAACCACAGCAGCCGGTTTTGGAACATTTATGTTTACCAGCATCAATATTCTAACCGAATTTGGACTGGTTGCCGCACTGGACATAATGGTAGTTTTTGTAATATCGCTGCTGCTAATCCCTACAATATTTAGCTTTTTGCCCCCACCCGAACCCCGACACCTTCAGCATCTGGAGAGTTCTAGGGTACGAAATGCCATTACACGAGTAATTGTTATTGGCCTTTACCGCCGTAAAATTGTTTTTGCCCTCACATCATTACTGGTCATCTTCGGCCTTTGGGGTTTATCTAGAGTTCAAAGTTTGGGTTTTATGGTGGACGATATCCCCAAGAACCATACGGTTTATATCGATTTAAAATTTTTTGAGAAGAATTTTTCGGGCGTTATGCCTTTCGAAATAATTGTTGATACCGATGCACCGCGGGGCGTATTGCAGGCAAAAACGTTAAACCGAATAAACTCCCTGCAGGAAAAGCTTAAGGAGTATCCAGAACTCTCTAAACCCCTATCTGTTGTCGAAGCAGCTAAGTTTGCAAGGCAAGGCTATTACAACGGCAGTAAAAGTCAATATCGATTACCCTATGGGCCAGAGCGGAACTTCATCCTCTCGTATCTACCAAAAAAAGCGGGAAACAACCAAATGCTGAATAGGTTTGTAGATTCAACCGCAAGCATTACCCGTGTAATATACAACGTTGCCGACATTGGCTCAATTAGGGTAAAGGAACTTAAAGACAGGATTAGAGTTGATGTGGACTCGATTTTTGGTGAAGATTCGGGCAAAGTAGCCATTTCTGGGGGGAGCGTAATTGCGGCAAAGGGTAACGACTATCTAGTTCGAAGTCTTTTTGTTAGCCTTATGGCAGCCATTGCCATCATATCTGTATTCATGATATGGATGTTTAGAAAAGGGAAAATGGTATTGCTCTCAATCTTACCAAACCTTATTCCACTGCTATTTACGGCTGCAGCAATGGGATTTATTGGAATACCACTCAAGCCCAGCACTGTAATTGTATTTAGCATAGCTTTTGGTATTTCTGTAGATAACTCTATCCACTTCCTCGCAAAGTACCGGCAAGAGTTGGCACGTACCCGAAACAACCAAAAAGCCTCGGTACTGTGTGCAATTCGAGAAACAGGTGTAAGTATGATATATACTTCCATTGTGCTCTTTTTTGGCTTTGGAATATTTATCGCATCGAAATTTGGAGGAACCGTTTCGCTAGGTTTACTGGTTTCGCTAACGCTGTTAATTGCGCTTTTTAGTAACCTCATTCTCCTTCCTTCCGTTTTACTATCCTTTTCAAAGCACAATAAGGAAGAATCGAATTGTTTACAATAAAGCCATTTTTCATCATCATAATTTTTATACCTTTACATAGCAGTAAAGGATTAACAAATATTTCAAATGTATAGCATTGAAGAATTAACAGACATTGCCGACAAAGGAATTCATAACATCTCAATTCCTGAGGAACCAAATCGATTGTATGAGCCCATTCGTTACTCCCTTGCCTCGGGTGGAAAGCGGATTAGACCCGTATTGGTTCTTGCGGCTTGCAATATGTACTCAAACTCAATTGATAAGGCATTATACCCCGCCCTTGCTATAGAGCTTTTCCATAACTTCACCCTTATTCACGATGACATAATGGACAAGGCTCCCCTCAGACGAAACCAGCCAACGGTTTATGCCAAGTGGGGTCAGGACATAGCCATCTTGTCGGGTGATGCGCTTAACATTTTAGCTTATCAACTTTTGGCCAAATCTGACAAAGAAATCCTTGCTCAGGTGCTTAATACTTTTAACAAGATAGCCCTAAGCGTATGCGATGGCCAGCAGTACGATATGGATTTTGAAACGGCTCAATATATTACCCAGGAAGAATACCTTAATATGATTGAGCTAAAAACATCGGTGCTACTAAAAGGGGCTATGCAAATTGGAGGAATTGTTGCTGGTGCTTCCCAGTCCGACATTATTAAGCTGGGCGAGTTTGGGCTAAACCTTGGACTTGCTTTTCAACTGCAGGACGATCTGCTTGATGCCTTTGGAAACTCGAACACGTTTGGGAAAAAAATTGGGGGCGATATTGTGGCCAACAAAAAAACCTTCCTAACCATCAAGGCATTTAGCTTGGCCAAGGGCAAGTCGCTCGAGCTGCTTAGCAGCTACTTCAAAGCTCAAAATGTTGATCCAATACAGAAGGTTCAGGAAGTGCTGAAAATTTACAATGAACTTGAGGTAAAGCATGAAACAGAATCAAAGATCAACGAATATTTTGATAATGCCTTGGTTGCTTTAGAAAAGATCAATATAAGTAGTGAGAAAAAAACGGTACTTCTCTCCCTCGCACAGAAAATGATGAACAGGGACCGGTAGTGCAATTTATCTTAAATCGTTGCCTAATTATAAATTAATAAAGCAGATGCTCGCCAATAAGTGGCTTGGTAGAAGATGTCCTCAGAATTTCATAATCAAGAAACCTTGGGCAGGTTCGCTTGTCTTAGCAAGCCTTGTGGCTGTATTTTTAATAGTATATAAACCATTAGGCGTTCATGCCAGCTATAGGCTTAGTTTCGAAGCAACTGTAATTATATACTGCATAATTGTGGCCATACCGGTTGCCCTTGCAGCAATTCTGCTCAAAAAAATTTCCTATTTTAACAATCCAAGAGAGTGGACAATAAAAAAGGAACTTGCTGCAATTGCCCTCATTGTTCTGCTGATGGGCACAATTATATACTTTACTGCTTTTATTATTGAAGAACCTTCCGATAGGTGGAACCTAAAAACATTGCTCGATTCGTACACTAGAACCATACTGGGTGCCGCTATCCCGCTGCTTCTAATCTCACTTATTAATTACCCATATTGGTTTTTTCCGGAGAGGCTACTAACCGAAGAAACCCACAGCAAACCAATTAATAACGGAAGCGAATCGGATGTAAACATAAACATCAGTTCGATGCTTAAAAAGGAAAAGCTTAGTTTTTCCCTAAACGAGTTTGTATACGCAGCATCAGAAGGTAACTATGTTAACTTTTACCTTTTACAAAAAGGCAAAATAGTTAAGGCTGTTATTCGAAACTCTATAAACAACGTTGAACAACAGCTAGCTTACTACAAACGTGTAATGAGGGTTCACCGGGCTTTTATTGTTAATGTAGATATGGTTAGGTCGATGAGGGGAAACTCACTGGGGTATACGCTAAAGCTTAATGGACTTGACCAAGAAATACCTGTTTCGCGTAAAAATACATCGACATTCCGCACACTTTTCCAAGGATAACCATATCCACCCATCACAACTTTTTATCCACCCATCACAACTTCTCTTTTTCATTTATCATCTCACACCAAACCCTTGCTATGCATACCAAATAATAGGCAATAGCACACGTAACCCTTTTTCTTTGCAGTACAGTTTAATTGTGTTTGCAAATAAAAATTTTGGGTTATGAAAAAAACAATGAGAGTTATTTGTCGTGCAACAGCTTCGATTATGGTGGTGCTAGTTACTGCTGCTAATGTAAATGCGCAGAACAATCTATCTGTTACTGGTTCTGTAGTCGAGTTGGGAACAAACGAGCCAATTCCTTTTGCCAACGTGGCACTTTACAATGCCGATGGGCAAACCCTGGTTGCAGGAGCAAGCTGCACCTTAGCTGGGGATTTTACTGTTAATGCTAGCCGCAAGGGTCTTTATAAGTTAACAATTAGTGCCATTGGTTTTGAAAGTGTAAGCAAAAAGATTGATTTATCATCTAATCCCAGGGTTGATTTGGGCACAACGCATCTAACCGAACAGGCTATTGGTTTGCAAGGGGTTAGGGTTTTTGGCGAAAGGGTTAGGGCAAAAAGCGAAGCCAGCAAAAACTCTTACAACATCAGCAGCGAGATGAAGCAAGCATCTAGCACAGGTGTAGACATACTAAAATTCGTTCCAGGAGTTCAGGTTGACTTTATGCACAATATCTCGCTCGAGGGAAATAGGAACGTTTTAATTTTGGTGGATGGAATAGAGCGCGATGCTTCATTTATAAATCAGCTCAATGCACAAAACATTGAGCGAATAGAGATTTCCAATATTCCCCCTGCACGATACGACGGAAATGTTTCGGGGGTTATCAATATAATTCTAGCCAAGAATAAGGCTAAGGGAGTTGATGGCCACCTGTTTTTCGAATTGCCAACGTCAAAAAATATGGTGTACCTATTCCCATCCTATAGTCTCAATGTTAGCTTAGGGAAGTTAAGAATTTTTACCTCTTACAACGGCGAGGTAAGTAAGCTAAAATTGTATGAAGAAAGTCAACTCCAAGTTTTTGAAACGCTTAATGATAATGCCATAGAAATTGCTAGTAACCAGTCTGTATTTCAAAACAACTGGTCGCATCGTTTTAACTACGGAATCGACTACTTTATCAACAGCAAAAATCAACTTAACGTATATGCTTATCACAACCGTTTTTCGCAAGAATATAACGGAAATGTGACAGCTATTTACAATGGAGACACAAGCAATACATGGGAAGCCAACAAGGAGGATGAGGACAAGAATACTAGTAACTTTTACTCCCTATACTATGTACACTCTTTTAAAGATTCAACAAAACATACTATTAGCGTCGATCTTAGCCTGCAACATTTTGAAGCAACCAGCATAACACAATATACAACAGGTATTGATAGCCCTAGCTTGGACAATTTAACAACCCCTCAGCAACAAAATGGAAGTATAAAACTAGATTACAACCTTCCAATCTCAAAAATGTTGTCAATAAAATTGGGAGCAAAAGGAGTAGCCAGAGAACTGGAAAACGGGAGTGAATTCCTGTACAAGAATAATCAAGTTTCGGGCTATTCCGAGATGATGTACAAGAGACAAAAGCTGGACGCCAGCATAGGGTTGCGTTACGAGAGATCAGAAGTAGAGCTGGCAAACAATTTTTCCAGAATTGCCCACAACTTTCTCCCAACCCTTTCGGTGGGTTACAAACACAGCAAAAAGCATAATACTCGGCTATCATACAGAAATTCAATGATCTACCCAATTCTTTATCAACTTAATCCACAAGTAAATACAACTAACCCGTATACCCAGCATAGCGGAAATGCTTTGCTCGAACCATCGATACTACACAACGTTGTTCTTGAACACAGCACACGAATTAAGAAGGGTTTTGTTAATATGCGGCTATACTACACGGTGAACGAAAACACAATAGACAACCTTTTAACGATTGACGATGAAGGTGCTTCCCATACAAAACCATACAACCTGGGAACTCTAAAGCAGCTTGGCCTAAAAGTTTCGGGAATAATCACTGCAGGTACATTCCTCACCATTAGCCCTAGTATTAGCTTTTTTAATTATGGCACCACTGCAAATAGCCTAGCACAACAAAATTCAATCGAAGACAGGAAAGGATTTGGATTATCCACAAGCTTGTCGTCAATCGTATCGCTTGGAAAAGGGTTATCCTTTTCGGGCACCTTTCAGTATTTTACACCCATTGCAAACATTCAAAGCAGCAGGTTTGAAGATGCAATATACTTTTTGGCTCTGGATAAAGAATTTAAGAACGGACTTAAAATTGGGGTTGTAAGCGCCATTCCTCTAGCAAAAGAGTTTACTTACTTTGGCCAAAAAACCATTCATAACAATTATAGCAGCCACCACAGTGGCCAAATTGAAAAATCACTTGTTCCATTCTGGTTTCGCATAACCTACCGATTTGCATCAGGACAAAGGAAACCGAGTATCAATAGGGATATTGAAGACCTTGAAACGATTCCCCGAAAAGGATTTTAAAATCCACACAACCTGTTTTGACCTTAATAAACCCTATAATATGTTGGAATGTAAACACTTTTTAGCCCGATCTGTTTGGTATCAATATTTTATTCTGTTTTCAAATTGTTTATACTAATTTTGCAGCCAAATTAAAAAAACCTCAACTTCAAAAAAACCACCTCATTATGAGCTACGTATCAAAAGAAAAGCTGTTCTCAAAGGAATGGTTTAGAGTATGGAGCCTAATAACCATTGGGGCGTTTATCCTTGCCTCTGGATTTGTTTTCTTTATCGATCCTCACAGAATTGCTCCGGGCGGAGTTTACGGAATAGGTATCATTGTTCACTACCTAACCAAGGGTATGTTCAGCTGGGCTCCCGAGGGATTCCCCATTGGTACCGTTGGGCTTATTCTTAACATTCCGCTTACAATTATTGGCATAAAACTACTTGGCCCACGCTTTGGGGTAAAAACAGTAATTGGATTTATACTCACTTCGGTATTTATCGACGCGCAACACTACCTGTTTGGCTACGATCCGCTGGTTGACGATGCATTACTATCGTCAGTTTTTGGAGGTGTGCTGGTGGGGTTCGGTCTCGGCCTAATTTTTAAATCGAAGGCTACCAGTGGCGGTCCCGATATAATTGCCATGATAATTGCCAAGTACACCCGCCTGCCCCTTGGTCAGCTGATGATTTATGTAGATTCGGCCATTGTGCTTATTGCCCTAGCCGCATTTCAGGATTGGAAAATTCCGCTGTACTCATGGATCGTTATCTACATCACCGGAAAGGTTATTGACATGACCATCCAGGGTGCCAGCTACGATAAAACCCTCTTTATTATCTCCGACAAGTATGAAGAGATAAGGGAGAAGCTAATTGTTGACCTGGATCGGGGTGGAACGCTTATAAATGCTGTTGGAATGTACAAAGGGCAGGAAAAGAAAATCATCTTTACCAACGTGAATCGCCGAGAGGTTTACATGCTCCGCGACTTTATTGAGCAGATTGACCCAAGAGCCTTTATAACAGTTATTGATGCCAACGAAATTTTGGGCAACGGCTTTAAACCTATTAAAGAGGAGTAGCTAAGCATAAACAAAAACCACAAAAAGGCGCAGGGAGCGTTTTAAGCCCCCTGCGCCTTTTTTGGCACAAAGTTGTACTACCCAAAGACAACAAGCCATTAAAATGCTAATTTTACGCCAACAAAACGATTTTTGGAGATGAAAGGAAAGGTACTAAAGTCAACCGGTAGCTGGTATACCATCATCGACGAGGATGGTAACCACTACAAGTGTAAGATTAGAGGAAAATTGCGGCTAAAATCATCGCGAACAACCAACCCCATTACCGTTGGCGATACGGTTGAGTTTAGCACCGAGAGCGATGGCGTTACCGGCAATATTGATGGCATAGAGCCAAGAAGGAATTACATAATCCGGAAATCATCAAACCTTTCGCGCGAGTCGCACATTATTGCAGCAAACATCGACCAAGCCATTCTGGTGGTAACCATCGATTTTCCGGAGACCAACCTTGTTTTTATCGACCGGTACTTGGCCACATCGGAGGCATACCAAATTCCAGCCATATTGCTCTTCAACAAAATTGACCTTTATTCCGATGAGATTTTTCAAGAGAAGCTAAACTACTACGAATCAATATACAAGCCCCTTTACCCTTGCTACAGGGTGTCGGCCAAAACGGGCGAGGGTATTGAAGAGGTACGCGAAATTATCCGAGGGAAATCGAGCCTTTTCTCAGGCAACTCGGGGGTTGGAAAAAGCACCCTGATTAATAGGGTTGAACCCAACCTGAACCTGAAGACTGCCGATATATCGCACTACCATCTAAAGGGGAAGCACACAACAACATTTAGCGAGATGTTTCCACTTGAAGGAGGGGGCTTTATTATTGATACTCCCGGTATCAAAGGATTTGGCCTAGTAGATATGGACAAAAGGGAGATTTTCCACTTTTTCCCCGAAATTTTTAAGGTTTCGGCAACGTGTCAATACAAAAACTGCACACACGAGCACGAGCCCGGATGTGCAGTTAAAGATGCTGTTGAAAACTATTTGATTCATCCCTCGCGCTACTACAGCTACCTAAGCATAATGAACGAGCAGGAGGGAAAGTACCGAACCTAAAAGGCTATACCATTGCTGGATTTACACACAGTACGGGTATCTTTGCCGTATTAGCAATAACATATTGCTCCTGCGCACCGAATATGTAATCGGTAAAGTCGAGGTTTGGCGTGGTCATGATAAGTATTAAGTCAGCCTCAATGTCAACCGCTAGCTTAACAACCTCGTCGGAAAAATTGGTTCCTTTAGCTGCATTGTGAACGTCTATTTCAATCTCGTTGGCTTCAAGATGTTTCTTTGCAAAAGCCAAGTTGTAGTTTATCTTTTTCTGTATACCAGCATCGGTTGCGTAGGGCAAAATAACGTGAACTCTAGAGTTGAACTGGTGTGCAGTACGGATGGCCCAACGAAGTCTTTCTTTCTCATTCAATCTGTAATCGAGTGGGAACACAATATTTTCAAAAATTCTGCCCTCTTTTGGCGCATCCTGAATGACCAGGAATGGTACATTTGATCCTGCAATAACCTTTAGCGCCTTGCTTCCGGTTAACTTCTGAACACCCTTAATTCCATGGGTTCCCATAATTACCGTATCGGCCTCGATATCGAAAGCATACTCGCTAATGGTGTGAAAAATATTCCCTTCCTGAATCACTGTTTTAACATCAATGCCATGTTGCTCTTTGATGCGAACAGCATCAGCCTTAATTTGCTCTGCAGCCTCTTTTTCGTTTAGCTTACCCTTTGCGAACATCCCGCCGGCCTCTATAACGTGAATCAGATCGACAGTAAAACTATCGGTAAAGGATCCAATTTTAAGTGCGTAAAGTAGGGCGTTCTCCGAAACTTGTGTAAAATCCCACGGTACGATTAATTTTTGAGATTTGATTTCCATAGTTACTGGGTTTTAGGACAAAAACTAATTTTTGAAGATATAAATTTAGGGTATTTATTTATTTAACCATATAAAATTTTTGCAAAAAAAATTTTTGCGATAGCAATTCAATTCGTTAAACGCTAATATTCTTTGCATTAAAACCATTCGGGCCGATTAACTTGTTACTATTTTTATTGCTTGTACCGGACAAACATTTACCAACTCTTGTGCAATATCGCTAAATAGGGCAGGTTCATCAATGGTTTGTGTATCGTCACTAAAGTTAGCCGTGTTAACCCAGGAAACCCTACCGTCTTGTGATGAATAGGTTAACATTTCGGGAGCAATTGAAACACAAAACCCACAGGCAATGCACTTGTACCTATGTATCTGTATCTTGACTAGGTGAATCAACCTTAACTATTGTAAAAGTGTAAACTTAAATTACAGGATAATTGAATATCAAGTCCAAAAATAGTAATAAATCGAGTTTTATGGGTAGCTAAGCCTTGGGGTAATCTCTTTTTGACAATAATTTTTGTTAGGTGTCCGAAAAAATCTATCTTTAACCTATATCCAAAATTCAGAAGAACAGATGAACAAAGAAAATTCACCGGCAGAAAAAGGGAGCACCCTCGATCAAAGAAAGAAAAGCATATTCAAAAATTTGGGTGAATTCATAAAGAGAAACCCGACCCTAACAGTGAGCATAATTGCTATAGGCATAATACTGGGGTTATGGAGCTTTATGAAAATAGATAAAACCCGAATGGGAAACCGATACAAAACCCAAATGGTTTTGCAGCGTGACAGTATAAACATTGGACATACAAAGAATAACGTACGAATTTTCTCTTGGGCTGTTCGTAGCGAGCTAATTCGTGGTAACAAGGAGCAGGTTGAACATTTCTTTACAAATTACTTAGAAACAGGTAAGGTGGTGCGTGTTTTGCTAATTGATCCGGAAACTAGTAAGGTTATAATATCTACAAACAAAAAAGATGTTGACACCACAGCAACTGATAACGAAATACTTGATGCAACAGCAATCATAACTATCGATGCTGGTGAAACTTATATGATAGCCAACCCAATAATGGGTCTCGATAAAAAAATTGGAATTTTAGTAGTTGAAATCGAAAAGTAAATAGAAAAATTATGCGCACACTTGGAAACATCATTTGGCATATCCCATTCCTTGGATTTGTAACCGCATTTTGGACTTTTATAATAGGAGGTATTCTTACGCTCACAATCGTAGCATCCCCCATTGGGTTGGGGTTAATTCAACTTTCAAGGTTTTTGCTTACACCCTTTTCAATGAAAATGGTTAGTAAGAACACGTTAAACAAAAAACAAAATCAGCTTTGGAAAGCCTATGGGTTTATTGTGCGCATTATATACTTTCCCATAGGGTTAGTTCTGGCCATTGTAACCATCTTCCAAATTGTGGGCCTTTTCATATCGATAATTGGTATACCAACAGCAATAGTTCTGGCCAAATCGCTCGAAACGTACTTTAACCCTGTGAACAAGGTTTGTGTACCCGAAAACTAAATTGGTAATAGTTTTCGCACAATTTTTCGTTGTTGTGTTAAAGTAACTTGGACTTAACTGAAATTACTTGGTAAACCTTGTCGTTTCGTCGGACCAACTCGGGGGTGATAAACGAACATTTTACCCCCTTGGGGCAATGTTCCACGGATTTATCGTCAACACGAATATCCTCAGCTATTAGTTCAACTACTCCTGTTGTTGGGCCAATAATCAGTACTTTATCGTTCTTGTTAAACTGGGTTGCCTCAACTTTTAACTCGGCCACTCCAAGGTTTGAGAAGTAGTTGGAAATTTTCCCCACGTATACCTTTCGCTCTGTTGCAACGCTACCATAATAGTGGCTCCATTCGCCAAGCTTTTGCCCCAGGTAGTAACCATCCCAAAACCCCCGATTAAAAACTTTGGAGAGTCGCTCCATCCAACCATCTATCTTTTGCTGATTATATGTTCCATCGGCAATGGCCTCAACCGCTTCGCGGTAGCATTGGGTAACCGTTTTCACGTACTCGGGGCTACGGGCACGACCCTCAAGTTTAAGAACCCTAACGCCCGATGCAATTATCTTGTTCAGGAAACCAATGGTACACAAATCTTTGGGCGACATGATGTACTCGTTGTCAATTTCAAGCTGATCGCCGGTTTCGTTATCGGTCACAGTGTATGATCGACGGCAAATTTGCAGACAAGCTCCGCGATTGGCCGATGAGTTGGCCTGATGCAAGCTCATGTAGCACTTGCCCGAAACCGCCATGCATAGCGCTCCGTGAGCAAAAATCTCGAGTTGTACCTTTTGGCCCGATGGGCCAACGATATTTTGCTCCTCAATATTACGAGCAATAACAGCCACCTGATCGAGGGTTAGCTCACGCGCCAGCACGGCCACATCGGCCCACTGAGAGTAGAACTTAAGCGACTCGGTATTACTGATATTTAGCTGAGTAGATAGATGTACCTCAACTCCTTGTTCGCGTGCATAGCTTATGGCCGATTGATCAGAAGCAATTATGGCCGAAACCCCAGCTTTTGCTGCCGCTTCAATTGTTGAGCGCATTGGAGGAATATCGTGATCGTAAAGTACAGTATTTACCGTAAGGTAGGTCTTTACGTTATGTTCGGAACAAATTCGGACTATCTCAGGCAAATCGTCGGTAGTAAAATTTACCGTAGATTTGGCGCGCATATTAAGGTGTCCCACGCCAAAGTAAACCGAGTTTGCACCACCCTGTATGGCTGCCATTAGCGATTCAAAGTTGCCGGCTGGCGCCATTATCTCAATATCCGAAGGATTAAATATCATGCTACAAAATTTTGATGCAAAGATAGGAAATATGATAGGGCAAATGCATTGGAAATTAGTTAAAATAATCTATCTGATTCACTGTCCCGCTAGGAACATAATATGTGTAAAACTTAAATACAGAATAATAACCCCGTGACGGAATATTCTTTACTTGCTACAGGCAAGACTTAGTCGTAAAATTAAACACAATTTTAATGTATATAAAACCGATAATTTCTTTATTCACACCCTCGTAGAGGGTATATAGCGATAGGGTATTGATTGCGAAGGTAAAGCACCCCGTGGGGGTGCAATAGATATCAGCAGCCCATATTGCGCATCTACGAAGCGCTAAATTATTTTCATTAATTTATTCAATCGCTATGTGCCCTCTACGAGGGCTATAGTATTAATATTCTGATCAAACCAATAAATAAATTGTTAATATTTGTTTGTTTTGTATTCTTATCTTGACGGCTATGGCAGGCAAGCAGGCTTGACGGCACAGGAAAATCCGTTTGCATAACATCAGCTACAAATATATTGTCCCTAACGGGACAGGCTTTTCTTGATTGCGTAAACCCTTAGCAATTGATTCAAATTAAGATTTTTAAGTTTGTTGCTGGGTGTGATGGCAAACATCATCTTTTCAAACCGAATAAACAAACTATCTTTGCGCCTCATTTAAATTTTGCTATGATTTCAGTTGACAGCTTAACCCTTGAATTTGGGGGAACAACGCTTTTTAAGGATATCTCCTTTGCCATAAATGATAAGGATAGAATTGCCCTTATGGGCAAGAATGGCGCAGGCAAATCGACATTGCTAAAAATAATTGCTGGAGTAAAAGCGCCAACCCGTGGCCGGGTAACTGCACCTAACGATGCGGTAATTGCATATCTGCCTCAACACCTAATTACCGAGAATGACCGCACGGTTTTCGATGAGGCATCGCAGGCATTTGCCAGTATCTTTGAGATGAAACGGGAGATTGATGAGCTCAACCATCAGCTTACCGTTCGCACCGACTACGAGTCGGACAGCTACTACAAGCTTATTGAAGATGTATCGACCCTAAGCGAGAAGTACTACACCATTGAGGAGATAAATTTTGATGCCGAGGTTGAGAAAATATTGATAGGACTTGGCTTTCACCGCGAGGATTTTACGAGACCTACCAGCGAGTTCAGCGGAGGATGGCGCATGCGCATTGAGCTGGCCAAAATCCTGCTGCAAAAACCCGACCTCATTCTGCTCGATGAGCCCACCAACCATATGGATATTGAGTCGGTGCAGTGGCTGGAGGAGTTTTTGATAAACAGCGCCAAGGCAGTAATCTTGATTTCGCACGACAGGGCTTTTGTTGATAATATCACCACCCGCACCATTGAGATTACCATGGGCCGTATTTACGACTACAAGGTGAACTACACAACCTACCTGCAGCTGCGCGGGGAGCGCAGGGAGCAACAGCAAAAGCAGTACGATGAGCAGCAGAAAATGATTGCCGATAATCAGGAGTTTATCGAGCGATTTAAGGGTACCTACTCCAAAACCAATCAGGTGCAGTCGCGGGTGCGAATGCTTGAGAAGTTAGAAATACTAGAGGTTGATGAGGAAGATACCTCTGCCCTTAAACTACGATTTCCCCCTTCGCCCCGCTCGGGCAGTTGGCCAGTAGTTGCCGAGGGTGTCTCAAAAAGCTACGGCGATCTTAACGTTTTCTCAAATGCATCGTTCTCCATTGAACGTGGCGAAAAGATTGCATTCGTTGGTCGAAATGGCGAGGGAAAATCGACTATGATTAAGGCCATTATGGGCGAGATACATTTTGACGGAAAAATGGCCCTTGGGCATAACGTTAAAATTGGATACTTTGCGCAAAACCAAGCTTCGCTGCTCAACGAGGAGCTAACCGTTTTTCAAACAATCGACGATGTGGCTGTGGGTGATATACGAACTAAGATCAAGGATCTGCTTGGTGCATTTATGTTTGGAGGCGATGACATAAACAAAAAGGTTAAGGTTTTGTCGGGAGGAGAAAGAACCCGTCTATCGATGATAAAACTGCTACTTGAGCCGGTAAATCTACTAATTCTCGATGAGCCAACCAACCACCTGGATATGCGCACCAAGGATATTCTTAAAAGCGCACTCCTAGCCTTTGATGGCACGCTAATACTTGTTTCTCACGACCGCGATTTTCTTGACGGGCTGGTTACAAAGGTTTACGAATTTGGAAACAGGGAAGTTAAGGAGCATCTTTACGATATCCGTGGCTTTTTGGAAAAGAAGAAGATGGAGAATTTGAAGGAGATTGAGCGGAAAGGGAATTGAAAAAAACTTTTTTGAACATTCCCATCCTTTAGGACTTTTTCGCATACTCTATCAATCATCCTGTTGGCAGCTAATTATTAAGTTTGGCTAATGATTGACAATAACAAATACTCTCACTCATATCGTTTCCACATACATTATGGATTACGATATAAGAGAGTGCGTGTATTAATTTTGTGCCGGAAAATATATCCTGGGGTTTTAACCTGTTTTTTATAGTGCTACCAGATCGAACCAACAAAATAAAAAGAATAGACATTAGGTATAAAAACCCAATTAGATAGTAAATTAGGTAAACTCGTGAAGAACCTTGGGACAACATGATTTGAGCCGTTAATACTGCGCCGATGCTATTGAGAAAAAGTATCACTATCATCATACTTTTGCTAAACTTTTTGTACAGAAGAAAACCTGTTAAACTTATAAGCACAAGTATGGATAGGATTATACCACCTACAAACATACCATCTTCAAAGCAGCTAGGAATAACAGTAACGAATGAGGTTACAAAAACAATAAGAGAAAATCGCTCAAGCTAATTTGCCCTGTTAGTTTGCTTAGGGCTAGGCTCAAAAAATTTAAAACTATCGACAATACCATCAAACTCATAGGGGCTAAGGGGAGATTTTACACCCATATTTTTTGTAAAAACAACAACAAGCATAAGGTTTACCAACATAGCCGTCCAAAGGAAGATGTAAAAAGTGGCATTATCGGCATAACCAAAATATTCGCCATTAGGGTTCTGCACAAGAAAGAGAAATGCATCATGAATGTAATGATATACAATACCCGCTATTAATGCTCTTGTACGCAATGCCACAAAAGAAAAAGTAATACCAATTATGAACACAGAAATAACCTCGAAAAGGGCTTCTGGCGTAAATCCAGTTATATGACACAACGCAAAAATTACTGTTTGTAACCAAAATGCTTTACTTATGCTCCTATAATGGCGAATTAGGATAATCATTAGCACACCCCGAAACATTATCTCCTCCCAAATTCCAGGAGTTAAGGAGAAAACAAAATGCCCAAGCGATAGGTTACTCCAGTTAAACTCGAATTTGCCGGTGAAATGCGAACCAAAATACATCCCGGTAAGAGAAACAACCCCGAGAAGAATCCCTAGAAATATTTGCTTCACAACACCCGATGGTACAAAAACACCAACTGAGCGCAGCCACTCCCATATGGCTTTTTTCCCAAAAGGAATTTTAAAAACTCTTGGAAATAAAAAAAGAATTGAGGCGCTAGTAACCGTAAATGCTATTATTGCTTTTTGTAATTTTGACATATCGAGGTCGAAGCCTTTGTTAACTAGCATTACAATTAACGGCCCAATCACTGAAAACAGTATTGCAAGGTATATTTGCATTCCTGTTCTACCAAGAATTTTTTTTCCCATCGCTTTACTTGTTATCTGATAAATTTAAAATATGTGGTAAATTACTTTTAAAACAAACTAAAAAAACAATTCTTGCCCTTCATTAACAAGCGGAATAGTAGTGAACCCAAATAAATCTTACTTCCAAATCATTAAATAAATATACGTTTTTCTACAAAACGAACGTTCAAACCATAGTCGTTATATTTCAGCGTTATTCATTTACCCAAAACAATAACGGTTAAATACATTTAAACATATGGTTTAACTTGCTATCTATTAAATGCTCTTCACCAAGCTGTTTAATAATATCGTTCTTATACTTCCAGGTAATAGAAATACATTGGCATTTATCCCCAATCAATTTAAGTAGGTGAATGATGTGGGTTAGATAATTGAGATTATTCTCATCAATTGAGTGGATAAAAAAATCGACGTTAAAACTAATTGCCTCAGGCTCATTATACCTTAACATCTCAAGCCACAAAACTAGGGGATAAAAATACACCCAGGGCTCGCTGTGAACACAGCTGCCCTCTATGATTATATCAACAGAATCGTCGTAGTAAACAAGAGGAGCAGCGTCTGTCATTATATGACTAAACGTACTAGGTAATTGCTTTTCAGTAATATTGAAGGGGAATTTAAAAAATTCAGCAAACTCTTCGCCATCTTCTTTGATATCAATATCATCTGCAAAGTAGTGCCAGTTTACAACTACTTGCTTACCCTTGTCATGCTGTTTCTCGAGCAGCTTAAAAAGATCATAAAAAGATTTGGACGAAGAGTTGCCAAAATACATCATAGAAAAACTAACCTCGAGGCTAATCCCACCCGAAAAAAAATATTTATCAACCCAATTTATAAGTGCCGTGTAGAATAAAGTAGGGTTTTCGGGTATTGAAATCCCCGACACCTGCACAGTACCCTTTTGGGAGTCTGCAACTATAAGCGGTTCTCGATTTGAGGGGGAGTTTATTAGGTTTTCCATTTTGCTCACGTTTGGTTAAACTAAAATAGCTCTAAATTTAAAATTATCACTCAGTGGGAGTAAAACTCTTATTTAAAACTTGGTTCTCCATTCGGTAAAATTATATCGGTGGGAGTTGCAATCGGTGCACTGGTGTTAACCAAAACAGGGAACCTAATTGATGTAGCTTGAGGAGAAGTGCAAATAATTTGTTTTCCTTATGAATCCTTAAACTAAGGCAGGCGAGCACTCGGTGCTCGCCTGCCTGTAGTTTTTAAGTAAATTTATTGAGTGAACTAAATATCCTCATTGGGATCGTAAACCCAAAAATCCTTTTTGTAACCAACGGGTTGGGTGTACTCTGCTCCCGTTCCAAAATAGCCTTTACCATTTAGAGCAACGCCAATGGCTGAGTACCGACTCCCTGGCTTCATGTATGTTTTTTGTGTCCATGTATTATCTGCAGGCGAAAACTCCCACAAATCGTAATAGGGTGTTGATCCTGTGTATCCAGAGCCAACATAAGCCTTGTCGCCAATAACAAAGCTTATAGCTGAGAACCTTCTATTATCCCAGGTAGGTTCAATACCTGCTGCTTCGGCCCAGGTATCGGCACTAGGATTATACTCCCAAAATTCAGCTCTCACTTCGTTGTTATAACCAGTACCAATGTACCCCTTGCCATTAACAGCAAAGCCAACCGCTTTGTATATTAAGCCGCCGCCATAAGATTGCTTCTGAGTCCACACATCGGTTTGGGAGTCGTACTCCCAAAAGTCAGGATTAAACAGATTACTTACCCCCATTCCAACGTACCCCTTATCACCAATGGCAAAGGCAGCAGCGCCGTCTCTAGGAGAGCCACCAAAATCGGCTATTCGTGCCCACTGGCCAGTTGTTGGGTTGTACGCCCAAAAATCCTTGCTATCGCCCCCTTGAATTGCACCTGTGCCCACATATCCCTTGCCGTTAATTACAAATGCAACTGCTGTGTGACGGGGTTCTCCGGGGAAGTCTGCAATTCTGCTCCACTGGTCTGTATCGGGGTTGTACTCCCAAAAATCGGAAGTGAACTCATTGCTTGGGGTTGTTCCGGTACCAACATATATCCTATTGCCAATGGCAAAGGACACTGCTGCGCTCCTCTCCTCGCCACCAAAATCGGCTAGCTGCGTCCAAGGATCAGGAAGGGTTCTAAATTCAAGTTCTTGGCCATAAGAAGTTCCTATGGAATTTGTTGCGTAGGCTCGGGTGAAGTAAACTGTATTGGGCAGCAAATTAGATAGGTTACAAGTAAACTCATAGTCTTCCCACTCATTAAGTTCTCCTTGTATCTTAAAATCATCAATCGTTGGATTAGGTGTAGTGGCCCAACAAACTCCCGCTGTGGTGGTTGCACCGCCATCATATAGCAACTTTCCGCCAAAAACTGCGGAATTTGTGGTTATGTTTTCAACAGCAGCGAAACTCTGTACAATAGGTGCTCCAACCACAGTTGAGAACATCTTTTCGTCTCCGTAGTACACACCCCTATCGGTCTGTGCAAAAACCCGATAGTTATAATGGGTATTTGATGAAAGGCCATTTGCCTGAACAGTAAAAGTAGAATTACCCAATGAACCCTCAACATATCCATCAACTATTGTTGGCATAGGATGTGGACTAAAACAGATGCCCAATTTCTGGATCGTTGCACCACCATCGGAAACTAATTCGCCCTTAAGGGTTGCCGATTCGGCATTTATTTCTGTTGCCTCAAGGGTGCGCAGCTCGGGATCTGTTAAAACCTCGTCAGAACAAGAAATTACAACCGCTAGGCACACTAGGACAACTGCAAACACTTTGAATATATTTTGAATAGATCTCATAGTTGTATGTATGAAATTTTAGTATCAATTAAAACAGCTCGCTGATGTGAAGTCCAAGGGCAAGTTCTATGTTGATTGATGAATATCTTCTTGAATTTTCATCAAATCCAAGCCGTAAGGCGTGCATATCGAACATATGCCATGAGTCGGCATAATTTAATTTTAACAGGTGCATAGCCGATGAGATGCGAAAATAGAAGTACTTACTAGGCTGAATATTCATATTGATGCGCCCAAACAGATAACCATAACTTTTATTCTCCTGCGTAAGTCGTACCACATCATCGTCCCACTCATATTTACCAAATGGTAGGGTGGGGTGCGAATAAATCATTTGATTCGTTGCAAGATCAAGGCCAGTAAACTCAGCATTACCCCATATGGAGCTCTCATAGGAAGGCTTTACCTGAATCTGAGCACCCAAATCGAAGGAGAAGTTAAATTTTGGTTTACCGGTCTGGAATCTTACAAATACTGGTACAGCGCTGTATTCAACTTTTATATAATGGTAAAAATGGGCAAAATTGAGAATTGGTATAAAACCCTGTATCTCGTCAGCCACTATATACTGGTTGGCACTCACCTCAAAACGAGCAATATGTTTATCCTTACCGTATCCCACACCAAAACCAAACCATGGCTTGGGCATATATACAAGATTAAATATAAGGCCATTGTAAGCTGATGAGGTTCGATAATCGCCTGAATATGTTAATTCATTTGATAAGGAATAGGTGTAATAAAAATCATTAATCTGGTCGTAAGCCTCATATGTAAAGGGGTTTCCATTAGAACTATAGCGATAAGGAAACATCCCTGCCATGGCCACAATATTTGAACTAATCTCAAGAAACAACCCCTCGCGAAACATTTTCTTCCTAAAAACCTTATTATGATAGTCTGCCGAAGCAATTCTGGAGATGGATTTTTTTGAACCAGCAGATCGGATATAGAAGTACTGATGGTCGGCAAAGCTAAGAATCTTCCCATCTTTTCGAATTCCGGAGTATTCAACGGGAGCTTTAAACACATGGGTTTTTGAAAAGATACTTCCTCGGATATCTAATAGTTCTATGCTGTCTACACTAAACGCCGTGCCTAAACCATCGGGGTAACTGCCCACAATGTGCGTATGAAATTGCAGGGGTGATATAAAATCGCCTTTAAAATGCTCTTTGGATAGGAAGTTATGAATAATCTTGCTTTTGGAACTACCAAAAAGAGATAGAAGATCCTGAGCATTATTGGCATAATCGTCGGGGTTATTGGCATACCTATCGAAAGTCTTTAGGTAAAGAGTAACTTGCCCCTTCGATTCCAAGGCTCTTGGGCTATCGGCTTTTTTGTGCTGAGCCCACAAGTTGTTAGCCAAAAATATTAAACCAATGCTAAAAACAATATACTTTATTGTATTGCTATTCATATGGTAAAAGGTTATAGTGATTACCGATTTAGTTTCCAACTACGCCAATCGTTGCTTAGCTGATGGCTCACATTAAGGGTTGGGTTCTGCTCTCTATTGTTGTGGATAATGGAAGATGTGGCCACCTTTGATGTAACATAGTCAACCAGCTCGCCCATGGTAATATCTCCACTGCTGTCCTGCAATGCTTTTAAAAGATAGTACGAGAACATTCCGTGAAACTTATTCCTGTAGGGCAAAGCCGACTCATTACCCGCGCTAGCCGATAGCACCAAAACATTTCCCTTAACCGGTTCCTCACGAGGACGAATCCTAACTGCTCTTGCGGCAAGTAGGCCCTGCTCGCGGCCACCACCGCTAAAACAAGCATCGAGAAAAACGGTGATGCCCTTGGATGGATTTTCGCCTAGCTTGGCATACAAATCCTTTAGCTTAATGGCAAACTCTAGGTCATTTCCGCTAACATCAACAGGTATAATATGGCCTTCGCGGGTTTTCTCATCGGGAAAGCCATGGCCAGCAAAAAACATAATGGCTTCGCCATTGCCTTGGGTCGCCTTAAGCAGCGAAGTTAGCTGATTAATTCCTCGATGCATTTCAACAGCTTTAGCATCGAGCATAAAAATGATGTTCGACTCCTTTACCCCCAGAGTATTTATGGCATACTGCTTAAAGGTTTCGGCATCGCGGCGAGCAAATTCTACGTTCGACTCGTAGTTTAGCCCCTTTTGGTGCGAGCGGTAGTCCTCGTTGCCTACAATTAGCGCAAATCGGTTTTCGTAAACCCTGCCTATGGATGGAATAAGCGTATCGACATCCGACACCATCTCCACCTTTAGCTGCTCTGCCAAAAGTCTTTGTTCAACATCGGAGGCAACCTTGGCCTCAACAAAAAACTCCTGCTCGCCTACATTGCCCGCTAAATCATTTGCGGTTACACGAATTGGATAGGTACCGCCAATGCGCGATAGCGGAACTTTTGCAATAAAAACAGAATCGTTCAGTGGAACGGCCTTGGTGCTATTTACATTTACCTCGGCAAGCGGATTCCGGTCCTTAACCAATACCTTAACCTCAACCTCGTTGGTGAAAATTTGAGGCCTGAAACCATCCATAACCCCATCGGGAGTAAGAACAGTAATCTGTGGCGGTGTAACATCTTTTATATCCGAAGGGTTGATGGTGAAATGAGCCAGAAAGTTACGAGGCGATCGTGCCAAAAAGTTTTGCCACTGCGATGGGTTAAGCGCAGCATCAATGGTTGGGGCAAAGCTAAATGGAATATCAACAGTAAACTTGTTTTGATCTATGTTGATATCGTCATCCACAACAAATTTTAGGGTTAGCGTTGAATTGAAGTAGAAAAGGTTGCTTCGGCTCTCCTCAAAGGTTTTGCAAACAATTTTACCGTCGCCGGGCATCTTCACCTTGTTCTTATCGAACACAATTAGCGATCGCTTATCGTCAATTGGTTTACGATCCTTATCGAGCCAATCGACCTGAAGAGCCAGAACAAACTCATTAGCCTCAACTTTTCCTGAACTTATTTTCAGTAGTCCCTGTTTGCTGCCAGGAGCAGTAAAAATAAGGGTTTGGCTTTGTAAATTAACAATTGAAACCAGTAATCCCAATAGCAATAACAATTTAGTCTTCATATGCTTATGTTTTAAAAAGTGAACCTTATACGTTTGTTCAAATCGCTTAAAATTAGACATAGGAAACCCACGGAGTAGGGCTACATAAAGTCCCCTGCTCTGTGTTCGAAATTTGGCTTACACCTTAGTCGATAAAATTTGGATTAGGGTTAAATATAAAAACAGGGCTTAAAAGGCTTTAACAGCCTTGCGCCTGAGCTTAAATCTTGTATCCTCATCGGAAATACGCTCATGGTTGTAAATATTCTTCTCCCACTCGCCATACATTGGGTTGGGGAATGCAATAAATCTCCGACCAAACTCCTCGCGATACTCATCAACTATTGGCTGGCCCCAGCTATCAGTGCGATCCTCAAACACCTCGGCAAAATCGTTAAGGTTATCGCCTAACAAAAGAATAATATCGAATTTTTGCGACACAAGTTGCCTGCGTGGCTCCTTGCCACTGGTGGTATCCTTTAAAAAGAAATTTTCGGGTTTAACAAAGGCAAATCCTATCTTCTCCATATTACGCATAGTGGCATCCTGCTCATCAACGGTGCGATTACTCAGGTAAATTACATCGACACCTACCGATTGGCAGAATTGCGAGAACTCAACCGCACCGGGGAGCGCCTCAGCCTGCTCAAGGGCAACCCACTCGCCCCACATTTCAGGCGTAAAAGGTTTACCGGTTTCAATCATTTTCCCTTGAAAGGGGCTGTTATCAATCATTGTTTCATCTAAATCAACAACAACTGCTTTGGGTTTGGAACTCTTTTGCTTGCTGTATTCAACTACCCTTTCCTTAGCAATATTGAAACCCTGGTAATACAGCGCTTTCATCTCGGGTGAACTCTGATACCATATGGTAGCTAGGGTTATATTCTCTTGATTTATATTATGCTCACTATCTTTTACCTGCGAAGTACAGCCTAAAATTATAGTTGAAGTAATAAGAGCAATAATTATTCTTTTCATCTCTACGTGTTTTGTCATTGTTGATTACTATTACAATCTTAATAATTTTTTTTATTTATCTATACCTTTGGTTTTAAATTTGAGTATGCTTTGTGCAATTTTTTTTGCTGCACACCACATTTCCAAATCTAGCGTAACAAAAATATATTTGTCCTGTAACTTTTTTAAGAGACCACCGTCTTACAACCGAAATTTCGAAACAATAGAATGACCGCCAAGGAATACAATTTATGTGTCGATAAGTTTGCCGATGGACTGTATCGTTTTGCCCTAAAAACGCTAAACGATGCCGACAGGGCTAACGATGTGGTGCAGGATTGTTTTGAGCGGCTGTGGGTAAAACACAACGATGTTGATAACACCAAGGCAAAGTCGTACCTGTTCACTTCGGCTTATCACGCTTGCATAGATGTGATTAGAGCGAATAAGCGCAGCGGGGCTATGGACGAAAGCATTGAAGATAGCCTATATACCACAACACAATATAGCGATTTGCAAGAGGTGCTGCACGAGGCGCTAAAAAAGCTATCGGAAATTCAGCGATCGGTAATTTTACTAAGAGACTACGAAGGATATTCGTACGAGGAGATTGGGAATATTACGGGGCTTACCGAATCGCAGGTAAAAGTTTACATATATAGGGGGCGTTTGGCGCTTAAGCAATACATTGGACATTTAGAAACAGTAATATAGTCATGCCAATTAACAGAAACAACTACGAGGTTTACTTCATCGATTACATCGATGGCAATCTTTCGTCTTCGCAGGCAAAGGAGTTGCTGGCATTCCTCGAGCAAAACCCCGACCTGGCAGCTGAACTAAATGGTATTGACAACGCACACCTACAACCCATTGAAAGTCCATATTCAAAAAGTGAGTTTTTAAAAAAGGATTTACAGTGGGGTGTAGCGAACCGATTAGATTACCTATGCATTGCAAAAATTGAGGGCGATATATGTAACGAAGAGGAGAGCGAGTTGCAGGAACTTTTAGTAGCCAGCTCTGTGGCAAAATCTGACTTTGCCTCTTTTGAAAAATCGAGGCTACTTGCTGACTCAAAAATTGCTTTCTCAAATAAATCGGCTATAAAGCATATTAACATTCTAGGCCTCACCTACAAAACCATTTGGGCCTTAGGTTCCAGTGTGGCTGCTGTATTTATAGTTTTATTTGGATTAGCCATAGGGCTTAATAGATTTTCCAAAATGCCCGATCAGCCTCTGGCCTTGAGCAGCAAAAATAATGATGGAATTGAAAAAGCTATTGAACCGATTGAAATTGAGAATAGCATAAAAAAACCACAGGTTGAAATGCCCACTGCTGATATTGTTGAAAAACACTCACAACCCATACCAGTTAAGGCGTCATCGGCAAAGACCACAGATCAGGACCAACCCGAACCCTCTAGATTTGTGGCCGACAATAAAATTGAAGTAATCTCGAGAATTGAACTAGCCTCAATACCACAATCGGTAACAATAGAGGATAGCAAAGCCCTACTAGCAATGGCGGGTATTTCGGTAAATTCGGTGGCAAATTCCCAAAAGAGTAATATTCAAAAGCAATCTGGCGTCCGCGAGATTGGCCTCTTTGAGCTAGCTCAAATGGGCTTCGACCGGCTATCGGAGGTAACTGGCAAAACCCTAAGTCTTAATGCCCATAAGGATAGTGATGGGGATATTAGAAAAATTAATTTCGAGTCGGAGCTGTTTGCCTTATCGGTTCCCGTTAGGAAAAAATAAGAATTTGCCAAGAGCCTGTAACTTTTAGTTTAGCTCACCGTCATACAGCAAAATTATCAACCAAAATTTTATTAATCACTAAAGAAAATTGAATATGAAATTACTATTAACAACACTGCTGCTGGCCGTTTACACAACCTTTTCGATGGCCCAAAATGATAGCCTAAAAGTTTTAAGAGAATTGGAGGAATCTGACACTACAAAAACCACTATGCAAGACACCTCCAAATTGGGCAAAACAGTCAAGGCACTTGCAGGAGAAACAAACAAGGATACCACAAAAATTAGAATTGGGAAACGGGAAGTTATTATTATTGAAAAAGATGGAACCACTTCGATTGAAATCCCCGAATCTGGCGATAAGCATACCTTTGACATCGATACAGACAAAGATTTTACCTACAAGCGTAAACCAAAGTTTAAAGGCCATTGGGCTGGATTTGAATGGGGTTTCAACGGCTTTATGGATGCTGATCAATCGATCAACATGCAGGATGATCTTAAATATCTTGAACTTAAACAGGGTCGTTCATGGAATTTTAATCTTAACTTCTTGCAGTACAGCTTTGGGTTTGGTACCGATAAGGTTGGGTTAGTAACCGGTTTGGGTTTTGAGTTTAATAATTACCACTTCAGAAACGGGAATTCTATTGAAGTGGTTGACGGGCAAACGGTAGCAGACAACTCGTATTTAACAGATCCCGGTATAATTGTCACCAAGTCTCGATTATCAACAACTTACATCACCGCCCCATTGTTACTCGAGTTCCAGATTCCAACAAGCTATAGGCATAGAATATATTTCTCGGCAGGAGTTGTAGGGGGTGTAAAAATTGGTTCAAACACCAAGGTGGTATACGAGGGTGTAAACAAAGGAAAAGATAAGATTCGTGACGACTTCAACATCTCTCCCTTTCGATATGGAATCACATCTCGCATAGGATATCGTGGACTGAGCCTATTTGCTACCTACTACCCAGTGCAGTTCTTCGAAAAAAACAAGGGTGATGAGGTGTATCCTTTCAGCATTGGCTTGAGACTCCTAAACTTCTAATAAACAAAGCAGTAACCGTATACAGAAAAGGCTTCTCCTTTAAGGAGAGGCTTTTTTTGTTTAATATTTAACCTATATAACTATATTTGCGGGGTATAGTTCACCAAAACTATCAGCCAATGGTCAGATTTTTCACCACCCTTATAATGCTAGCAACATTGTCCTGCCTTGGTAGCTGGGCCAATAGCATTAACCACATCGATAGCCTTAAGCAACTAGAAAAGTCTGCACCACATGACTCCATTAGGATAAAAATTCTTAGCGAAATAGCCATAGCATATTCCGACAGCTCATACGCTAAAAGCATAAACACTTGGAAAGAGGCGCTTGCAATTGCTAATAAGCTTAGAGATAGGCAGCAGATGGGCGACATCCATCATCAAATTGGATACATACTTTACCAACAGGGAGAGTTTAAAAACGCACTGCAAGAGTATAACAACGCTTTGTCGGTATACAACTACATTAGCAATAAGCAGGAAGTTGCAAGAGTATATAACGATATTGGTCTTGTATACAAAACCTGGGGACGATACGAACTTGCCATTGAAAGTTTTATAAAAGGGCTTGAACTGTTTGAGGAGATACCTGATGAGGAGGGTATGGCAATGGTCTCTAACAATATAGGGCAAATACATTTTTTTAGGGAAGATTATAATAAAGCCATTAGCTACTTCAACACATATTTAACCATAAACGAGCAAAACAAACGTCCCCGAGCAGTAGCTGGAGCATCCAATAATATCGCAGCAGCATATATGGAGCTTAAGAACTACAACCAAGCCTTAAGCTACTACAACAAATCATTAAGTATTTACGATTCCCTTGACCTAACGATTGGTGTAGCAATTCTAAGCGACAACATAGGTATGCTACATACTAATAAAAATAATTTTAAAGAAGCGCTAAAACATCATTTTAAGGCGCTTAAACTTTTCAACTCGCTCAATAGCCAATCGCGCATATCGTATACCCTAAAAAATATTGGTGTTGCCTACTACATGTTAGGCGATTATAACAATTCAGATAAATATTTACTTCAAGCTAAAGATCTCGCAATACACTACCAGCAGAAAGAAACCGAGAAGGAAATATATTACAACCTCTGCAATGTTTACGAGGCAAAGAAACAACCAGCAAAAGCCCTTAAATACTACAAGCTGATGACAGCAATAAAAGATTCGCTGTTTACTGCTGAAACAACCAAGAACATCGCATCAATTGAACTACAATACGAAGCGGAAAAGAAAGAAAGAGAATTCAGGTACATACAACAAAAACTTGAACAGCAAAAAATGTTTAGGGTCATCACTGGCTCAATAATTATAATCATATTGGCCCTTATGGTTTTGCTGATAATTGACAATAACCGAAAGAGAGTGTTGATTAGCAAGCTATACCAACGCAAACTTTTTTTGATGCAAACCCTTGAGCACTGTATCGAAAACAGGTTGGGCCGACATGAACCTGGTGAAAGTTTGCCCATACACACAACAATTTTACCAAAAACCGTTGGTTCTCAACCGGAATGCCAATTAGCAATATACAATAGCCCAGAACTAAAAATTATAATAACACTTTGGTCTCAAGTTCCAGAAGTTCCTTTGACCATTATCAAAGCGTTTCTTCTTAATGAACTACCAAAAAATCATAATAACAATAACCCGAAACAACCTAAAGACTTAATTGAACTAATACAAAGTAAGTTTCTATTTACTATGGATTTGTTCGACATTAAACCCCACGATATCCTGCATACAGTTCTAGTTGTTGACTGCGAAAACAGAAAGGTTGTATTTGGTTCAAAAGCTGATAAACTTTGGGTTTGTAAGTCAAGTGGTACGGAGTTAATTCACCCCAATAGTGCCATAAGTGTTGACTCGCTAAAAAACAGTGAACCATTGCTTTATGCAATAACCAGCAGTAATCATCAGAATGCAAAGGCATTTGAGGAACACCTATTTAAAACCACCACAACAGTATCGGTTAACAACATGCAAAGCAAACTTGAGGTAATCAATAGCGCTCTAGAAACATGGAATCTCTCCGAGCTCCCATCTAAACAGTTCATATACTTGGCCGTTAGCATCGATTGTGATTTGCCCATCAGCATAGCTAACGTAGGTAAATTGTCATAAATAATCCTGCTAAAGCGTTTGCCTGGCTAGTCAATATGTGAGCAATTAAATTTCCCATAGTATTTCACAATTGATAAAATTGTATGTATATTGTATCTTTATAAAAACACGTTGCTCAAACATTAAATCCACTTAATACCATGAGATTACTGCTAATAAGCAATTCTACCAATGCAGGAGAGGATTACCTTCAGCACCCAATGGGCGAAATAGCTTCATTTTTAAAAGGGGTAAAGAAAGTACTATTTCTACCCTATGCCGCTGTTACCTTTAGTTTCGACGACTACGAGAAAAAAGTACAGAAGAAATTCAGCGAGCTCGGTATTGAGGTTGACTCGCTGCATAAGCATAAGAACGCTAAAGATACCGTTCGAAATGCTGAGGCATTTGTTGTTGGAGGCGGCAACACCTTTAGGCTTTTGAAAATGATTCAGCAGCTCGATATTATTGAAACCCTCCGCTACAAAGTGCTCGATGGAGCCCCGTATGTAGGCTGGAGCGCTGGTTCAAACGTAGCCTGCCCAACCATTTGCACAACCAACGACATGCCCATTGTTGAACCCGATAACTTTAGCGCTTTCAATCTGGTTCGTTTCCAAATCAACCCCCATTATCTAGATGCTAACCCCGATGGGCATGCAGGAGAAACCCGCGAACAACGAATAGAAGAGTTCGTTACCATGGATCCGTTCTCATACGTTGTGGGACTTAGGGAGGGTAGTATCATTAGAGTTGAAGATGGTGATATTAGCCTAATTGGAGGCAAACCCATGAGGGTGTTTAAAAATGGGATGGCTCCCAAGGAATTCAATGCTGGTGATGATTTAGATTTTCTTTTCGAATAAAATACTGAAACAATTACACAATATGAAGCCACGCTTTTCGCGTGGCTTTTTTTGGTTCGTAAAACCTTAATTTTTCGTACATTTGCCCTCTTAACCCAACTCGCAAATTGTATGAACGACTGGAAAGATAAGCTAAAATTTGCCTATTCAACCAATCCTGAGTATACACCCGAAGAGCAGGAAGAACCAATCGAAACCGTTGAGCCCAGCAAACAAATCATACGCGTTTGGCTCGAAAAGAAAAACCGGGGAGGAAAAGTTGTTTCAATTGTTTCGGGCTTTGTTGGACCCGATGAGGATTTAAAAAATTTAGGGAAAATTTTAAAAAGCCGCTGTGGTGTGGGGGGCAGCGTAAAAGATGGCGAGATAATCGTTCAAGGCGATTTTCGCGATAGAATTTTGTCCATACTCAATGAACTGGGGTATAAAAATGTAAAGAAAGCTGGAGGATAATACCACATCGCTTCCCTTTCTACTCTTAATCAACTTTTATGATCAAACGAAATACGTTTCTGTTTCTCCTCTTGCTAACCTCTGCTTGGCCTGTGTTTGCAGGCGATACCATTAGGGTAATGCATTACAACCTGCTATACTACGATATGAACACCTCGTGGTGTACCAGCGTAAATAACAATGTGACCGAAAAAGACTCATACCTTAAGACGATTACATCCTATTACAAGCCCGATATTTTTACTGTGAATGAAATGAACGGAAGCGTTAGCAGCGTTGACAGGATTATTGAGAATGTTTTAAACGACGATGGATCGACTAACTATAAAAGAGCAAATTACGCAGGAAGCTACCTTGTTAATATGCTTTATTACAACACCAACAGGCTTGCCCTTAAGTCGCAAACCTACATTTTAACCTCACCACGAATTACCGATGTCTATCGTTTGTACTACAAATCGGACGACTTGGCTAAGGGCGACACCATTTTCGTAACCTGTATTGTTACTCACCTTAAGGCAGGAAGCGGATCGAGCGAAGCGGCAACCAGAGCCCAAGCCGCATTGCAAATAATGAGCCATATCGATAAGTACAATGTTGATGACAACATCCTTTTTATGGGCGATTTTAATGTTTACACATCAGCCGAGGAGGCCTTTCAGTCGTTTATAACACCAACACCCTCTGGAGTACAAATCTTCGATCCTATTGATGCTGTTGGTAGCTGGAATAACAATTCATACTATGCACCCTACCACACGCAGTCAACACACACATCGGGCGATTGCCACTCAGGAGGTGGTATGGATGATCGATTCGACTTTATTCTATCCTCAAAATCAATATTAGAAGGGAGTTCAAGAACAAATTACGTTAAGGATTCCTATTGGGCATATGGTCAGGATGGTAACCGTTTCAACCAATCTCTAATCAGCCCCAGTAATACAACATTGCCCAGCCACGTGCTCAACGCCCTGTACAATATGTCCGATCACCTCCCCGTAACGCTTAAACTTTATGTTGATGCAAACCCTTTAATGGGTTCAGATGTTAATATCAGCAATTCGGGTAACATTAGGGTTAAAAACCCAATTGACAATTCAATCTTGCTATGGAGCAAAAGCGACAAAGCCGAGTACGTTGAAATAATGGTTACAAACCTACTGGGAAGTGTAATGATAAGAGAAAACCTTACGCTGTACCCCAACGAAAAATGTAGTTTCGGTGCAGCTCAGTTACCATCGGGTATATACATAATAACGGTGAAAGGTAAAAGCATCTCGTTTATTTCAAAAATCATTAAAAGATGATTAGCCTATGCGTTACGCCCTGTTTTTGTTTACAATCCTTTTGATATCGGGACAAGCAATTGGCCAGTACTACGTAAGTGGTCAGGAGCCTTTTCGTTTCAAATGGGAGCAAATTCAGAATGAAAACTTCCGCCTAGTTTTCCAAGAAGGGGCTGACTCTACTGCCACAGTTTTCGAAAAATATATAGATCAATCCCTACTACGAGTATCTACAACCCTAAACCATAATCCTAGTAAGTTCTCGGCTGTAATACATAGCAATAGCATCCTATCGAATGGTTTTGTATCGTGGGCTCCACGCAGAATGGAGGTAATTTCAACCCCATCCCTCGATGCCTCACCAGATCCGTGGCTGCTGCATCTTGCGTTACACGAAACACGGCATGTTGTACAACTCGATAAAATTTTTGGGAATAAATATAGAGTTGGAAACCTATTATTCGGAGAGCAAGCCATTGGTTTTAAACTACTGCTAACACCCCTTTGGTTCCTCGAGGGCGATGCTGTTTTCGCCGAGACAGCTTATTCTAAAGCAGGTAGGGGCAGACAATCTGCATTTTACATACACTACCTTGCTCATATGGCTCAAAACGGAGGCTCAAAATATAGCTACGACAAGTGGTTACTGGGTTCTTATAAAGACTACATCCCTAATCATTACAGCTTTGGATATCAGATGGTGGGATACACCAACATGAAGTATGGAACTAATGTTTGGAGCAATGCTTTAACCGATGTTTCGCGAAAGCTATTTTTTACTTTTCCATTTTATCGCTCTGTAAAACGAAGCACTAAACAATCAACAAAACAACTATTTGCCGAGATAATTCTGTACCACGATTCGCTTTGGCAAACAATTAAAGTTAATGATGAGATAAATATTCATAAACAGCTTCTTTACAAAAGTTACAAGCATAATAACTTTATTGAATACACCCACCCATATTTAATAAACGACTCAACCTTAATCTCACTAAAAAAATCACTATCCCAAAGGCCCCAGTTTATTATTGCTAGGTTGAATGACAAATCGGAGAAAAGGATACATACACCAGGCATACTCACTGGGCCAGTAAACTACTCAACCAATCAAATACTTTGGAGCCAGTATAGTGCTCACCCTCGATGGGAGTACGTTGATTACTCCGAAATCTGGCAATACGATTTAACATTGCAAAAAGCCCAAAGAATTACTACCAAAACAAGGTGCTTCAACCCAATTGAATATGCCAATGGCTCCATTGCAGTAATTGAGAATAGTGCTAGGGGTGACTATTTCATCGCCGTAATTGACCAACAGGGCAAAAAATTGCATAGCCTAAAAATGCCCAACACCCTTGAGCTAAAAGAGATTTGCAGGGGCGATAACACCGAAATATTTGCCAGATGTGCATCGCCTAACGGAATGGTCATACTTAAATATCCTGATATGTATAGCCAACCCGACACAACCTTAGGGCCAATACACAACGATATTTCCAACTTAACCTACAATCAAGATTATCTTTACTTCACCAAGACACACAATTACAGAGAGAATATATATGCAATTAATACACTCTCTAACAAAGTATATAGTATTTCAAACTCAACATTTGGTTTAAGTAATTTAAGTTATAACAAGCAGCTTGTTGCCAGCGAATTTTCAACCTCGGGCGCATATCCCGTTGTGGTATCCATTGACTCTACATTTATAGGAACGCTGGAGAAAGAGGAACTACCCCTATTTTTTAGCAAAAACACATATTTGGACTATAACTTGCCACACAATGCTCCCGATCATAATAACCACAATAGCGAATATGGTAAGTATGTAAAAGCAAAAAATATTTTCAACATACACAGTTGGGCTCCTATTTATTACAATCCAATGGACCTAATAAACGGAAGCACAACAATATACCCAGGGGTTTCTTTTATATCGCAAAACCTAACCAGCACTGTGGTTTCAAGCATAGGATACTCCTACAATAAAACCCACGGAGGGCACGCCCACATTGAATATATGGGGTGGTATCCAAAAATTATGGCTGGTATAGACTATGGCAATGAGTACTCAGTTATACAGCATGGCCCGCTGGCCCCCAACCTTATAAGCTACTCGGACCAACCCAGAGCGAAAGCACAGCTAAGAGTTCGAATACCTTACACCTTTTCGTCTGGGAATATTGTAAGCTCGGCCAACTTGGGGATTTCACTAGTCTATAGCAACGATTGGATGTGGAGTTATGCCGATGAGCTCTACCAGAAATGGTATGGCTCACTTGAGCCATACATTTCGTTTTATGCGCTAACCAGAAAAGCCCATAGGGATATTAGATCCAAATATGGAGTGCAACTATTTGCAGCAACGCTAAGCTCACCAACGAGCAAGGTTCTAGGAAATTCATCGTTTATTAAAGGTTGGCTTTTCTTGCCTGGTTTGAGCGCAAACCACAGCTTGTTGCTTACGGGGCAGAGCGAGACCCAAACACCACAGCAATACGTTAGAACCTTGCGCTACACGCCCGCAAGGGGTTATGACCGATCACTCTCCAAATCGGTTGTAACTGCCTCAATCGATTATACCTTCCCTGCAGCTTATCTAGACATAGCAATCGGTCCCGTATTGTATATAAAAAGGTTGGTGGGGAACTTTTTCTACGATAATGCTGTTGAAGACAGGTATATACAGAGCGATAATGGTCTTATTCCCCAAAGGGAAAGGATACAAACCGTTGGCCTTGATATAACCACCGATTTTCATCTATTTAGAACATCATACCCACTCAATGTTGGTTATAGAGGTGGATTCAGGCTAAACGAAGGGACTTTTTTCCATAGCATAATTTTTTCGGCTTCACTCGAAAGTCTTACAGGTTACCTACCTTCGCTGCACAATGCTGTATTTAATTTTTAGATAATGTAGTATACATTAACATAACATACTATAGTATAATGGATCCTAATGAAACGATAAAACAACTTAAGTCAGATCTTCGAAAGGAGATTCGCCAACGAAAAAAACAAGCGGATTCTTCCGCCATGGATTACGAATCATTAAAAATATTTCAAGATGTTGAACAGCTCGAAGAGTTCAAGAAGGCTAAGGTAGTTCTTGCCTACTGGTCGATGCCTGATGAGGTTCAAACCCACAACTTTGTAATGAAATGGTACAAGCATAAACAAATATTCCTACCGCTTGTGGTTGGTGATGTACTTGAACTGCGAGAGTTTAGTGGAATGGAATGCATGCGGGTTGGCCCATCGTTTGGAATTCTGGAACCGCAGGATGGAAAAGCTTACCAAAGCCAACCCATTGATCTTGCTATTATTCCTGGTGTGGCATTCGACACCAAGAATAACAGAATGGGCCGCGGTAAGGGCTACTACGACAAGCTGCTTAAAACACAAAATATGTACAAAGTGGGCGTTGCTTTTAGTTTTCAAATGGTTCCATCTGTACCTATCGACTCTTTTGATATCCCTATGGATATGGTTATTTACCCCAAATAAATTAGTTACTATGAGAAGATTTTACATCAACATTTTATTTTTATTTATTGCCTCTTTTGCTTGTGCCCAAGCGCCAGATGGATACTACAACACAGCCCAGGATAAATACGGCGAAGACCTGATGGAGGCGCTACACCTCATCATAAAAGATCATACCGTGCTAAGCTATACTCCTGGAATTTGGAATGCATTTTACGAAACCGATGTCCGCTCTGATGGAAAGGTATGGGATATGTACTCATCATGCGACTTCACTTTTGGCGACGATCAGGATTCAGGATCGGGAGGAACCGAGGAGTGTCAATTCTACAATAGGGAGCACTCATTTCCGCGGAGCTGGTTTGGAGGGACAGTTGAACCCATGAATACCGATCTTTTTCATATATACGCTTCGGACAAAAAGGTTAATGCAGTTAGAAGCAGCTACCCCTTTGGCGAGGTTGGTACAGCCACTTACACCTCATCGAATGGAAGCAAGTTGGGTTCTTCGTCGTATGCAGGTTACAGCGGTACAGTTTTCGAGCCTATTGATGAGTACAAAGGCGATTTTGCTCGCACTTATTTTTATATGGCCACACGTTACTACGATCAGATGTACACATGGTCCAACGATATAACTAACGGTACTCAGCATCCTGCTTTCGATGATTGGGTGGTAAGTCTGTTGATTGAATGGCACCTTAACGATCCGGTGAGCGAAAAAGAAATCAATAGAAACAACACTATTTACGAGAATTATCAGCATAACCGCAACCCGTTTATTGATAATCCGGATTTTGTTGAGCGAATATGGGACAGCCAAGCTTCATCGGATTACACTGAAGCCCCTTATCAAGTTAATATCTTCCCAAATCCTGCTCAGGATAACATCAGCATAACAAGTCCGTATTTGGGTGTAAACGTAATTGTTATCTATTCAATTGATGGTGGTGAGATAAAAAGGTTTGAAACGGCTAATTACTCTGAACAAATTCAAATACCTGTTGACGATATTGCAAACGGAATCTACATCGTAGAGATTACGGGTGGTGAAACCAGCCATTCGGTTCGGCTTGTTATCTCCAGATAATCCTAAGTATAAACCCCAGAAACAGAAAAGCCTGGCGTAAACCAGGCTTTTTGTTTATCTTATGCTTATCTATTACTTCTGCAAGTTACCATCGTAAGCCCACTTAAGGTAAGTGGCGCCCCAAGTAAAACCAGCACCAAAGGTTGCAATAATAATGTTATCGCCCTTACGCAACTGTGGCTCCCACTCCCAAAGGCAAAGGGGTATAGTTGCGCTGGTAGTGTTGCCGTATCGTTCGATATTAATCATTACTTGCTCCTTTTTAATTCCCATACGCTTTGCAGTGGCCTCAATTATACGCATATTGGCTTGGTGTGGTACTAGCCAAGCAAGCTTCTCGGGAGCAATATTATTCTGCTTCATTATTTGAACAGCGGTGTCGGCCATATGCGAAACAGCTGCTTTGAAAACGGGTTGACCCTCCTGGTATATGAAATGCTGGCGCTTAGCAACAGTTTCAGCCGATGCGGGATAGCATGAGCCACCAGCCACCTGGTGTAGATGCTTACGACCCGATCCGTCGACCTGCATTAGCGAATCCAAAACACCATAGCCTTCCTCTGATGGTTCTAATAGAACTGCACCAGCACCATCGCCAAATATGGGACAGGTTTGCCTGTCGGTGTAATCGGTAATTGACGACATTTTATCGGCACCAACCACCACAACCTTTTTATGCGATCCGGTTTCAACAAACTTGGATGCGGTAACTAGAGCATACAAGAAACTTGAACAACCAGCATTAATATCGTAACCAAAAGCATTCTTAATCCCACACTTATCGCTAATAATATTTGCGGTAGCGGGGAACTGCATATCGGGTGTTACCACGCCACAAATAAGCATATCAACCTCATCGGGGTGGGTGTTTGTCTTGCGCAACAAGTCGTTTACAGCGTGCATTGCCATATGGCTGGTTCCTAAACCCTCGCTTTTGAGGATTCTACGCTCCTTAATTCCGATACGGGTCATAATCCACTCATCAGTGGTGTCGACCATTTGACTAAGCTCCTGATTGGTGAGAACGTAATCGGGAACGTAACCGGCTATTCCTGTGATTGCAGCTGTAATTTTTCCCATTAGTTAAATGCTTCTTTAATTTTACCACATAGGTCTGAGCTGATAACTGATTTGGTCTGCAAAACCATATTCATTATGGCTTTTGCATTGGAAACTCCATGGCCAATTATCACGGGTGCATTCACACCCAGTATTGGTGTTCCACCATAATTCTCGAAGTTGAACATCTCGAAAAATGGATCAGAAATATTACGCTTTCGAATAAGATGATAAAAGGCTTCGGCTTCTTTGAGCACTACGTTACCAACAAATCCATCACATACAACAACATCAGCCTTTTTGTTGGAAAAAATCTCGTTACCTTCAACATTCCCAACAAAGTTGAACTGAGTTGAGTCTTTCATGAGCTCATAGGTGCTTTTGGTTACAAGATTGCCTTTTTCTTCCTCTTCGCCAATATTTAGCAATCCAATGCGTGGATTTTCAATACCAAATATGAGCTTGGCATATATATCTCCAAGAATCCCATACTGGTTAAGCACATCAGGCCTACAGTCGGGATTGATACCTACGTCAAGCAAAAGGTTAAACTTTCCGTCGGCAACAGGGATATAGCTTGCAATTGCTGGGCGAATAATACCAGCTACCGATTTGATAGTGTACATTGTGCCAACCAGCATTGCGCCGGTGTTCCCTGCGCTGGCAAAGCCATCTATTTTTTTCTGAGCCAACCAAGAAAAACCAACGGTGATGCTCGAATCGGTTTTCTTGCTGAAAGTTTTTGCGGGGTTTTCTCCCATCCCAATAACCTCAGAGCAATGTACAATATCAAAATTGGATTCGTCCACACCCTCATTTTTGAGAATGTGAAGAATCTGCTCTTGATCACCAAATAGAACTATGCGTTCCTCGGGTAATAGTTGTTTTTGGGCTTCTATGGCACCTTTTACAATAGCATCAGGTGCATAATCTCCACCCATTGCATCTACACCAATCTTCATAAAAGTTGTTTTTTTTGATTGTAGGAATGGGGAAAATCAGTGGCTGCTATGCAGTTACTGTTTTCTCAATTGCTAACTTACCACGGTAGTAACCGCACTCAGGACAAACCCTGTGGTACTGGGTGGTTGATCCGCAATTTGAGCATGTTGCAAGAGTTGGTTCTTGTGCTTTGTAATGGGTCCTACGCTTGTTCTTCCTCTGCTTCGAAATTCTACTCTTTGGATGTGCCATTTTGGTAATTATTTATTGTTTCGTAAAAAAGTATTTAATTTTTATTGTTCATCAAGTCTTTCAACTTATCCCAGCGGGAATCGGTATCGGGCTCTTCCTTCTCTTCATCGTTTGGAGCTAACATATTGAGGTGAGTGAGCATTTCGCTATCGCAGTCGTCGGTAGATGTACCGAGCATACCGTGATATCGCTGGATGGGTATACTTAGGCAAATGCTCTCGTAGATATATTGGCCCAAGGATATTTCGTGTTCGTTGCTACTCACATACAAGATTTCATCATTGTCGTTCTCACTCTCATCCACAGAATCGGAAATCCTAACAATTAGCTTTCCCTCGAATTGAGTAGGTATTGTGAAGGGCTCTAGGCAACGATCGCATTTCACCTCAACATCCCCCTCGATATAAACATCGAGTTCGAGCATATTGCTTAACTTATTGAGAATAACCTCAACACTTAAAGAACCATCGGTTATGTCACTCGCTTCAAATTCATCAAATAACGCCTTGTCAACATCGTAACTAAAAACATGCTGACCAACTGCAAGTCCCTTGAATTGAACTAAATATCTATTTAAAATCTTGCTCACTTCGTCCAAAAAAACATCCCGCAAAGGTAATTAATAATATCAAAACACAAAATCTGTTATGTAAAAGATAGGAATGATGCAGTATTTTTTAAAACTACTGTTTACTCTGCTTTTTCCTGTCGTGCTCGTTTAGCAATATTTTTCTAATCCTCATCGATTTAGGAGTAATCTCCACATATTCATCTCCCTGAATGTATTCGAGGGCCTCCTCGAGGCTGAATTTTATGGGTGGGGCCAAAGACACCTTCTCGTCGGCTCCTGATGACCGCATATTGGAAAGTTTTTTAGACTTGGTTACGTTGATAACCATATCGCCAGCACGACTATTTTCTCCAACTACCTGTCCGGCATACACCTCATCATGCGATTCGATAAAGTACCTTCCCCTATCCTGTAGCTTGTTTAATGCGTACGCATAGGCAGTTCCACTCTCCATCGCAATCAGGGAGCCATTTTGGCGAAGTTCAATTTCGCCTCGGTATGGTTCAAACCCTTTGAAACGGTGGGCTATTACAGCTTCACCGGCTGTGGCAGTAAGCAGAATGTTACGCAAACCGATTATTCCTCGGGCAGGAATTTCAAACTCCAGATGAACCCTATCGGCGCGGCGCTCCATAATTAGCAGACTACCCCGCCGTTGAGTAACCATTTCTATAGCTTTACCAGAAACCTCATCGGGCAAATCGATCGTTAGAATCTCAATGGGTTCGCACTTCTCGCCCCCAACCATTTTTATAATTACCTGCGGTTGGCCTACCTGTAGTTCATAGCCCTCACGGCGCATAGTTTCAATTAGTATGGATAGGTGCAGAACTCCGCGGCCAAAAACGGTAAACGAGTCGGCCGAGTCAGTGGGCAGTACTTTTAAGGCAAGATTTTTTTCTAACTCCTTATCGAGGCGATCCTTCAGATGCCGCGATGTAACAAATTTTCCGTCCTTGCCAAAAAAGGGAGAATCGTTAATTGTAAAGAGCATGCTCATGGTAGGCTCATCCACGGCAATGGAAGGAAGGGCTTCGGGTGTTTCAATATCGGTAACGGTATCGCCAATATCAAACCCATCAATTCCGACTAATGCGCAAATATCTCCTGCCACAACCCTCTCAACCTTTAGCTTACCTAACCCCTCGAAGGTAAGAAGCTCCTTTATTTTGCATTTTATAAGCTTACCATTATGCTTGAGTAGGGCAACCTGCTGACCAACTTTAAGCTCACCACGGTATAACTTACCAATGGCAATTCTACCAACGTACGATGAGTAATCGAGCGAAGTGATAAGCATCTGTGGCAAACCCTTATTAACCTTTGGTTCGGGAATATGTTCGATAATAGCATCGAAAAGCTGAATTATATCTTTAGTTGGTTTACGCCAATCGGTTGACATCCAACCCTCTTTAGCACTGCCGTAAACTGTGGGGAAATTAAGCTGATCTTCGCTAGCTTCGAGGTTAAACATCAGGTCGAAGACCTGCTCCTGTACCTCCTCGGGGCGACAATTGGGTTTATCGACCTTATTGATAACGACAATTGGCTTAAGCCCTAGGGCAATTGCCTTTTGGAGCACGAAACGGGTTTGAGGCATAGTTCCCTCAAAAGCATCAACCAAAAGTAGCACTCCGTCGGCCATATTGAGTACACGCTCCACCTCGCCACCAAAATCGGAGTGGCCAGGGGTATCAATAATATTGATCTTAATTCCCTTGTAGGTTACCGAAACGTTTTTAGCAAGTATAGTTATACCGCGCTCACGCTCCAGATCATTATTATCAAGAATTAGCTCGCCTGGCTTTTCATGCTCCTGATAAAGGTTGCTTTGAATGATCATTTTGTCTACCAGCGTGGTTTTCCCGTGATCGACATGGGCAATAATGGCGATATTTCTTATACTTGACATCTATACATATTTTTGGGGCTGCAAAGGTAGTGTTATTTTTTGCTTATGGTACTCATTTTTTACGATTTGATATAAAATTAATAGTTAAAAAACAAGTGGTTACAGCAATAGTAGGGACAGTGCTGAGAAAAATACTAATGGCATTCTCTCAACACTTCAGGTTCAAACATATTGTAATTGGGGTAGTATTCAGTGTGAGCGATAGGTAAAACAACAAGTGATGGTTCTTTGGAATTTAGCTTGATATGATGCTTGAAAATTTTTAACCATCAGGTAATTACTACTTCGTATTGAGAGAATATATTGGATATTGCCTTGGTTGCATTTCATTTAAACTATTAGTGTTTAACTTGCTTTCGAAATAATTGATCAATCTAAATACTTGATATTTAAAGTTGGTATCTAGATATACTTTTCCCTTCTCTGCAAATTTGTAAGGGACCAAAGCAACGATACCACGCTCCCCACAACCAGCATTAGTCGGTTTTGGTAAATCACGTTTTTCCATACTGTAAGGCTCATATCGTTTGGCACCTTAAAGGGGTTAAGGAAGATATTCCATTTGCTATACTCAACGGCTTCGCTCATAATCCAGAAAAACAGGCCAATAACTATCATGATTACTGCTGCTGCACTTGCGTTACGGGTTATGCTTGCCATTAAAAATGATAGGGATGCAAGAAACAGAAGCGGAAACAATAGTTGATAAACCATTTTGACAACCGGAATGCGAAGAACAGCAAAAACCGTAAAATAACCCATAAAGAACAGCAGAACCACAAGAATTAAAATACTTATCAAAAACCGAACAAGATATACCTTGTAGCGATAGTTGGGTACACCAAAAATTATCTCAAGCATTCGGGCATCCTTATCGTTCTGAATATTAAAAATAACGGGGTAAAAAACTATAAGAATACCCGGTAGTATTAGGGCCGCATACATATCCTCTATGTTCAGGTTTGATGAGCTGGAAAATAGACCAATGGCAATTACCAGTAGATAAAACGCTAACGCTGCTATTAGAAAATATACAAACTTGTTGGCAAATACAATTTTAAGGTTGTATCTAACCATATCGAATCCCAGCTTTATCCTATTAAGGTGCTTCATAGTACTAAATGTTTAACTAATCAATTTACTCACCATCGCTAAGCAAGTATAGGTACGCATCCTCGAGGTTGGCTTTTACCAACTTGGCATCATCGGTTGGGGGATCTTTTGCAAGGCAACGACAACGGATGTAATCGCCCTCCTTTAGATGATGTATTACCACAAGCGAATCCTTTATCTCTTCGAATTGTTCAACAGGTAATCGCAACGACCAAACCCTATCCTTAGCAATTTTTACCATTTCGATTGGAGCACCCAGGTACCGGACCTCGCCTTTACGCATTACGGCAACCATACTACATGAGCTGGCCACATCCTCAATTATATGGGTTGAAAAAATTACCACCCGCTCCTTGCTGAGCTCAACCAGCAGGTTGCGGAAGCGAATTCGTTCGCGGGGATCGAGACCAGCAGTGGGTTCGTCAACTACTAAAATTCTTGGTAGATGCAAAAGAATCTGGGCTATTCCAATTCGTTGTTTCATACCGCCGGAGAAGGATCCAATTTTTTCATTCTTATTGGCCTCCATATGCACTGCGCTAAGCACGTAATTGATGCGATTAAATCGCTCCTGCTGATTGAATATCTTCTTAAGAATTCCCATGTAGTTTAGGAAATCCCAAGCGGTCATATTCTCGTACATACCAAATTCTTGCGGAAGAAAACCAATTAAGCCCTGTAGCTCCTCTCGTTTCTCTTTTAGGTCGATGTTGTTTATTGTAATCTGCCCATAGCTCTGCTCAAGAACCCCGCAAATTATTCGCATTAGGGTAGATTTTCCTGCACCGTTGGGACCCAAAAGGCCAAACATTCCTGTATGAATATCGAGCGAAACGCCCTTTAGCGCTTTAAATGGGACTTTTTTCTTTCCAATTATTGGAATAGACAGTACTATTCTGTAAAAAAACTGCCTCAACCCCTTGAAACGACCAGTGATACGGTTTACGTTTACCCTATTATTGTATAGGCTCTCTGATGTTCTTTTTATTGCTATAGCGATGTACCAGAAAACTGCAACAGGAATAACAAAGCCCAAATTTTTATACTTAAAATAGTATGCCATTAGGGCAAAGGCTGGGAATAACCATAGGAAAATCAGGAAGATGCCTTTTATTATAAATCCTAAATACTTATTGGAACCATCAGCGGATTTGCTCCAAAAGCCCTGAAAGGGATAAAGGAATGAGAGAACGATAATGTAAAGGCCAATGGGCAAAAACATACCCCAAATGTCACTATGTAAATGGAAGTAGATAAAATAAACCAGAAAAGCCACAAGTGGCAATTGCCAAATTACCCCTTTTAAATCAGCAAACGATTTATACTCATTTTCAATTCCCAATCGCTTCCGTATTCTTATCCCGGACTTCCAATCGCGCATAAACCGGTTGTCCCAATCGTAGATTTTTACCAAATTTCTAATCTTGATATGAATTGGTTCATCCTTATCAATAAGCTTCTCGTTTGCTTTGCGAAGACTATTCTGTACAAAGAAAATTGTTGCCGGCACAGCAATTACCAAAAGAATGAAGTTAATAATTTGCCACACCCGACTATCAATCTCGGTGAAAATAAAGTAGCTACCAATTATCCAAACCGTAATCTGAAGAACTTTAATAATGGTTGATTGTGAGTAAATCCAGTATAAAGCCGATTTAAGACCCGAGTTTAACGTTGGTATAAATATTAGGGTAAGCAGGGTGCTTATGGCAAGTCCGCCAATAATAGTTATTGCAAAGGGTACACCAATTAATGCCACGTACTCTGCCTTTCCAAGAGCCAAAGGTATTAGTGCAATAATTGTTGTAATTGCTGTAATTAGTATCGGTCGTACCCTTGCTAAACCAGCCATCATAAGGGCTCGCGACTCGTTGTAACCTCTGGCTCGCAATACCCTTGAGTAGTCAATTAGGATTATCCCGTTGTTCACCACAATACCCAGAAGAATGAGCAACCCTGTCATTACGTTGGTGTTAAGAATTGATGTGCCCGTTAGAATCAGCAACGCCAGAGAGCCAATGCCAGCCAAAGGGATAGAGAACATCATAACAACAGGCGTTGTGAATGACTCGAAAACGGAGGCCAGTATCATGTAAATTAGCACAAAGGCCATTAGCAGCAGAAAGGCAAACTCACCCAGCTCGTTCTCCTCATGCACAACCTCTAGAGCTATGCCCGATGGCAGCGGCATGCTGGCCACAATTTCGTCAATCTCTATTCTTGCAGCATCAAGTAAATCCTTGCTATCGAGTATTTCGCTGGTAAACTCATAAACAAGCTCCAGATGTTTTTCCTGATTTGTTCTTCGAATGGTTGATAAACCCTCGGTAAAATTAAAGTCGCTTATATTTTGCAACTCGTATATGGCTCCATCGGCACTCCGGACAGGTAATGCTTTTAAATCACTAAAACTCCTTTCGTTCTGCTGATTGTAGCCAGTGGTTTTTATCTGAATATCATACTCCTCGCTGTCCTGCTTAAAGGTTACCCCGCTCGAAAAACTGGGTTGAAAGCTGTTAAGCTCCGAGAGCACAGATGTAACCGGAATATTGTAAAACGCTAGAAGCTGCTTGTTAAGCCCCAAGGTTAACTCGGGGCGCTTTGCGGGTAGCCTAATATCTATCTTTTTTACTGATGTAAGCTGGCCGATGTAATACTTCACATCGTTGGCATGGCTAAGCATTCTATCAAAATCTTGCCCCTTTATGATCACTTTTTCGCGCTGTGCGCCAATACCAAGCATTCTGGCAAAGCCATCATCGCCTTCAAATCCTCCCTCGTTACCCCCAAATCTTCGGCTGGTGGTGGGAGGATCCCAGCTGAATGATGCGGGACTAACATCGCGTAGCTGTTTAGATATCTCGTTTTTAATCTTTGGAATAGAATAGTTTCGCTTTTCAAGATAGTTATCGACCAGCGAAATGGTTAGTACTGCCTCCTCCTCGTAAATCTGACTTATCAAATCTTTCTTCTCCTCCAATCCTTCTAACTTCTTCTCGGCCTCGGCTACTACCACATCGGTATTGTCGAGGGTGCTTCCGCTGGGCATCGTTACGTAAAGTTTAAGCTCCTTAATTTCGGCCTCCTGCGATGAGGTTATGCTAACGGCTAAACTAATAAGCAAAGCCGCAAAAAATACCCCAAGAGCACCTAAAACCGTTTTGGCCGGACTACGCATTGTGGTTTTGAGGAGCACCAGATATATTTGGATTAGCCTGTTGTGAATGGATAGCTTTTCAAATTGCAACGTTTTATTCTTGCCACGTTTGAGAAAAAAATGGGTTATGGAAGGAATAAGTATAAGCGCAACAACCAGTGAAATAACCAGTGTTGATATTATTGAAACGCCAATGTGCTTCCCAATAAGGCCTATGAAGAAATTTTCGGAGAATACAAAAGGTAAAAATACGGTAATGGTGGTAAGCGTTGCGGCAAATATTGAACGCCACACCTCTTTGGTTCCCTGTACTACAGCCCTATCGGGATTAATCTTTTGTGATGCCAGTCGGTATATATTCTCCAGCACAACAATGCTATTATCGAGCAGCATACCAATGGCCAAAGCCATACCCAATAGCGTAAGGCTGTTAATGCTTATACCGAATGCGTAGAAAAAGTTGAATGCGGTATAAACCGAAATTGGTATGGCCAAGGCGATGGCCACCACAAGCCTAATATTCTTGAGAAATATCCATAGAACAAATATGGCCAGTAGTCCACCCAAAAGAGCTAAGTCGATTATGGAGTTGATATTATCCTCCATGGTTTCGGCAGTATTGTTCTGCACTACCAGCTCAATCTCCTTATCACCCAAATCCTGATTTAAGGTTTTAATAACCTCTTTTACCCTATTGGACAGGTCGATAACATTGGCTTGCGAGTCCTTGGTTAGGCTAATAGCTACCGACTCTAGCCCATTAACACGGCTGTAGGTTTCCTGCGGTTTTAAACCGAAATGAATTGTGGCAATGTCCTTTAGTTTAATCTCGCCCTTGTCCTTAACCACCAAATTATGGATATCGTTAAGGTCATCGAATTCTGCAATCACATTTACAAAGTGAAGCTGGTTGTTTTGGGTAACCCTACCAGCAAAGGTTCTTGCCCTGCTATTACTGTTCAAAGCCGATCGCACATCGGAAGGGGAAACACCGTAGGCTTCACAAGTTTCGCGATTGAGTATGATCTCAATGGATTTTTCCCTACCACCAAATACCTCTGCGTTGGCTATGCCATCAATATTTTTGATTTTATCTACTATCTCCCTATTTGTAACCTGCCTAACCCTATCTACACCACCACTTCCCCGAACCTGAATGGTCATGAACATATTGTTCATCTGCTCAAGGTCGAACTTAAAAACCTGAACCCTAAAATCTTCGGGAAGTTGTTTCTTGGCCTCATCAACCTTTTCGACAAGTTTTAGGTATGCGTACTTTATATTTGTGTTCTGCTGATATGATATTTGAATGCTGCCCTGCTGCTGCCCTGCCGACGAGACAATCTCCTCAATACCCTCGAGCGTTCCAATGGCTCCCTCGAGTGGAATAATGGCCTGATTCTCCATATACTTAGGATCAACCTCAAGAGGAGTACCCACCTGCACAAAAAGCATGGGGAGAGTGGCGTTGGGATACAGTTCAACCGGAAGATGCTTGTATGAGATATACCCAAGCATACTTAGCCCGGCAAAGAGCATTGCAATAAGGGTCTTTCTTTTAATTATAAAATCCATTTACTTAATGATTTGCGTATAGCGTAAGTAAACTAAGCTTTAAATATTCTTGCCTTAATACTTTCGAAAACATAATAAAGGCATGGGATTACCGCTAGTGTTAGCAAAGTTGAAGTAACTAGCCCTGAAATTACGGCAATTGCCATGGGCGAACGCAACGAGGCGCTCTCGCCAATTCCGAGCGTTAATGGCAACAAAGCCAGTATAGTTGTTAAGCTGGTCATAACTATTGGGCGAATCCTGTTCTCTCCTGCCCCGATAATAGCATCGCGGAGCGAAAGTCCCTTTTCTCGCAACTTGTTAATTGCATCAACAAGAATAATAGAATCGTTTACAGCTATACCTGCCAGCATAATAATACCGATGTATGCCATTATGCTTAGTGGTTTTCCAATTATTAGGAATGCCCAAACAGTTCCCACAGCGGCAAGGGGTATGGTTAAAAGAATGGTAAAGGGATGCAACAGCGATTCGAAAGTGGATGCCATAACCATATAAACCAGCACAATGGAGAGGATAAGCGCAAAGCTTAGGTTGCTCATCGCATCCTTTCGTTTTTGCTCTTCGCCCTCGATGGATATTTGGTAATCTGCTGGAACATCAATATTAGATAGCTGCTGCTTCACATCCTTTACAAGAATATTAAAAGGAATGTCGGTAGCAGTATAAGCCATAACCCTGCCTATTCGTGTCTGGTTGCGGCGTAATAGCTGCTTAGCCGATACGGAATTTTTAATGCTTGCCACCTCGTATAGGTTAACCTCTCCGTTTTGAGTACTTATTTTAAGCGCATTAAATTCTGACAGGCTCATTTCGGGTAGTTTGATGGTAATATCACTCATTTCGCCACCCTTCTCGTATTTACCTGCACTTTTTCCCATTAGCTTTTCCTTAAGCTGGTTTACAATATTATCGACAGTTAAACCGTATATGCCTGCTTTATACCTATCAATCACAACATCTACCTCTGGAGCACCCTCCTCAATACTAGTTTTTACATTATGCAGATTTGACAAGCCTATCAGGCTAGTCTTTACTTGGTCTGTTAAATCACTAATCACATCCAATCGTTTGCCCTTAACCTCAATAACAAGCGGAGCCTCGTCTGTACCAAGGGTTGCCTGTAAGGCAGTTTCGTCGCGAATAATTGAAATTTCGGCATCGGGAATTGCTCCTAGCTGATCCTCTACAGCCGCCATAATGCTATTGGATTGATCGACCCAATTGCTGTTGATAATCACCTTAATGTTTGCAGTATTCTCGTTCTGAAAAACCGATTTCTCATTTCCAAATCCGCTACTTGGGCCAATCTGGCTATAAAGAATTTCGGCTCTCTCGCCAAGTAAATCGGTAAGTATACCTTCTATTGCCCTAACCGTTTCCGAAGTCCTCTCGAGCTGAGTGCCCTCATTTAGCTTTATGTCGATACTAAACTCGCTAGTAGCACTTTTGGGCAGAAATTCCGATCCCACTTTAGGAAATACGAAAGCCGTAGCAGCCATTAGGACAAGGGCTACAATTAGAATAACCGTTTTATGATTAAGCATCTTTGACAAAACCCTTCCGTACCACGAAATCTTTACGGCCTCTACCTTATCCTTGGTGATTTTATCTTTAAATGCAACTTTAAAAAGCATTGGAATAACCAGTATGGCAACAAAAAGCGAAGCTAAAAGCGAAAACGCCACAGTCCACGCCTGATCCTTAAAAAGCGCACCCGATGCACCCTGTAGATATACAATTGGCAGGAAGACCACTATGGTTGTTAGGGTTGAGGCAATAATTGCCCCTCCAACCTCGGCCGTTCCGTTTATTGCTGCCTCCTTAACCGACACTCCCCGTTCCATATGGCGGAAAATATTCTCTACCACCACAATGGCATTATCAACCAGCATTCCTGCTCCGAGCGCCAGTCCACCCAAAGTCATAATATTTAGGGTTAGGCCATTAAAGTACATCAGGTTAAATGTGGCAACAATTGAGATTGGGATAGCGAAAGATATGATAGCTGTAACCTTTAAGCGACGCAAAAAGATGAATAGAACGAAAACGGCAATGAGTATCCCAATTAGCGCTGTGTCCCTAACCTCGTTTACTGAGGTTTGAATAAAACGCCCTTGGTTCTGAACCACAATAAAATCGTAGCCCGGTAGGGCTTTTTTAATTGTCTCTAACGATTTTGTTAACTCATTTACAGCCTTTACAGTGTTGGATCCAGTCTCTTTATGCACCGATAAACCCACACAACGCTGGCCATTAATTCGAACGATATTGAGCGGCTGCTTATTCACAAAACTTACCTTGGCCACATCGACAAGAAGAATGGGAACCTTTTCCTCGTTATTTTGCTGTGGGGTTGAGCCCTGTGCAGTTGGCTCATTTTTAATCAGCCTATAACTTAACACTAAATTTTCAATATCCTCAACTGTTCTAACCAAACCCGAACCTTTTATTATAAACTTTTTGCCCATTTCAACAATGCTTCCGCCCGAAACGTTTCGGTTCATATTCTGGATGGCCGAGGCAATATCGCCAGTTGAAAGATTGAATGCCTTTAGCTTAAAAGGATCGGTTTCAATCTGAATCTCTTTTTCCTCGGTACCGCTGAGGGTTATATCGGCAATTCCTTCGAGCCTAATGAGCTCATTGCGAATGTAGCTTTCGCCCACCTTGCGTAGCTCATCCAAATCGGAAATTTCAGAGTGCATCATGGCTACAATCATCACTGGCGCAGCATTAGGATCGTGCTGTGATATGTTGAAACTCTCAATATCGGTACTTTGGCTATAGGTGGTAAGGGCGCGCTGCAAATCGAGAAAGGCTTCGTCCATATCGGTTCCCCAATTGTACTCCACGGTTATCCTGGCCGACCCAACCATACAGATTGACGAAACCTGAGCGACACCTTTTTGCCTTATTGCTTGCGACTCGATGCTCTCAACAAATTGCTTCTCAATTTCCTCGGGGGGTCGCTCGCCCGCATTTAGCTCCACAAATATTCTTGGGGCGTTCATATCGGGGAAAAGATCGATGCTAAGCCTACCAAAAGATATGTACCCAAGTAGCAGAATGCCTAGCACCAGCATCGAAACTGTTACGGGATTATTTACCGAAAATTGGGTTATTCTTCTCATTATAATCAGTTATTGCTGGAAAAAACTATTGTTCCAACTCTATTAATTGTGATTTAACTTGTTGCTTATCCTTTCTCCATAGGTTATCCATCGCCATAGCCACTCGGCAGGGCCAAACTTATACTTACTTAGCCACCAATGGCTAATGGGTAGCTGAATGCCCCAAATTACCATGGCTACGATTAATCCTTGAAATGCATCAACCTTGCCATACAAACCAAACCCATAACCATAAAAAATAGTTGTGCATATTACGCTTTGCAACAGGTAGTTGGTAAGCGCCATTCTACCCGTTGATGAAACCATTTGAAGTAGTTTTACACTGCTAAAGCGATTGTAAAGCAGCAGGCCGCCAGAAAAATATGCTAGGGCTAAAATGGGAGAACCCAAAAACAGTCCAACGATATGGTATGCTCCACTCATATCGAAAGCAAGTCGTGAATAGTTAAAAACACCATAGGGATGAAGTGCTACTATTGGCAAGCCTAGTAGTAGAGTAATCCAAAACATTTTTTTAAAAAATGGCTTATTCTCGGTGATGCTATTTAACTTTCCGCTTTTACCCAGCGCTAAACCTACTAAAAACATTGCCAATATGGATGGAAACAACACAATAAAACCCGAGTACTGCTGTGCTAACTCTTTAACCCTTACGCCAACCATTGCTAGGTAATTTGTTCCGGAATACGCCTCGTTTGCCAACTGGGCATTTTGAGCAAATGTTTCTTCAACCTTATGGAACTGCTCAAGTACAAAATCCATATCGGGTAGGTTTGACACGAGTTCAACCAGACAAAAAATCAAAATCTGAAATAAAAGTATAAATACAACCAACCCAACAGACCACTTGATTAGCCCTTTAATGGAAACCCGTTTAAAAGCAATTAGCATAAAACCAATAAGGCTGTAGCTAATAAGAATATCTCCCGACCATACTAAAAATGCGTGTACCAAACCAAAAAGCAGGAGTCCCAGCATTCGACGTTTAAAGAACGAGTCCATCACAACCCGTTGGGTTTGCTCCTTTAGCAAAAAGATGCTGAAGCCAAAACCAAAGAGTAGAGAGAATAAGGAGTAGAACTTTCCCTCGGCAAAAAAGTACACAAACCCCTTTGCAATAACATTGAGTGTTCCGCCTGAATTGGGCTGCTCGAGGGTCATTCCAAAAATTGAACTTCGGAAAATGGCCATATTCACCAGAAGAATTCCTAACAAAGCAAATCCTCTTACAAAGTCAATCTCATTGATTCGTTCTTGAGGGGATATGGGTTTAATATTTTGGTTCATTGGAATTTGAGTGTGTTTAGCTTGAGTTTTAATTTACCTAACCACTTTAACTTTGGATCTGTTCCGCAGCGTTTCAAAACCTTTAGTAACCAACCGTTCACCCTTCTCTAACCCAGAGGTAATTTGCACCTCTGTCTGGTTCTCTAAACCAAAGGTTACCAAGCGCTCCTGAGCAAGTCCTTTATCAACAACAAATACGGTATTACCTCTTTGTTTCGAGATAATTACGTTTTTGGGTATAACCAAAGCGCTATCGACCCTTGCCACCACAATTTCGCCCTTGGCAAACATTCCTGGCCTTAGAAGTAGCTTGGGATTATTTATGGTAATCATTGTTTTGAACGATCGGGTGGTCACATCAATTGCTGGGGAAATCTGCGATATTGAACCTTGTAGCGTATCGTTGGGCAGTGTATAGTTTGTAATATTAACACCCTGACCAATTTTTACGGTGGGGTAATCCTTTTCGGCCAAGCTGGTCTCCATGTACAGCTGGCTATAATCCATAATTTTAAACATTACGGTATTGGCATCAATACGTGTTGCAGGGGTTTGATAGGGTAATTCGACGATAACCCCAGAGAATGGAGCTTTCACGGTCATTTTAGCAAGCCTAATAAGTGCATCCTCGTAGGAATATTTTGAGTTGATATAATCAATCTCAGCATTTTTAAGCTCACTAAGGGTAACGCCACCCTTCTCATAAAGTGATTGCTGCTTCTCGTAAACCTGTTTCGATATTTCAAGTCTTAGCTCAAGTGATGTTAATTTGATATTGTTCTCAAACTCTTTATCATCAATACGAATTATTTTCGCGCCCTCGGCAACGTAATCGCCCAGCGAGTATTTTTTCCCCGTTTTCGGGTTGACAAGCAGATTATAGATTCCTGAAATTTCACTTTTTAGGGTTGCCTCCTTAATGGGGCTTACATTACCTGTGGTTTCGATGAATCGCTCAATAGATTTTAATTCTAAATCCATAACCGAAACGGGAACGGAAATATCCTTATTCAAATCGTCGTTGGTCTGATTGCAGGATAAAAACACTAGGGTTATTAATGTGATGGCTAATAATTTTCTCATTGCAGTAGGTTTATGCTATTATGTTTTACTTTACGTTTTGCAGATTTTGCTGAAACTCAAGCGGCACAAAAGAGGTATTCCGCTCGAAATCCCAAAGCGATTGAATTTTCAGGTTTAGCAATTCCAGCTTATAGTTGATAAGCGCATTGGAAAGGTTGATTTTTTTCTGCGACAGCTGATTCTGATATCGCTCCAAATCGATACTAGTTAAATCGCCATTTCGGTAGCGCTCTAGATTAATCTCGTAGGTTAGCTTGGCATTCTTCTCGTTCTGCTCGGCAATGGCAATCTGAGTGGTAAGGTTTTGCAAATTGCGAAATGTTTTTCGGATGTTGATGACGATATCCTTTTCCAGCTCCTTAAGGTCAATCTCTTTCGATTCTACTCTAAGCTCTGCCGCACGGATGCGTGCTTTTCTCTCGCCCCAATCGAATATGGGAACCGAAAAAGAGATTCCAACCTGCGGACTACGTGTGGGCTTGTCGTACATGTTTACAAACTGCTCGTTGTTGCCCATTATTCCTAACGAAAGGTTAACATCACCCTTAAACTCGTTGGTGGCGGAGGTCTCAATCAAGTCCATTTCGGCATTATTTAAATCGATTTTGCGCTGAGTTAGCTCAAGCCTTTGGCTTAAACCGTTCTCAATGGCCTTGTCTAAGTCCACCAAAACGGGTATGTAGTTAATATCTGTTGATATTTCCACTTTATCGTCAAGGGGTAATCCGATGAGCTGCTTAAATTGATCCATAGAATTTTCGAGATCAACCAGCGCATTATCTAGGTTCGATTGGCTTGTGGCATAGTTAAGTTCGCCCTGTAGCAGCTCCTCCTGGGCCGAAAGGCCTGCCTCAACCTTGCTGCGAATAATATCGAGACTAATTTTCTGATTTTCGAACTCTTCGCGAGCAATCTGAACCGACATCTGCTTTTGGTAGATAGAGTAAAACGCTTGGGTTACCATTCGTTCCATGCTAAGCATTTGTATGGAGTAAGCCAGCGTCGCATTCTCGAGGCTTAACTGGTTCCTCTTTAAATTCATTTGTGTACGGTTGTAGGTGAAAAGTGGCTGGTTGTAGCTAAGAAAAAAGTTGTTGTTAAAACCGCTATAGGTTTTTGTGGTGGTGCCTGGATTTAGAGGATCCTGATTGTTCACATCCGACTTGGTATTCAGATACTCAAAGTTGTTCCGCAGCGATAAAACGCCATCGGTCCATTTAATGGGCTGGGCTATAAGTAATCCACCACTCGATGATATTCGCTCCGACTTATACCATTGCGAGAAGTATTCGTCGTAACTATCGCTTACAGAATACTCTATTGGAGAAACATTTAACGAAAAGAATGATTTTAGCCCCGCCAGCTGAGCATTTAGTAGCTCTCTGCTCTGCTCCATATTTAGCCTCGACTGCCGAATATCGGGACTATTCTCAAGTGAAATGAGCATAGCATCTTCTAAAGTTAGAATTTTTTGAGCATTCGAACTTAGCACCAGTAGTGAAGTAAAAGCATAAGTAAGAAATAGCTTTATATGTTTCATATTTTTGGGGTATTGTGTATTTATATTATTTTTTAACTCCAATATTTATGTTTATAGCGTTGATATATTTGTATTTATTACTTTTTAACCCATTTAATAGCATCGGCAAAAATCATTCGTCCCACCGATTTGTTAGTTAACTCCACCTTGGCATTTTCGGGCGATATATAGTAGGTTCCAAGGTAGTTCCATCCACTTTCGAGCTCCTCATCGCTTAGGGTTATGTCATCAACGCCATCGTCATGATAAACTCTGTAGTTGTAGTTCGACTTTCGTTTATTGCGACCCCAGTAAACATTTACCTTGGCTGTATGGCAGTACACATCGTAGTAGGCACCCTGAGGCAAATTTGGTGTCCACATGGCATATCGGCTGCCATCGCCCGAAGCGGTGTAGAAACCAGATCTAACATAGCGCCCATAAAATCCTGACTCGAGCACAGGTTTCCACTCGTTTGGTGGACTCCACACATGTATGCCAGAATACTTATACTCTTTATCCGAATCATTATTAATCAGTGATTTTAAATAGCTTTCCTCCGTTTGCTGAACAATTTCAAACCCTTCGTCTTCGTTATCAACAATAACCTCGTTATTCTTGATATCATTATCAAAAAATGGAATTTCAACGGTACCATCTAACATTCCGTTTCGTTTCAACTCATCGAAATTCGATAGATCAAAACCAATGGTATTGGGTAGGTTACGGGAAATACCAGTGAATATATTTAACCGCTTGGGCTCGCTATTAAAAACCACACCAATATCACGAGCTGACTTTGCAGGAAGGAAAACCCTTTGAAAATGATCGGGCTGGGATGGTTCGTCGCTTGAAAAACTTCGAGTATTGCTCCTGCTATCCAAAAAAAGCGATATTTCTATCGTTCCATCTACAGAAGTGGGGTTAGATACACCAAACCTAACCTGATACTTTGTGTAATCGGAATCCAAAACCTTATAGGTTTGTAGGTTTGTTATTATAAACCCTGGTAGGCTGGTGGAGTTATACCATTCCTCAATCTCACTAGCCACAGACCTATTGAAACTAGTTAAAAAGAAACTATCAACCTCACTAAATGAAAACACCCTGCGTTGATTTCGATCAACCAAAGTATTCAACATCTCATTAAACGCTTTATCGCTAAACCGAGAACGCTGGGTTGTGAACAACTGGTTTCCTTTGGCTAAAATGATATCGTTCAATTCGAGGGGGTTATAAGCATCCTTCTCCCTGTCGATTTGCCTTTTTCCACTTTTAAGCAATTCCTTTAAGCTGCGCTCTTGTAGCTCCAGATTTATCTTCTCATTATTTGTTATACCCCTAAAGTACCAGGTGTTTTGAGGCATATAGTTTAAGTATCGGTTTAACAGATAAACCTCAGTTGCTGCGTTTAGTAGAGGCCATTTATGGCAAACAAGACTAGTAGTATGGCTATAGTAAAAGGGAATTAATGAAAATGTGTATCGATTAATTAGTTCTCCAAATTCATACCATTCTGAAGGGGGAGCCATAAAGTTGGATCTTACAAACCGTTTAAAAATTCGGGTTTGCAACTCAATGGCCGAAACCTCCTCGTTATTCGACTTCATCTGCTTTTCGGCTCTATTTTTTCGTCGCGAAAAATCAGACTCATCCATAAAAACACCCTTCTCGGGGTAAAAGATAATTTCGGGCTGAACGGCATCACTCACGTTGGAATAGATATGCCTATCAACCGATAGGTTAACAGGAACTTCGGCAAGGCTTAATCTTTTAAATCCGAAGTTTAAACCAACAACGGCTTCGTACTCACTTTTGAGCTCCCTAATAATTGCCGGCAAGGTGTCGCCAAGCTCTTTCAGTTGATTTGTATAGTAATCATTGCCCTTAATGGTGTATAACGAGTATTCTATCGAGTCTACATTTACGCTATAATTCATGTAGTTTCCTATAAGCAAGCTTATTTTGGGCAAAGGATAAGAGTTTGAAAACTCAACACTTCCATCTTCAATAGACTTTTTTTCGCCTTGCGAAATTGCTGTGAGACCTCTTTTGGTTGTAACCCTAAGCGAAAATTGAGCAAAGTTTATATTTTGATATGCTGGCCTGTTTGTTGAGTAGGTTACTCCTGCTGTTGGATACCATAACGATTCGCTTGTTAAGCAAACAAATTTTGATGTTACATATGCATATCGCTTATGGGCTTGGAAAAGTTCCATCGATACATTCTCGTCCATTTCATCTGAATGGATATCAAGAAAATGGGTATTTTCATTTATACTACCACTATAGCTTACTGATATGGTTTTGGAAGATCCTGCGCTTAGTTTTTGGCCGGGGATAAAAACTAGATGTAAATCTCGGAGGTATTCTACCTCGTTCCCATCTATATCGATGCTTGAAATTTTTAGCCAAGGGTTAAGACTAAAAATAATTGTATCTATTTCATTATCATTACCATTGGTAACATTTAGCTGGGTAACAACATCTATAGTGTTGTCGATATGCTTAAGGTCAATATTATATTCAGAAACAATAACCGTGGGATAATCAACATACTTATTGTTGAGCTCAACCATACCTTGCTTTTCATTTATCACATCCTCTTTGCTGTTGATATACTTATAACCAAGGTATGCACTACTGCCAAACAGAATTGCAGTAAAAATCAATGGCAAATAAGCGTTTCGGGGCGTTTGGGGTAATCGGTTTAGCTTAAAAACGGTAAAAAACACAAAGCCTAGCCCCATTAGAAAGTAAACCGCTCTGTGTAAAACTACAGAGCTTAAATTGCCAAATCCGCCAATTGTTGATATTAGGAACGGAACTCTATAGCCTATGTAATCGAAAAAATGGTAGTAAACATCGTTAAGGTAAAAAACGGTTAGGGCGATATAGCCAAGTAGTAAGATAAAAGTAATAGCCTGATTCCTGAGTACGCTCATTAAGAAAAAGGAAAGACCCAGTATGAACGTTAGCGTTGGAAGGCTGATAAGAATTGGATAAAGAAAAAATTCGGCCACTCCCTTAGCCGAATCGGCGCTAATAAATGAAAAACCTATTCCGATAATAAGTATGATTAGGTTTAGCAAAAGGAAAACACTAAGAATTCCCAAGGTTTTACCAAACACATACTCAAAATTTGTCATCGACCTAACGTAGATAACTTCTACCGTATCGTTCTTCCTATCCTGCTTTAAAAATTCGGAGGCCAGAAATACAGCAACAATTGCCTGCCCAAGGTTTAGTATAATAAGATTTGCATAGGGAAGCGATGCTGGTAGCGCCCTATAAATCCAGGGAACTCCGGTGTTTTCGAGGTTAACAACGAGGTTAAAAATTCCAATGCCCACAATAAACATTGCTGCAAAAATTCTAAAAAACCAACTCCTAAGGAGCGTTTTCCTCTCAAAGCGGGCTACGGTAATAAGGTTGTGGAATGCACTCATGCCAATTGGGAGTTTTTATTCGCTAGATACTCCATGAAGTAAACGTAAGCGTGTTCTAAATTTGGTTCAATGGGAGTACCATTATAACCATTTAGCTCTTCGCCCACAAGCTGTACCTCCCAACCCTCGTCGGATGGAATGGTTGAAATTACTGCATACTTCTCCTTAAGCAGATCATACTCAAACCCCGATGTGGTAAGCTGCCAAACATGCCCCTGAGCTTTTGCAACTAGTTGCTCTGGTGAGCCGCAAAAACCTACTTGGCCATTATTTAACAGGGCGAGATCTTGACAAACGCTTGATATATCGCCAACAATGTGGGTTGATAGGATTATTATAACATCCCTTTGACTAATTTCCGACAGGATATTGCGGAAACGTATTCTCTCCTCGGGATCGAGACCTGTGGTTGGCTCATCGACGATTACAATTTTGGGCTCGCCTATAAGGGCTTGGGCAATTCCCAAGCGTCGTTTCATTCCACCAGAGAGTTTATTGGCACTTCGCTCACGCACATCGAAAAGGCCTACCTTCTCGAGCCATTCATCCACCTTGGTAGAGCGTTCCTTTTTACTTTTAATCCCTGAGAGCCCAGCAGCGTAATCGAGAAATTCCCAGGTTTTGAGCCTGGTAAAAAACCTAAAATCTTGGGGAAGATAACCTAGCAACTTTCTGATCTCTCCGCGCTGCTTCAGAATATCGTAACCATTTACAGTAACGCTACCTGATGAGGGATTCATAAGCGTTACCAGAATGCGCATTAGGGTAGATTTCCCTGCCCCATTAGGGCCAAGCAGCCCAAACATTCCGTTTTCAATTTCAAGATCTACGTCAGTTAGTGCTTTCTTTCCGTTGTCGTAAACCTTATTAAGGTTCTTAATACTTATTCTCATCAAAAAATATTTTGGGAGCATAACTCCCCTTACATTATAGAGCAGAATATGAGTTTTGAATATTAATCAAAAATTAAACCATGGAGTATATCTTTCTTTATATCTTTTGTTTATGGCTATTACTGTGTGTATTAAAGTGTTCCTTTTCGCATACTTGCTGTTCGGAAACGAACAAATTTACATAACTCATTGCTAAAAAATGTGTCCTTGATTCCATTTTGTAAAATTACACAGCAATTAAGAGAAATGTAGTAAAAAGGATACAGGGATAAGTTTTTCACTAAGAACCCGGCAGCAAAAAAAAAGACTGGCTGAAATTAATTTTAACAGCCAGTCTGAATGCAAATATAGTTAAATCAGCCTATTCCTATTCGTACTTCAACGACTGTGCAGGATTGCTCTCGGCAGCCCTCCATGCCAATACACCAACAGTTAACATTGCTATAATCAATGCAATTATGCTTGCCATGAGTAACGGCGATATTGTATCAAAACTTAAAATTGTTTGTCCAAAATTAATTCTATATGAAAAACTTTGCAACCACTTTTGCATAGCGTAAAAAGCAATGGGCCAAGCAAAAACATTGGCCAAAAGAACCAGACCCAAGAACTGACCCGATAGTAACTTAACAATATCAAAGCTGGTTCCTCCCAAAACTTTTCTAACCCCAATTTCCTTCGTCTTCTGTTCGGTAACAAATGAGGTTAGCCCAAGCAAACCTAAACACGATATAAATATGGTTATTAAAGAAAATACCCGAAAAAGCCACCCCAATTTTTGTTCGGCTCTGTAAAGCTGATCTAGTCGTTGGTCGAGAAAGAAGTAGCTTATCTCGCGAGTGGACTTAAACTCCTGGAACTTTTGCTTAACATAGCTCAAGGCTTGCTCTGTTTGGCCGGGTTGAATTCGGATACTAAGCACTCTGGGCGGCGCTGGGGATATAAAAAACATAAAAGGTTCAATGGGGTTGTGTATTGATGAGTAATGAAAATCCTCAACTACCCCCACTACACCTCCATCCCTACTGGCGGTTCCGTCCATTCTAATACCAAGCTGTATGCGCTTTCCAATGGGCTCATCGGACCAGCCATAAACCCGTTCAGCAGTCTCGTTAATAATAAACGCCTGTGTTGAGTCGGTTCTAAGCGTTGGATCAAAAAATCTACCCTTATCAATTTTCACACCTAAAAGCTCCAAGTAATTATGATCACATCCAATAAGGTTTATGCCTATTTCCTGCATTTCACCATCCTGCTCAATACGACTAACAATTTTTCCATTGCCTACTCCTAATGCCTGCTGCGATCCGGCAACTCCAATTATCGAAGAATTTCTCAATAGCTCCTCTTTAAAGGGGGCTAAATGATTGCTTATGACAGTATCCAAATCGGTAATAACAAGCAGGTTGTCCTTATCGAAACCCAAATCCTTATCCCTTATGTAGTTCTGTTGCTGACTTACAACAATGGTTGCCACAATCATAACAATTGAAATGGTAAACTGAAACAATACCAATACCTTGCGTACACCCACCTTACCTTTTACTTTATCAAGAGTTCCCTTTAATACCTTTACCGGAGAAAAGGAAGAAAGGAAGAGGGCTGGGTAGCTACCAGCTATAAGCCCTACAAATAAAACAATTAGTAGAGTACCCCCAATAAAGGTAGGATTTAAGAGTTCTAAGAAAGAAATTTCCTTGTCTGTTAGATTGTTAAACCAGGGGAGAATGGCTGCTGCTAGGACGTATGCTAAAACTCCCGCAACGAAAGATATGAGTAAAGATTCACTAATGAACTGCTGAACCAGCTTACCCCTTCCGGCACCAACCACTTTTCTTAAACCCACTTCCTTTGCTCTATTTGCCGATCGGGCTGTAGCCATATTCATATAGTTTATACAGGCAACTATAAGTATAAATAGGGATACGATTGAAAAGATGTAGAGATTGGACTTATTGCCTACAGGAAAGTCGCCCTGTAACCCGGATATGCTGGGAAAATGCGTGTCCTTTAAAGGTTGAAAAATTGGGGCAAATTTTCCATTAATAATATTGCCAACTGGGACTATGTACTTCTCATTAAAATGTTCAAAGTTATTAACTATGGCCTCGGGCAGGGCTCCCTCACGGAGCAAAACATATGAGTAAACGTTAACATTCCAAAACGATCCCGAGCTATTATCGTTAAAACGCTCCTCACCAACCTGTTCCCTAATGGTTGCCGATGAAACCAGCGCTTTGAATTGAAAGTGCGACGTGCGGGGCAACTCCTCAATTACTGCCGTTACGGTAAAAGGCTCGTTTCTCATCCCTTGAAGCACCTTACCTATAGGATTCTCGTTTCCGAATAGTCTTTTTGCAAGGGTTTCGGTTAAAATAATTGAATAGGGTCTGTTCAATGCATTTGTGGGATCTCCTTGAAGAAACTTGTGATCGAAAATTTTAAAAACCGTTGAGTCGGCAAAGTAAAAATCCTCCTCATTGTAATCGGCTCCCTGGTAGCGGAAAAAGAAATTATCGGTAGGAATGAACCTAACATACTCCTCTACTTCCTCATACTCCTCTTTTAGCGTGGGTGCAATTGAATTGGCCGTTAGGGCAAATAGATCCTGCTTGTTGTTGACGTGAAAATTGGATAATAATCTATAAATCCTTTCGTGTTTTGTATGATGCTTATCAAAGGCGCTCTCTTCGGCTACGTAAACCAGAACAAGAATGGCCGATACAATACCAATGGTTAATCCTAGTATATTAATTATTGAGAAGAATCTGTTTCGTAAAAGGTTACGATAAGCACTTATTAAATAGTTTTTTATAAGCATAATTTTACCTTTTTTATAGGAGTTTTTTTATGTTTTCAGTAACTATATGCCCGTCGAACAGCTGAACAATTCGGTGGGCCTTCTCGGCATCGCTTGGGGAGTGAGTAACCATAACGATGGTGGTTCCCTCATTATTAAGCTCCGATAAAAGGTTCATAACCTCCTCGCCATTTGCCGAGTCGAGATTTCCTGTTGGTTCGTCGGCCAGTATTAGCTTGGGGTTTGCAACAACCGCTCGTGCTATGGCCACCCTCTGTTGTTGTCCGCCCGAAAGCTGCTGAGGAAAATGCTTTTTCCTGTGAGATATCTTCATCCTTTCTAAAACCATCTCCACCTTTCTTTTCCTCTCCGATGTTGATACATTTAGATACAGCAATGGTAGCTCAACGTTCTCGAAAACGGTTAGCTCATCAATCAGATTAAAGCTCTGGAAAACGAACCCAATATTGGATTTCCGCAAATTGGTTCGCTGCTTCTCCCTGAATTTCGAAACCTCAATACCATCAAAATAAAATTCGCCACCAGTGGGGTTGTCGAGCAATCCAAGAATATTGAGCAAGGTTGATTTACCACACCCCGATGGCCCCATTATGGCCACAAATTCTCCCTTCTTAATTTCTAAAGAAACTTTATTCAATGCGGTTGTTTCGACCTCATCGGTCCTAAAAGTCTTTGTTAAATCAACTGTTTTTATCATAGTTTCAAATATTGGATTGTTACATGATTAAATGACGACAAGGTACTATGATTTGTTACAGATTAGTTTGGATTTTTTTTGTTTTCCCTTCCTTTGCGTGATTAAAATTGAATGTTCGGCACCAAAATACGTTGATCGGCAGTGGTGCATTCGTTAAAATACAAGAAAATCAATTTTAATAGCCTTAAAAATAGCTATTTTAGCTTCGCCAAAATTGGATTAAATCACAAAAATATAACTATATAACCTAAGCAAAATGAAGAGTTACAAGCAACTAAACGTTATAGTTGGGTGGATAGTATTTGCTATAGCAGCCACTGTTTACCTTATGACAATGGAGTCGTCGGCCAGTTTTTGGGATTGTAGCGAGAGAATTACCGCTGCATACAAACTTGAAGTACCGCATCCCCCAGGGGCTCCGTTTTTTATGCTGCTTGGTAATTTTTTCACCACTTTTGCCGCAAGTCCAACTCAAGTTGCTTTGGCTATGAATTCTATGTCGGCACTAGCTTCGGCATTTACAATCCTTTTTCTTTTCTGGACCATTACTCATTTATCGCGCAGGTTGATTGTAAGCTTTGATGGCGAACCAAGTTTTGGACAAACCATAGCAATTATTGGTAGCGGAGCTATTGGTGCGCTGGCTTATACCTTCACCGACAGTTTCTGGTTCATCTCTGTTGAAGCAGAGGCGTATGCAACCTCATCGCTATTCACGGCAATTGTATTTTGGGCTATACTAAAATGGGAGAATGTTGCCAATAAGCCCAACTCCAACAGATGGTTAATACTCATTGCTTACATTATGGGTTTATCTATTGGTGTCCATCTTCTTAACCTACTTACTATTCCAGCCATAGTTTTTGTTTACTATTTTAAAAAACACGAGGTTACCCGTTGGGGAATTGTAGGGGCCTTGGCAACATCGGTGGCTTTACTTGGTGGAATAATGTATGTGATAATTCCAGGAGTAGTTTCATTTGCATCAAAATTTGAGTTGCTTTTTGTTAATACATTTAAAATGCCATACAACAGCGGGGTAATAATTTTTATCATTACCCTAGCAGCATTGTTAGCCTATGGCCTATGGATTACAGTAAAAAAGAAAAAGGTATTAATTCATACGCTCATTTTAGGTGTAACTGTTATCACCATTGGATACTCATCGTATGCTATGTTGGTGATTCGGGCTGAGGCGAATCCACCCATGAATCAGAACAATCCCTCGTCTGTTTTTGCTTTGCTGCATTATTTGAACCGCGAGCAATACGGTACCCGACCGTTGGTTACTGGTCAGTATTACAATGCCCCTGTGGTTGACAGCAAGGACAGATTCACCTACCTAAAAAAGAATGGCCGCTACGAAAAAACCTACTTGAGAACCGAGTATGAGTTTGACGATAGATTTGAAACCATTTTCCCTCGGATGTGGAGTTGGCAAGAGGATCATACAAACGAGTACAAAAAGTGGGGGGATGTTAAAGGCCGCCCCATTCGATTAACAACACCGGGTGGCGAACAAGAGGTAAGGCGTGTTCCAACATTTGGCGAGAACCTCAGGTTTTTCATAAGCTACCAAATTGGCCATATGTACTGGCGATACTTCATGTGGAATTTTGTGGGCCGGCAAAACGATGTTCAGGGCCATGGCGATATAATGAACGGAAATTGGCTTACAGGGATTAATGGGATTGATGCCATAAGGCTTGGCAACCAGGATGAGATAACATCAGAAATGAAAAATCATCCTGCACGAAATACCTACTATATGTTGCCCCTAATACTTGGATTGCTTGGTTTGGTGTATCAGGTTTCGCGCGATCCAAAGAATTTTTGGGTGGTTACGCTCCTTTTTGTACTTACGGGTATGGCCATTGTGGTATACTTAAACCAAACACCCTTACAACCTCGCGAACGCGACTATTCTTACGTAGGATCGTTCTACGCTTTTTCTATTTGGATTGGAATAGGGGTTTTGGCGATGTATGAATTCTTTAGGAAATACACCAAAGGTGTTGTAGCCGCAGGTGGGGCTATACTTATTTCGTTAACGGTTCCTGCTGTTCTTGCTTCTGAAAACTGGGACGACCATGACCGTTCAGGACGTTATATGGCTCGCGATTTTGCATACAACTACCTAAATACTTGCGATGAAAATGCTATCATCTTCACCAATGGTGATAATGACACCTTCCCCCTTTGGTATGCCCAGGAGGTTGAGGGTATTAGAACCGATGTTCGCATTGTAAACCTTAGCCTTTTGGGTACCGACTGGTACAGCGAGCAAATGAAATGGAAAGCCAACAGCTCGGCACCGGTTCCCATAACAATGGATTTTGACAAGTTTGTGCAGGGAACCAGAGACGTTGTATATGTGCTCGATAGAATTCAACAACCCGTAGAGCTAAAAAAATTAATGGATTTTGTGGCTAGCGACAAACCCGATACTCGCCATCGTGGACAGAATGGCGAAATGATTGACTATATGCCATCGAAACAAATTAAAATAACTGTAGATAAGCAGAAAGTAATTGAAAACGGTATTGTTAAGCCCGAGGATGCCCACCTAATTGTTGATGAAATTGTTTGGAGTATCGAGAAGGATTATATCCAGAAGAATGAGATGATGATTCTAGAAATACTGGCAAATAATAACTGGGAACGTCCTATATACTTCGTTTCTACCGGAGGCGATTCCGATATTGGATTAACCGATTACCTGCAGCTCGAAGGATTTGCCTACAAGCTAGTTCCAATACGCACCCAACCCACCGATTACCTTTCGGTAGGCAGAGTAAATGTAGATAAGATGTACGACAACTACATGAACGTATTTAAGTGGGGAGGAATAGATAAGCCCGACGTTCTTGTAGATCATAATGTTCAAAGAACAACTCTTGTGCTTAGGCTGAGGAACAATTTTAATCGCCTTGCCGAGGAATTGCTTGCCCAAAACAAGATTGATTCTGCTGTAAATGTACTCGACCGAATAGTTGAATTACTCCCCCAAGAAAAATTCCCTTACGATTTTTTTGCCATTGGACTTATTGAGAGCTACTACAAAGCAAACGAAACCGAAAAGGCCAACGAGCTGCTTAATAATTACGCCAACGCATCTCTTGATAACTTGAGATACTATTCTAGTCTAAAACCACAACTATTTAAACTTGTTGGTTACGATACTGAGCTGAACCTACAAATTATGCAGGAACTGGTTGCCGTTGCTGAGCGATTTGGACAGCAAGATATTAAAGAGGATTTAGAGGTTGAGTTTAACCAATACCTATCTAGATACTATCAACAAGCACGATAAGTAGTTGCTACGCATAACCTAAAGCCGCTGATTTAGCGGCTTTATTTTTTTCTATCGTTGACTGAAAAATATGCCTATCTTTAATGAGGGTAATTTATATCATCAACAAAAAGTGGATGTATTTTGCGGAAATTATCCCAATTAAGTTATTTTTGTAGTACCTCATATTGTAAAAAACTTGGCCATGTCACAAATTATCGGCGAAATTATCCAGGTTATCGGTCCTGTTGTTGACGTTTCTTTTCCATCTGCAGGCAAAAACCTACCTCAAATTCACGAAGCGCTTTCCATTACTCGCGACGATGGTTCGTCGCTAATAGTTGAATGCCAGCAGCACATTGGCGAACAGACAATCCGAACCATTGCAATGGACTCAACAGATGGTTTGCATCGCGGGATGAAGGTTACAGCAACAGGCAAGTCTATTACTGTTCCCACAGGCAATCAAATAAAAGGTAGGCTTCTTAACGTAATTGGCGAACCTATAGATGGTATGCACAGCCTTTCCGATGAGAATGAATACCAAATACACAACAAACCACCAAGGTACGAAGATCTTAGTACCGAGACTGAAGTACTCTTCACGGGTATCAAGGTTATCGATTTGCTTGAGCCCTACTCAAAGGGAGGAAAAATTGGACTTTTTGGTGGGGCTGGTGTGGGTAAAACCGTAATCATCATGGAGCTAATCAACAATATTGCCAAGAAGTATGAGGGGATGTCGGTTTTTGCCGGTGTTGGCGAGCGTACTCGTGAGGGCAACGACCTGCTCCGCGAGATGATTGAATCGGATGTAATTAGATATGGCGACAAGTTTAAAGAGAATATGGAGGCCGGCGGCTGGGATTTATCGCTGGTTGATGAAGAAGAGATAAAGAAGTCGCAAGCTTCTCTTATTTTTGGCCAGATGAACGAGCCCCCCGGAGC
>DDWD01000099.1 GCA_002345825.1 Bacteroidales bacterium UBA2295
TTACCACCAAGGAGATGGGCAAGGGAACAGGACTTGGACTACCATTGGTTTATGGCATTGTAAAGATGCATAAGGGTAAAATTGATATCGAGTCGAACACCGATAGCAGCAACGGACAAACGGGAACCACCTTTACTCTTACAATTCCAAGGGTGAGCTGACAACCGATCTTGTCATAGCAACAAAGAGCGCTGCTCTTATCTCGTTAATGCTTACGAGACAAGCTGAGACAAGCAACTGATAACTGATAACATACAACCAATAATGAGCCAACTAAAACTTCTTGTAGTCGACGATGAGCCCGGAATTCGCACTGGTGCTGAGCGCGCTTTGCGCAACTTTACCGTGGGCTACCCTTTTATGGAGGAGGAATTCTCCTACGATATTATTGAGGCCGAAACAGGCGAAAAGGCCATTGAGATTATCGAAAGCCAACACATCGATATAATGCTGCTCGACAACAAGCTACCCGGTATCGATGGGATAGAGGTTCTGGAGTATGTCAAGAACAAGGATTACGACATCTCGGTGATGATGATAACCTCCTACGCATCGCTCGAGCTGGCCGTTAAAGCAACCAATATGGGTGCATTTAGCTTTGTGCCAAAGCCTTTCACCCCACAAGAGCTCCGTACATCTATAGAGAGTATTACCAAAAATCTGTTTCTGAAACGTATGACCCGCCAGATGCGGGCCGAAGGGCAGCAGAATCAGTTTCAGTTCCTATCGGTGCTGTCGCACGAGCTCAAATCGCCCATTAATGCCGTGGAGGGGTACATCAAGATTATGCTAGAGAAGCAGGCCGGCGATTCTATTGACGATTACAAGATGATGCTTGAGCGCTCCGTGGAGCGCCTTAAGGGGATGCGAACCCTTATACTCGACCTGCTCGACCTAACCCGAATCGAAACGGGCAAAAAGAGTCGTGATATCCGAAGTCTCGACCTACACGAAATTGCCAAGCGCGTAATAGATACCGTTGAACCTCTGGCTATCCAAAAGAATGTAAAGGTGCATCTCGATGCCGAGGAGAACTCATTCTACAAGGCCGATAGCCATGAAATCGAAATTATTCTCAATAATTTTGTATCCAACGCGGTAAAGTACAACAAGGATGGGGGAGCGGTGTATGTAACCATTAAAAAGAATCCCGACTTTTACGAAATTGCTGTGGAGGATACCGGCATTGGTATTAGCGAGGACGACCAGAAGCTTCTATTCCAGGAGTTTGTCCGCATTAAGAATACCCAAACCCGGAATATCACAGGAAGTGGCCTAGGCCTATCCATTGCCAAAAAAATGATTGAGTTGTACAATGGCACTGTGGAGGTGCAAAGCACCCCCGATGTGGGCTCGAAATTTACCGTTAGGTTGCCACTCTAATTGCTATTAGTAGTAAAACCTTTATCAACGGTATACTCTTCCATCCCTAACAAATGGGACAACCATCAATAAGGCTAATTAATGAATGGAAGATTACAGAGCAAAAAGTAAGGTTACACTTAAAAAGAATTGAATGCATTGGAGAGTTGGGTGTAACCCTCAAGACCACCCCTGGATTCAGTAACCTAGCGCAATAAATTATATTTTGATTTGAAGGGCAATAGACAGATATCCCAACACACAAGCAACAGTTTAGCAGCCCTTCCCTAAAAGAGGCCCTTCGTTGTCAATCGAGGACAAAGGACGAGTCCAACGAATTTGAACACTTGATTTTATCTCGCAATCAGCATTATACTCAATTGTAGATTGAGAAAAGGAAGTTGTCGATTAATTTGTGGAAAGGATATATCAGATTTTATAAATTGTGTGAAATAGAGAATTTTTGTAGTGAATTATTAATTTTAAAATCACAATTATGAAAAGAACAATTCTTTATTCACTACATGGGTTTGTATGGTTTTGTGACCTAAGTATAATTTTCCTGGTTACGCTGGCAGGAAATTTATGGGCTACTAAAAGCGTATTAGTAAGTACAGCTATGGTACTTGGAATTACAGCGTGGTCGCTTTCCCTTTTTTATATCGGCTATTCTTTCATTACCCCTAAATTGTTTTCAAAAAACAGGTTTGGGGCTGGTGTTGTAACAAGTATTGCAGTTTGTTTGATTTTTCCACTCATTCCCCACATGGCGAATGTGTTATCAGCCATCTCAGGGAATGGATGGTTGGGTTATACTTTATCGGGTTATATACAGGTTTTCTTCCTTTCTGTATTTATCTGCGCTGCCGGAATCCTTTTTAGGGCGTTTGTAAATTGGATTGATAATCAACAAAAGAAAAAAGAACTTGAAAACGAGAAGCTACAATCAAAGTTGATGGTTCTGATTAATCAAAACAACCCACATTTTATCTTCAATGTCCTGAATAATATCGATTCATTAATTACTTCAAAACCGGCAAAAGCATCAGAAACTATCAATAAATTATCCGGTTTTTTACGGTATGTTTACTCCAATTCTGAAAAAGATAGGGTAAACTTAACTTCAGAAATTGAATACATCGAAAACTATATCGAATTGCAATCACTTCGACTCGACAATAGTATTAAAGTTGAATTGGATAGAGATCTACAGGAAGATACGCAAGTTGCTCCAATGTTGTTTCTCCCTTTTATTGAAAATGCATTTAAACACGGATTGGTTGATAATGAACATCCATTAAAATTAATGTTCTCAACAAAAAACAAAGAGCTTAAATTTGAATGTATAAACAGTACAGGTTCAGGAAGTAGTAATCAATCGGATTCAGGATTTGGTTTGGCTAACATTATTAAACGGTTAGATTTAATGTACTCCTCGAAATATTGCCTGAATATAGAAAATAGAGAAAATGTTTACGCTGTATCATTAAGTTTACTGATTGATGAAAATTAAGTGTATAATCATTGAAGACGAAAAGTTGGCTGCCGAAAAACTTTCTGGCTTTATCGAGAAAATAACAGTACTCGAGCTTGTCTCAACTTTTAACGATGGAATTTCGGCTATAAACTTTTTAAAAAGCAACACCGTTGACCTGATTTTCCTGGATATAGAGATGAAGGATTTCAATGGTATTCAGTTTCTGAAAACTTTACAAGTAAAACCGGCAGTCATTATTACTTCGGCCTATGAAAAATACGCTATTGCAGGATACGAATTCTCCGTGGTGGATTATCTGCTCAAACCTTATACTCTTGAAAGGTTCCTTCAATCGGTCGACAAAGCAATTAATTTGAAAGAGTTGAAAGAAAAAGCCAAAAACTATGAATTGATTGCTTCGCAAAGTAATGAGTACATCTTTATTAAGTCGGAAAACCGCATCGAAAAGATTGAGCTGGACGATATCCTTTTTATCGAAGGAATGAAGGATTACTTGAGAATACACACCAAATCGAGAAAAGTAATGACCTTACAGAGTTTTAGTGGATTATTACAGTATTTGCCAGAAAATAATTTTATTCGCGTTCATAATTCATATCTCGTCTCTATCAATAAAATTGAAAACATTGAGCGCAACCGAATAAAAATTGGTGATACTTTAATCCCTATTAGCGATAAGTATAAGGACAGCTTCTTTAGCTCAATTAAGGCTTAATTTATCAAGTTAAAAAAGTTCTTTCCTTCGCTTGAGAACTCTTTGCCAGCCCACACTAGACAACTCCAAAAGTCAAAGCTTGACCAAGAGTTTTCAAGCCTTTCCGCACGAGCCGATAATAATTCAACTTTATAAATTTAACTATATTTAGGATTGAAAAATAAGGGCAATGCACAACACATAGTACAGTGCATAAGGGTTTAAGTGGTTTGTGAACATTAGTAGCTCGTAAAAAATATTGGTGTAAACCGGATATGAAATCTCCTAGTAATCCCACGCAACATCATATCATAAAACGCCGGGTGCCCTGAGGCTTTACACAACAAAATTTTTAGCAAATGACAATACAGATAGTTTTAGTTCTAGTATTCACCCTGATTATTCATCTGATCAGTACATTGTCCTATTCGGTAAGGATTGTTGGGATTAGAACAAGAAAGATTGCAATATCTTTCGCCTTATTTAACATCATGGTGCTCATTTCAAGAACTTCAAATTCTTTTCAAGCCCCTTTGCTCGCCAAATGGATTGAGAATAACATAAATCTTGGAATTAATCCGGGAACATTCGAGATTAGGTTAATACTAATTGCAACAACTTTAGCCACAATTATAGGTGGATTGTTAATACCTACATTTCAGCGAGTATTGACAAACTCTGTTGAGAACTTTAGCCTACACAAGTCGGTGCCAAGACTAATTTTGCACGGATTTACTAAAACAGGGATAGTCCAATTCAAGAAAGAATTAAAACTCCCCGACAAAAACAACTTCACAATTGATAAATCAATATGGACAGATTTCCCCATTAAGATATTTATCTATAACATCCTTGCTGTTGCAATTTTAACAGTTGGAGTATTATCATCATTATATGCCGGATTTATCGAGCCCGATTTGAGAACTACTGCAAGTACATTATCAGCAGTAGTTAACGGATTGGCAACAATACTAATGTTCGTATTTATTGATCCCTATTTGTCGGGACTCACAGATGATGTAATTGAAGGTAAATTCTCCGAGATTGGATTTCGAAAAATAATAAGATTAATGGTAGTAAGTCGATTGATAGGAACTATCGCTGCTCAACTATTATTAGTGCCATTTTCAGAATTTATAGCTTGGATTGCAACAGTTATATAACGGATTAGTAAGTAGCCCTGAAAACAACAAGGCCAGGAACCTAGCGCAGTGGTTGGCTTACAGCGCTCCAATTTTATGTTTAACGTGAGTTCGACATAAGGAATAGTTATGTATCTCCTTTATAAATAAGCGAATAAGGTTTGTAGTTGTGATTATTGTTTTTATTACTAAGGTTATTTGAGTTTATAATAAGGTTTCTTGTAGTTCATAAACCTTATTTTGGTTTTTTAACCTTAGTAAAACAGAGCGAAGCCAAAGATATCCAACCTTATTACCTTATTTTGTTGAGTCTTATATCAACGCGTTACACCGAACTCACGTAATTTATTATAGTGGGATTATGCTGTAATTATGGTCATCTTAATGTTTAGTTTATAGAGTGCCTATAGTTTAAAGTTTAAAGTCCGAAGACAACTAGTTAGCTAATATCCACCATCCGAATGCAAGGGAAGCCCTAAGGAACAGACAAGAGGCTTTAAGGGATGTTACCTATTCCGTCTTCCGTCTTCCCTCGTTATCCTGCCAAAGTACGGCAGTCTCCCGAGGCAGGCGTCTTTACTCCCTATAAGAATCTCCAACACCAACATATTTCCACGAAATTGGTAGTGGAACTATTTTCCCAATACCTAAACAATAACATTCTTTGATTTTATTGCAATCCATTTCACCTCTTCAGCTGGTTTTTACCAAAAAAATCCTAAGTTTGCCTACACAACTTTTATAGAGAGGACGGGACCGGTGTCCCACCTGGTCTTCAACACCAGTAGCAGACGGATAAAACCGGCTGTGGCAGGTTCGATTCCTGCCCTCTCTGCACATATACCTTTATGAAACTACATCATAAAATATGAGTTCAAAACAGGAGGCCTATCAAAGCCTTCCAGCAGTCGATAAGCTTTTGGCCTTGCCCGAAGTTAGCTTGCTCCTTCCTACCCATGGGCGTGAGTTGGTAATCCATGCAACTCGCTCTGCGCTTCAGCATTTCCGAACAAGTATCTCTAAAGGTAACCCCGCACCATCTCAACCTAAGCTTCTCGAGAAGATTCTATCGATAGTTCAGCAGCTCTCGGGCCGAAGTCTGAAAAGGGTTATCAACGCTACAGGTGTTGTAATTCATACCAATTTAGGGCGCTCCCCCTTCGATGCTGAAATGCTAACGCAATCCTTTACAAACCTTAATGGCTACAACAACTTGGAGTTCAATCTCGATACTGCCCAGCGCGGCAGCCGAAACGATCATGCTGCGGAGCTAATCAAGTATCTTACTGAGGCCGAGGATGTGCTTATTGTGAACAATGCCGCCGCTGCCGTAATGCTTTGCCTTAGGGCTTTTGCCAAGCATCAGGAGGTAATTGTTTCGCGTGGCGAGCTGGTAGAGATTGGCGGCTCGTTCCGCGTCCCCGATATCATGGCCGCATCGGACTGCAAGATGGTGGAAGTGGGAACAACTAATAAGACCAAGATAGCTGACTATAGCAATGCTATTGGCGATGATACAGCCTTGCTCTTTAAGGCCCATAAATCAAACTATATAATAAAGGGATTTACACAGGAGGTGGCTGTAGATGAGTTGGCGCAGCTCGCTAGGCAGCACAAACTACCGCTGCTTTTCGATATGGGCTCGGGGCTGCTTTGCAGGGTTAATCTTCCTGTGCTTCACGATGAGCCAACTGTTCGCGAGGCTTTAGGACTGGGTGCCGATTTGGTTTGCTTTAGCGGCGATAAGCTTTTAGGTGGCCCTCAGGCCGGAATTATTGTGGGCAAAAAGGAGCTGATTACAAAGCTTAAAAATGAGCCTATGCTTCGGGCTTTGCGTGTCTGCAAAACTACGCTTGCCCTGCTCGAAACGGCTTGCTCGTACCATTTAACGGATGAGACTTTGTTTGCCAAAAGCCCCATTTATAGGATGTTTAATTGTAAACCCGAGGAGCTTAGGTTACTAGCAACGAAGCTAAGCGATAAGCTAATGGATTTTGGAATCCAATCGCAGGTAGTTGAAACCAAGGCTCAGTGCGGAGGAGGAACACTCCCCGATGCCGAGATCGATAGCTTTGCTGTTGAACTGCTTTGCAATGCAACAAATAATAAGGAGCGATCTGGGTTTGCCGAGCGTATTCATAGCAATCTACTCCATTCGTCTACCCCAGTATTGGCTATACTTAAGGCTGGCAATATTCAGCTCGATGTGCTTACCCTGGCCGACGAGGACTTGAATGAGGTGGCAAGGATTATTTCTGAGGCGTGTGGAATGGATAGGAGAGATGATTGAGTGATCCTCCAGTGGCCTGTCTACAGACAGGTAGAGCGGACAGGTTGATTGATCCTCCAGTTGGCGGACAGGTTGATTGATTGATTGATTGGTTGATTGATTGGTTGGTTGATTGGTTGGTTGATTGGTTGGTTGATTGGTTGGTTGGTTGATTGAATGGGTGAGTGAATAGGTATTGAGTTACGCGTTTTGCATTTTGAGTATCGGGTTGTGATCAATAAATCGACCTGCCATCGTCCGAAGGTCATGGCAGCGTAAATATATGAGATTTCTTGATTGTATACTAACTTTTAACGTTTGACATATGCCTTTTTTATCTAAATCAAACGCTAGAAACACAGGCAATGAATAAACACATAGTTATACCGACCACCAATCTAATTACTTAGATAATTTCAGTTGTCCCTTAAAAGAGGTATGTGAAAACAATAAACTCTGTGTCTCCGTGCCCCTGTGTTTAAATTGTTGATGATAAGAAATATGAAACACCAAATAATGGGTACAGCCGGTCACGTCGACCACGGAAAAACCTCGCTGGTTAAGGCCCTAACTAATATCGATTGCGATACGCATAAGGAGGAGAAGGCACGAGGAATCACCATAAACCTTGGTTTCTCGTACCTCGATCTGCCCAATGGCGACTCAATAGGTATTGTGGATGTGCCGGGTCATAAAGATTTTATAAACACCATGGTGGGTGGAGCGTGCGGTATCGACTTTGTGCTGCTGGTAATTGCCGCCGATAGCGGCATTATGCCCCAAACCATTGAGCATATCAATATAATCTCGGCACTTGGTATAACCCGAGGTGTGGTTGCGCTAACCAAAATCGATTTGGTTGACGAGGAGTTAGCCCAAATGGCCCAAGATGAGGTTGCTGAATATCTTGAGAAAACATCGCTTAAAGGGGCTCCCATTGTTGGTTTCTCCGCCATATCGGGTGCAGGTAAGGAAGAGTTAATCTCAGCAATTCAGGATGTTAGTTCAACCGTTCCAGCAAAGGAAACTGGTGATTTATTTAGGATGTATATCGATAGGATTTTTACCGTGAAGGGTTTTGGCAGCGTGGTAACCGGCTCGGTACTAAGTGGCAGTATAGCTAAGGAGCAGGAGGTTTTCTTGCTTCCCGGCGATAATCCAAAGCTTAGGGTGCGATCCATTGAGCGTCACGGTAGACCTGTCGATTTGGCCTTTGTGGGCGATAGAGCGGCCATCAATTTAATTGGCCTGAAGAATGATGAGTTTAGCAAGGGGCAAATAATCAGCAGTAAGCAGCTGCCCGAGACTTCAATGGTTGATGCCACAATATCACTCTTCGATAATGTTGATGCGCTATCCTTATGGTCCAACGTAACGCTAATTTCTGGTACATACGAAACGCAGGCGCGTATGCACCTAATAACTGCCGATTCGATAATGCCCGGCGAGGGGGCCATAGTGCAGCTGCATCTTAACAAGCCTGGCGTTTTGCTGGGTAGAGATAGATTTATTATCAGAAATACCTCGGCCGATATAACGTTGGGGGGCGGTTATATTATCGATTCCTCACCATTGCATCATCGTAAGCGCACACCCAAGCTAATTGAATACCTGCAAAATCTTTCGCAAAGTATACTAAGCGAGGAGAGTACCAACGAGATGGTAAGCATTGAGCTGCGAAAGGAGATGCGTCCATTTACTCCCGATGAGATTGCCGATAGGCTGCATATTAGTGTAGATGAGGTTAAAACGATGATTGGCAGTGGCAGCGGTAAATTTTTGGTGTTCGATTCATCTATAGGCCAAATCCTTATTGATAATTCCCATAGCCAAGCATTTGAAGGTAAAGTGCTCCGAATAGTCAGTGATTTCCACTCAAAGAATCCTATTCTACCCAATGGAGTCGATCTGAATGAGATTATTGGAAAGCTGGGATTGTCGAAGTATAAGGCTGGAAAAGACTATCTTGAGGTTATGCTCGAGCAGCTAGTTATTAAGGGCCAACTCGATAAGCATACCAACACCTATATAGTAAAGGGGCATCGACCAAAAATTAATCAGCAAACACAAAGCGAGATTGATTGGCTTGAGGGTGAAATTCTCAAGTACGATATGGAGAAACCTGTGCTATCGGAGATTGAGGAACGGGCGGGGGATAATAAAATCCATAAAAGCAAGCTTAAACTTTACCTATCGTATTTAGCGGGAGAGGGGAGAATTCAGTTTTACCAATCCGATTTTTTACATACAAGTGCAATTAGTAAGGTTAAGCCCCTGTTGCTAAGTAAGCTAATCGATAGTGATAATGGGATTGATATCCCTGAATTTAAGGAGTTAGTTGGTGGAACCAAGCGATTCAGAGCGTTACTTACAGATATTCTGGTTGCCCAAAAACTAATATCACTAAGGAAAGATGCTGAAACCGAAACAAGAATCTTAATTACACCAAATGGCCGAAAGCAAGCAAATGATGGTATATCTCGATAATTCAGCCACATCGTGGCCTAAGCCACCGCAGGTAACTGAGGCAATTACAAGGTTTTTAACCGGCTGTGGAGCAAGCCCTGGTCGGTCGGGTCATCGAATGGCCATTAGTGCCGCCCGTGAGGTGTTCGAAACCCGTGAGCTAATAGCCCAGCTTTTCAATGTGCCCAGTTCCGATGGGGTAATTTTTACCTCCAATGCCACTCACTCGCTAAATATCGCCATAAAGGGGATTTTGCAGAAGGGCGATCACGTAATAACCTCAACTTTTGAACATAACTCCACCATCCGCCCCCTAAGGGAATTGGAAGCAAAGGGTATTATCGAAGTTTCTGTAATCGGATGTAATTCATCTGGATATTTCGATTTGGAAGCCCTAAGGAGTTGCATAAAGCCAAATACACGTTTGGTTGCAGCAATTCATGCATCCAATGTAACTGGCGATATTTTACCCATTGGGCAAATAGGTGATATTTGTAAAACCAACAATCTTTTATTTTTAGTTGATGCTTCCCAATCTGTTGGCATTATACCAGTTGATATGCAGGCTAATAATATCGATATGCTGGCCTTTACAGGCCATAAAAAGTTGTATGGGCCAACAGGTGTAGGTGGCCTTTGCGTTGCTACCAACCAGATTCTTATTCAACCACTTATGCAGGGGGGCACAGGTAGTCGATCCGAGAGCGAGTTCCACCCCGACTTTTACCCAGATAGACTAGAGGCCGGAACGCTCAATACCGTCGGAATTGTTGGGCTTAAAGCTGGAATTGAGTTTATTCAAAGTAAAGGCCCCGATAATATTCAATTCCATATTCATCTTCTAACCAGTAAATTTATTGAAGGACTAAAAGCTATTCCAACAATTGATGTGCAAAGAACAGCGATGGGTAGTTTACAAGTTGGGGTCGTTTCGCTAAATTTGCAGGGGTATACACCCAGCGATTTGGCCTTTGCCCTCGATAGCGAGTTTGGTATAATGATTCGTCCCGGCTTACATTGCGCTCCATTAGCCCATAGGGCTTTAGGAACTTTCCCTCAGGGTTCTGCTCGCTTTAGCTTTGGATGTTTCAATACAATCGCTGAGGTTGATTACACTATGGAAGTCTTGAGGAAATTAAATGAGCGCACAAAAATTACGAAGAGGAGCTGAGGAATGTTTAGATAATATGCTAAGGCTAGAATATCTATTTTAACTTTTTAATATTACACTCTGTGCCTCCGTGACCCTGTGTTTCAAAAAGATACATTAAATTATGAGAACAATAGATGCAAAGGGCGAATTATGCCCAAAACCCCTAATCATGACCAAGAAAGCTCTTGGTGAGATTGACGATAACGAAACCCTAGAGGTTCTGATCGATAATGAAACCTCGATGAACAATGTAAAACGTTTTTTAGCTGATAATGGCTTTACCCCAAGCGTGCGAAATGAAGGGAAAGTTTTTCACGTACTCGTTAATAAAACTGGCGAGATGCCCGAGAATGCACCCGTGGGGGATTACTGCGAGATAGACTTTCCCCAAAAATCTAATTACGTAATTGCTTTTCAGCGCGATAAACTAGGCGATGGTGCTCAGGAGTTGGGCGAGATTCTAATAAAAGCATTCATCAATACGCTTCCAGAGGTTACTAATCAGCCCAAATCGTTAGTATTCCTTAATGCTGGGATTTTCCTTGCGCTTAAAAACTCTCCAGTGATCGAGAGCCTTGCCAAACTTGAGCAAAGTGGAGTGAAAATTTTCGTCTGTGGAACTTGCCTCGATTACTATGGCGAGAAGTCAAACATCGGGGTTGGAATAGTATCCAATATGTACGATATTCTAGAGCAGCTATCCACCGCAAGCAGCGTGGTTTACCCTTAAACAATACCCATCACCAATTACCACTACCATTATGAATTACCTAATCCTAACCTTCCAATCGACGCACCATGTGCTAAAAGCCGAACGGATTTTAATAGCCAAGGGCATAAAGTTCGATATTATTCCAACACCCAAGGATATTACCTCGGAGTGCGGAATGTCAATTCGAATCGACCCGCACATAACCAGTAGCCCTGTGCTCAATTCAATCCTTTCCGAGGCGAACTTTGAATTTGATATCTATGAAAAACCCATGTAATGAAGAATTTTGATTTGCTAAGTACCGTTGAGTATGGCGGATGCTCAGCCAAACTCCCGGCTAAGGAGCTAAGCGAAGCATTGGCCAATTTACCCAAAACTCCGCACCCCAACCTGTTAGTCGATATCGAAACCCACGATGATGCAGGAGTTTACAAGATAAGTGATGATTTGGCTCTAATTCAAACCACCGATTTTTTCTCACCCGTTTGTTCCAACCCCTACGAATTTGGCCAAATATCTGCCGCAAATGCGCTGAGCGATGTTTTTGCCATGGGAGGCGAGGTGCTAACCGCTTTAAATATTGTTGCTTTTCCCGCTAATGTACCTCTAGATATTCTTAGAGAGATTTTAAAAGGTGGAACCGATAAGCTAATTGAGGCAGGTGGCGTTATGATGGGAGGTCACACCATTGTCGATGATGTTCCAAAGTACGGGCTGGCCGTTACCGGTAAGGTTCACCCTAACCGAATTATTACCAATTCCGCTGCTCAACCTGGTGATGTTCTAATTCTTACAAAACCTATTGGCGCTGGTGTAGTTATGGCCGGTAAACGCATTGGAGAGGTGAGTGATGCTGATTATCAGATGGTTCTCGACAGCATGAAGCAGCTCAATATGGTAGGTGCTAGTATTATGCAAAAGTACAATGTAAAATGCGCAACCGATATAACCGGTTTTGGACTCCTTGGCCACGCCCTTAAGTTAGCTCAGGGTAGCAATGTAACGGTTCAAATTGACAGCACTAAAGTACCTCTGCTTAAAGGTGCGTACGATTTAGTTGATTTGGGCTGTATCCCAGGGGCATGCTTTCGTAATCTTGAGTACGTTGAGGAGCATTGCCAATTTGCAAGCACCCTCGACTATAACCTTAAGATGCTGCTACTCGATGCCCAAACTTCAGGCGGATTATTGGTTTGCGTTAAGCCTCAATTGGTGAGCAATGTAATGTCTGATTTCCAGCAACAGGGTTTTATTCATACAGCAACTATTGGTGAGGTGCTTGAGGGTACCAATGGAAAAGTGCAGGTAGTTTAAATTGACTCTAATAAGATTATTCAATAAGTTTGTACATAATACTAATTGCTTGTCTACCAGCTATTGTGTAAACCCTATAAAATTACTAAGATGAAAAATTTAATCAGCACACTTCTATCGGCATTCCTAGTGCTTTCTAACCTTTTCGTATTCGCTCAGGGTAACCCTGAGCCTATTGCTAAGGAGATAATTAAGGCATATCAAAAACAGGATTTGAATAAACTCAAGGTGCATGCTACGGCTATGGTGCAAAATGGTCTTGTCGACGGTTATTTCAAAACTAATGATGCCAAACTGCTGGTTGCCATGGCAAAGGATTGGGATGGTACAATTAATGAAATCCGATACCAGCGAATTAGCATTATGGGAACATCGCCACTTCTGGCCTTTGCTCATTTTGGCGATTTACCCGGCGGAAAGGTAAAGGTTGCCACTTTAACCAGTTTGAAAGAGTCGCCTTGGAAAGCATTTACCTTTGGAATAACGGATATGGATAAGGAGGAGTTTTTATCCTTGTTAAAAGAGATTCCAACAGAGAAAGAATCGAAACCTAAACCCGCAGCCAAAGGCCCCGATACACCCATTAAAGGCTTTTCTGTTGAGATGGCTAATGGTGAAACTTACAGCAACCCAAGTTTGGATAGGCTGAAAGCTTCCCTTAAAACCCTCGACGATGATAATTTCTTCCTCATTCTTAACAGCAGTAATGGCTTTTTGCAAACCACTATATCGGAGCAGGGGTACATCGTACAGCATAACCATGGCGATGGTATGTTCGAAGCCAAATCGTACTTTACTTTCGAAATGTTGATCGATATCTTTGAGAAGTATCTAAACAATGATGATTGGAAAGATGTAGATAGTTGGGTTGGTATGTAATAATTTCACTAGTGAAAGATAAAAAGCTGCTTTAATAAGGCAGCTTTTTTTATGCAGTTAATTTTATTGTACTTCATTTCAATTATTTGTCGAAATATTATTTGTGTTTAATAGCACAATATATTATACATCCCTGTTTAAGTCCTTAGGGCATAAGTTCAGTTTATTGTTTGAAGGGCCATGTTAATGTCCAGTTATATAGCTTCTTGAGTGTTGCTCTTATTCCTGAATCTTCGCAGTGAACATTTTGTGAAAAGCCAATTTTTCTGCTATAAAATATCGTTTGGACTCCACTTGTTATCACTATGAAATATGACTTTTATCATATAGAGCTAACCGTAACATTTTCTAGATTTAAACGAAGCGAGCATTGCACTAGGAATTTATATAGTGTTACACAAATAACACTGTTAATTAGATAACAACTCTTCAACTTCGCTTTTAAATAATTATTGCAGTAATTGATGTGTTGTACAATATGTTTTGAGGTTAAGGAATGAGTAATTAAGGGCAATTGATAGCACATTAATTCAATTTTGGCTTTAAGTGATACACTATATTTTTCGCTACAAATCTCTAAAAATTATTAACTGATATAAGTATGGAGAAAACAGTTAAGATTACAATTGATGGTAAGGTCATTATGGCTGAGCCAGGAAAGACGGTACTGGAGGTTGCCAAGGAAAGCAACATCTACATTCCGTCGCTATGCTTCCACCCCCGAACGGGGAAGGCTGGCGCATGCCGAGCCTGCTTGGTGGAAGTGGAGGGTCTACGAGGACTAAAGGAAAGTTGCGGCCTTCAAGTTAAAGATGGAATGGTGATCAGAACCAATACCGAACAGATTTTGCAGGTTCGTAAAATGATTGTTGAGTTACACCTTTCCAATGGCGAGCATAACTGCATAGCCTGTGAGCGAAATGGGCATTGCGAGCTACAGGATATGGCCTACAGTTTAGGTATTGAACGCCCTGGATTTTTGGTTGACTACGAAAGGATTAAGCTCGACGAGTCGTCAGCAGGGATTATTCGTGATGCCAATAAATGTATCGAGTGCGGACGTTGTATCCGGGCATGTAATCATAATGTGATGCACGAAGTGCTAGATTTTGGTTGGCGTTCGGGAAAAACCCGTGTTATTTGCGACGATGATAAGCCTATGGGTGAGTCGTCGTGCGTTCAGTGTGGCGAGTGCGTTCAGGTTTGCCCTGTGGGCGCTCTTACATTCAAAAATGCAAAGGGAGCCGGTCAATTCTGGGACCTTGAGAAGAAAAAGGTGATTTGTACCTACTGTGGTGTAGGGTGTTCTATCGATATGTATGTTAAGGGTAACAAGTGGGTATACTCCATGGGAACCGAGGAGAACTGGGAGAAGCAAACCAACAAGGGGATGCTCTGCGTTAAGGGTCGCTTTGGTTTCGATTTTCTTAATAGAGAGGATCGGTTGAATACACCGCTTATTAGAAAAGACGGTAACCTTCAGAAAGCTAGTTGGGACGAGGCGCTTGACCTTGTAGCCAGCAAACTTTCGGAGTCAAAACTGAAGTACGGACCTGGATCAATCGGATTTTTCACATCGGCTAGGGTTTCCAACGAGGAGAACTACGCCATGATGCGTTTAGCACGGGGGGTGATCGGCACTAACAATGTCGACCACTGTGCACGGCTTTGACATAGCTCTACGGTTGCGGGACTGGCAGCCACGTTAGGTTCAGGTGCTATGACTAATAGCATGCAAGAAACCGATCAATCTGATGTAATATTCATTATTGGTACCAATACTACTTGGAACCATCCCGTTTTTGGCGGAATGGTGAAAAAATCTGTAAAAGAAAAAGGCGTTAAGCTTATTGTGGCCGATCCTAGGCAAATCGATTTGGCCAATTGTGCCGATATTCACGTACGCCAAAACCCTGGATCGGATGCTGCCCTGCTTATGGGAATCCAGCATATCATTGTAAAAGAGAACTGGTACAACAAGCAGTTTGTTGATGAGAGAACCGAGGGTTGGGATGAGTACGTCAAGAGCCTCGAGTTTTATACACCTCAAAAGGTTGAGGAGATTACCAGCATACCTGCGGAAAAACTTTACGAGGTGGCAAAGCTATATGCTACTTCTGGGAGGGGTGCTTTATTCTATGCTATGGGTATAACCCAGCATACGCATGGAGTAGATAATGTTAAGGCTGTTGCCAACCTGCAAATGATTCTGGGGAACTACGGATTACCCGGAACAGGTGTTAATCCGCTTCGCGGACAAAACAACGTGCAGGGTGCTTGCGATATGGGCGCATTGCCAAACGTTTTTACAGGTTATCAACCCGTTACGGTTGAAGAGAATCGCAAAAAGTTTGCCGATGCGTGGGGTATTAATGTAGAAGATATGGACGACAAGGTTGGCCAAACGGTTACCACCATGGTTAACAATGCTGGCGATTCCATTCGGGCCCTATACATAATGGGTGAAAACCCAATGGTATCGGATCCAAATCTAACTCACGCTAAGGAGCAACTCGAGAAACTCGATTTTATGGTTGTTCAGGATATCTTCCTAACCGAAACCGCTCAGCTAGCTGATGTTGTTTTACCTGCTTGCGCTTTTGCCGAAAAAACAGGCACATTTGTAAATACTGAGCGAAGGGTACAACTTTCGAACAAAGCGCTTGAAGGACCAACTGGGGCAAAACAGGATTACGAGATATTGGCAGAGATTGCCAAGCGAATGGGTGCGGTTAACTTCCCCGATAATCCCGAAACCTTGTTCGAAGAGTTACGTCAGCTTACCCCATCGTACAAAGGAATGACCTACGAGCGGATTGAGAAGGAATGCGGATTAAGATGGCCTTGCCCAACCGAGGATCACCCCGGTACACCAATCCTACATGTTGGAAAATTCTCAAGAGGTAAAGGATTACTCGTTCCTATTGAGTACAAGGCACCAGCTGAGATTATTGATGCTCAATATCCTCTTACTCTAACAACAGGCCGTTTGCTGCAGCATTATCATACCGGTTCAATGACACGACGATCGAAAGTCCTTAACGAGATTAAACCTTCGGGTATGGTAGAACTGAACGATATAGATGCTCAGAAGATGAACATTAAGGATGGCGAAAAGGTACGAGTGTCCTCAAGACGAGGAACTATTGAGATTGATGCGCTGGTTACTTCACGGGTTAAGCAAGGGGTAGTTTTTATTCCTTTCCACTTTGCCGAAACAGCTGCTAATATCTTAACTAACGACGCTCTCGACCCCGTAGCTAAAATCCCTGAGTATAAGGTTTGTGCTGTTAAGGTTGAGAAAATTGCATAGTGTTGCATCTAAATATTTAGCTTCATGAAAGAAGAACTAAAGAAAAAGATAATTGAAATCATGGGTCGATATCCTAAAAAGGATTCGGCCCTGATACCTGCCCTTACCCTGGTTCAAAAATCAAAAGGTAATAATCTTACTAAGGAGGATGTGGTGGAAATAGCCGATTTGATTGGTGTTTCACATTCTCGGGCATATGGTGTTGCCACTTACTACACAATGTTCAATGTTGATAAAGGAGTTGGCAAATACCATTTGCAGGTCGATACCAATATTCCAGCCACCCTCATGGGGGCTTTGGAGATTTTTGATTACCTAAGTGACAAGCTGGGGATAAAGCACGGCGAAACAACTTCCGACGGCCTTTTTACCCTCTCAAAGGTAGAATGTTTGGCATCTTGCGGAACGTGTCCTGTTATTCAGGTGAACGACACGTACTACGAGCTCATGACCAAGGAAAAGGTCGATATGCTAATCGATTCGCTCCGTAAGGGTATAATGCCCGATCTGCCTGTAGAGTACAATTGGGCTTCGCAGTGTAACGTGTTGCTTAAGAACCGAGGTGTTGATAATGCTACTGATATCGAGGTTTATAAAAAAACGGGCGGTTACAAAACCCTAAACAAAGCCCTAACCATGAAACCCGAGGATATTGTGGCCCAGGTGCGCGATTCCCAACTCAGGGGTAGGGGTGGAGCAGGTTTCCCCACAGGAGTTAAGTGGGGCTTTTTACCAAAGAATAGCGGAAAACCAGTTTACCTAGTTTGCAATGCCGACGAGGGCGAACCTGGTACGTTTAAGGATCGACAGATTCTTGCATACGACCCACATCTGTTAATCGAAGGGATGGCAATCTCGGCCTATGCGCTTGGGGCAAAACTCGCTTTTATATACATCAGAGGTGAGTTTAGCTGGATAGCAGAAATCCTTGAGGATGCCGTTGCTCAGGCCAAGAAGGATGGCAAGTTAGGTCCACTTACCGATATCATTGTTCATCTGGGAGCAGGCTCCTACGTTTGCGGCGAGGAAACAGCTCTTATCGAGTCTATTGAGGGTAAACGTGGATTACCCCGGATGAAACCACCATTCCCTGCCGTTGAGGGGCTTTACGGATGCCCAACCATTGTAAACAATGTGGAAACTCTTGCCAGCGTACCCTACATTATTGAGAATGGTGCTGATGCATTTAAAAAGTGGGGATCCGAGGCCGGATATGGTTTTAAACTATTTGGCGTTTCGGGTGCAGTAAGTAAACCTGGTGTTTACGAGTGCCCTATGGGTATATCGTACGATGAGCTAATTGAAATGGCCGGTGGTTACAAGGGGAGTATTACTGGTGTAATCATTGGTGGACTTTCTGTTCCAATCCTTACTGCCGAGGAGTTGAAGAAAGGCCCAGGCCTTAAAATGGATTACGAATCGACCCTTGACTACGGAACCAACCTAGGCTCGGGTGGAGTGATGGTTATTAGTGATAAGTTTAATATTCCCGAGATTGCAGCACGTACCATCCAGTTTTATAATCATGAATCGTGTGGGCAATGCACACCTTGCCGTATGGGTTCGGGTATGATTGTCGATTTGCTCAATAAGGTTGTATCCGGAAAAGGTGAGCCAGGCGACCTTGATAAGGTGCTTTGGTATTGCGATAATATCAAGGGCAACACCCTTTGTCCAACAGGCGAGGCCTACGCCACGCCCATAAAAAGTATGATAACAAAATTCCGTAAGGATTTCGAACAGTTAATCACTATTTAAGTTACCTAAAATCAAACTAAACATGGAAGCAAAAACAACAAATCGATGGTATATTGCCATCATGGGAACTATTCTTCAGGTCGTTCTGGGTACAGTATACGCGTGGAGCTTTTTCCAAAAGCCTATTATTAGCACATTTGGGTGGACCAACGTGCAAACAATGTGGATTTTTAGCTTGGCCATCCTTTTCCTTGGCTTAGCTGCCGCTTGGGGCGGAATGAACTTAGCCAAGTTTGGCCCACGAAAACTAGCTACCACGGGTGCAATTCTCCACGGATTAGGCTATCTCATTAGTGCTTTTGCTATGTCAATTGAAAGCCTACCGTTATTTTATATTGGTTTTGGTGTTGTTGGTGGTATTGGTCTGGGCTTGGGTTATGTTACCCCCGTTGCAACAGCTGCCAAGTGGTTCCCCGATAAAAAGGGATTTGTTACAGGTATGGTGGTTATGGGTTTTGGTCTAGGCGCTCTTTTCATGTCAAAAGTTGTGGCACCTGCACTTATGAATATGACAGCTGGTAACCTTGTTTGGGTATTTGCCTATGCAGGTATTATTCTTTTGCTAGTTGGAGCAGTTGCTGGTTACAGCATGGTGAACCCTCCAGCAGGTTTTGTACCTGAGGGATACACACCTCCGGTTAAAAGTGCAGCAAGCCAAGGGCATGAAGATAATCTAACTGTAAAGGAGTCATTATTATCATCTAAGTTTTTAGGGATGTGGCTTGTTCTGTTCCTTAATGTATCGGCAGGCATTATGTTCATTGGTCTACAGTCGCCAATGTTACAGGACTTACTTCGCTTAAAGGATGTAGGTATGGGTACCGAGGCGTTGGCCGCTGCGGGTGCAACTCTTATTGCCATTAGCTCGTTGTTTAACGGTGTTGGGCGTTTCTTTTGGGGCGGATTATCCGATAAGATTGGAAGAATTCAAGCATTTCGCTTAATTCTTGGAACTCAAATTTTAGTATTTATTGCCCTAATATACATTGGTAATCCATGGCTATTTGGTATTATGGTATGTTACGTTCTTCTTTGCTATGGTGGTGGATTTGGAACAATGCCATCGTATGTTCTTGATGTGTACCATGCCAAGTTAATGCCTGTTGTATATGGTGTAATTCTTACTGCTTGGTCTATGGGTGGTATTGTAGGGCCACAGGTTGCTGCATTTATCCGCGACTTTTATGCTGACAAACCCAATATGATTGGACCAAGAACATACGTAGCAGGAGCGATTCTATTGGGAATTGGTTTTATTGTTACTCTTCTGCTTTCCAACAAGTCAATAACTGAGGGTAAAGAGTAATATTATAGATTTTTAGTTATATGATAAAGCAAATACCTTCCTCTCTGAAGGTATTTGCCTTTTTTGCCCCATTTTTTACATTCACCGTACTATCTTTCGGGATAATTATTCTGAGTTGATGCTAAGGAAACCAAATTTCATAATCGTAGGGTCTACCGGACGAAACACTGGAAAAACCGAGTTTGCCTGCCGATTGATCAAGCAATATTCATCCCAACATACCATAATTGGGGTAAAGGTAGTTGCCATCAATCGTAAGGAGGGCGACTCGTGCCCTCGCGGTGGGAAGGGATGCGGGGTATGCAGTTCCTTAAAAAGCGATTATGAAATTACCGAGGAAACTGTTATTAATCCCACTAAGGATACATCAAGGATGCTATTAGCAGGTGCCAGCAAGGTTTTCTTTTTAAAAGTCGATAAGAATTGCCTTGAAAAAGGTTTTAAAGCGCTTTTAGAGATTATCCCTGAAGGTACTATGGTTATTTGTGAGTCCAATTCCATTCGAAAGGTTTTTGAGCCTGGCCTATTCTTGGTTATTAAGAATGCTGAGGATAGAACCGTAAAGGAGAGCTGCGCCGAAGTAATACAGTATGCCAACAAGGTGATTGAGTTTAACAATATGAGCTGGGATTTCAATCCTGATAGAATCCTAATTAAGAATAACGAATGGATTGTGCAGGAGAAAGCCACTGCCATTATATTGGCTGGCGGCAAGAGTTCTCGAATGGGTGAGGACAAGTACCTCTTACCGGTTCATGGTCAACCGTTAATACAGTATATTATCAAGCAGCTTCAAGGCCACTTCGATGAGGTAATCATTGGTGCCAACGATCCCCAGCGATTTGCTTTCACAGGGCTTAGGGTTGTTCCCGATATGGAACAGGATAAAGGTCCGCTTATGGGAATCTATTCATGCCTTATGGCCTCAACCAATGATATCAACTTCATTACAGCATGCGATATCCCCGAGATGAATACCAAGCTTATCCACAATATGATTAACCTTTCGGTTGATTATGATATTGTGATGCCAGTAACAGGTAACGATAAGCACGAACCCCTGTATGCTATTTATCGTAAGTCGGTTGCTCAGCATGCCCATGCAATTTTACAGAATGATGGCCGTAGGATTGTTCAGCTCCTAAAGATGTCCAACGTTAAGCTTATCGATTTTCAGGATCGAGGGTGGTATCAAAATTTAAACGTTAAGGAGGATTATCTGCAGTACATCAAGGAATCAAGTTGTAACCAGTGCACTAAATAGGGAGCTAATGAAATGGTAAGGGAGATGATGTCAACCAATCAGTAATTATTAAAAATAAACAAATTATGTACAATATGAAACGCGTTTTATTATTAGCAGCGCTAATGCTAGGCGCAATGGCAATTAGCGCTCAGGAAAAGGAAGAGGACAAGAAGCTCGACCTAAAATTTTATGGTTTTATAAAAGGTGATATGGTATATGCTACCCAAGGGGTGAACTCTTTTGGAGCCAATACTTTGGCTGCTCCTCAGGTAGCCAATGGAACCGACCAGAGCGCCTTGGGCTTTACTGCTCAGCATACTAGAATTGGGTTGAAAGGAACTGTGGGCGAAGAGATTAAAGCTGGTGGACTGGTTGAGATCGATTTCTTTTCCAATGCTTTCGATGCTAACGGAAAACCACGCATTAGGTTGGCCTACGCCTCTATTGCTAAGGGTGGATTTGAAGCCCGTATGGGACAGCAGTGGGATTTATTCTCGCCAAATAACGCCAATACCAACCACACCAACGGTAATATGTGGTTTGCTGGCAACCGGGGTTTCCGCAGGGCGCAGCTACAGCTTAGCTATAAGCTCGATATCGATAATGTTTTTCCCATGGTTCAGGTTTCGTTGGGCGAAACTACCCGAGAGGATGCTGGCCTAGGTAAAGATAACCTGTCGGGTGTTCCAATGCTGCAAGCAAGGCTTTCGAGTAAGATCATGGATAAGTATACTGTTGGGGTTTCGTATGTGAACGGACAGTATCAAGAAAAAGGTGCTGTAGGCCCATGGGAATGGGACGACAAGGTTAAAACAACTGGCTTTGGTTTCGATTTCAACCTGCCAATTCATCAATATTTTAGCCTTGTNNTGAATTGAATAGTGGTACTAACCTGAACAATGCCAATCTATTTAATATTGCCGGAAATTATGGGTACAACATTAACCCAATAGCTGGTAACTCAGTTGATGATAAAAAGAGCTTGGGCGTTTGGCTAAATGCCAAATCAAAAGTAACCGATTGGCTTTTGGTAACCATAGGTTATGGTATGGATCAGAACAAAAGCGATAATTTTGGGGTTGGCAATTATGAGTCCAATAGTATGATCTACTCAAATTTCACCCTACCCATAAAGCATGGTTTTGCCATAATGCTTGAGTATCAAAACTTAAACACCTCTGAGGTTACTGGTGTTGATGCTGAGGGGCAAATCACCGACACTAAGGATAATAAGGCCAATGTATTTGGTGTGGCTGCACGAATTAGCTTTTAGTTCGGATAACTTAGGATACTACAAGAAACCCAGGCTCAACGAGTCTGGGTTTCCATTTGCTTGAATATTCATCTAAATGGCGGTGGTTTTAACCTCTAGCCATTTTTTTAGTTCAGGTGTTAGCCATGGCGATAATTGCTCATAAACGGTATTGTGGTACTTATTAATCCATTCACGTTCTTCGGGGCTAAGCATATCAATACAAATGGGTTTGGTATCGATGGGGCAGAGGGTGAGCGTTTCAAAACCGAGGAAGCTGCCAAAATCGTTCTCTAAAGTTTTGTTGCAAACAATCAGGTTCTCAATGCGAATCCCATACTTGCCAGCGCGGTAAATACCGGGTTCGTTAGATTGTATCATACCAGCCTCAATGGTAACAGGATTCTCGTTTGGCCTAATGGATTGTGGCCCCTCATGCACATTCAAAAAAGCGCCAATACCATGACCAGTGCCGTGGCCGTAGTTAATTCCTCTATTCCACATGGCCATACGGGCCAGGATATCGAGCTGCGAACCTCTTGTTCCCGTGGGGAACTGAATAATCGAGAGCTGTATCATTCCCTTAAGCACCAAGGTGTAGTCAACTTTTTCTTCCTCTGTTGGGGTGCTAAGGTGTATTGTTCGGGTTATATCGGTTGTACCCTGTAGGTACTGTCCACCCGAATCGACAAGTAAGAACCCTTCGGGTTTCACCTCCGAAGCGCTTTCGGGGGTTGCGCTATAGTGAACAATGGCGCCGTGCTCTTTGTAACCAGCAATGGTTCCAAAGCTTTCGCTTACAAATCCATCCTGTTTCTTGCGGAGTTCAACCAGCTTATCGGCAATGGTTAGCTCGGTAATGGTTTCCTTGCCAACCCTATTTTCAATCCAGTGAATAAACTCGCACATGGCTACGCCATCATTAATCAGGCTCCTGCGGATATTTTCTAGCTCAACCGGATTCTTAACAGCCTTTAGCTTGGTGGGTATGCTCAGTACAGATTTAGTAACTGCTCCATTTGGGATAAGTGTGGCTAGGTAGTGATTAACCCTATTCTCGTCAAGGGCAATAATGGTTCCTTTGGGAATATCCTTAATAAAATTTGTAATATCATCGTACCCCAGTACCTCAACACCCTGCTCTTCGAGTCTAGCAGTTAGTGAATCATCAATTTTATCACCATCAATAAATAGTACAGCCTCATCATCGGAGATATACCCATACGACAGAACTACAGGGTTGTAGTCCACGTCGTTACCCCTGATGTTAAATGTCCAGGCCACCTCATCAAGCCCAGCAATTATGCAGGCATTACAATCCTCTTTTTTTACCGATTTACGTATGTTTTCAATTTTTTCAGCAACGGTTTGCCCAGCATAACGTAGCTCATGCTCAAAAGCTTTACCTTGGGGCGAGGCCGGTCTATCGTTCCAAACCTGATTTGAAAGATCAAGATTTGAGTTCACTTTTAGCCCCTTATTCTCTAGCTCGTTTACAAATATTTTGGCTGCTGAGTGCGACAGTAGCTGGCCATCAAATCCAACGGTTTCTTCAGGTTTCAGATTAGCAGCCAGCCATTCCACCATTGTGGGTGTATCGGGTAGCCCCATTTTGCAAAGTTCTATCTCGCTTCCTTTTAGCTCCTGTTCGGCTTGCAGAAAGCNNTATCTTGAGTCGGTCCAAAGAGCTGATCCGTATTTACTTACAACAGCTGTACCTGCCGATCCTGTAAAGCCCGTAAGCCAAGCTCTAAGCTTCCAGCAATCGGGAATATATTCACTTAAATGCGGATCGCTGCTGGGAACAATGTATGCCGATACACCCTTTGATAGCATGAGTGTTCTTAACTTTTGAATTTTTTCGTTAGTTCTCATCTTTTCTATATTAAAATTTGATAATCAATAGCGACCTAGCAAAAGTAACGAATTTTAAACCAAAAGCCTTAGCGTACATTCTGTAAGTTGGTATTCATCACCAGTTTTCATTATGAACCACTAGTTTAGTCAAATTAGACTAATTATGGCTGTGGTAGTTCATTTTCGAATGTTTAGCTTTTGTAAAACCTTAATTACTCACGCTGGTTGTTTTTTGGAAAAATGGTATAAATTTGTATATTGCAAATCCGATGAAAAGGGAATTTCCAAAAAAACCAATGGGCTATGAAAACTCTTAAGATCTCCAAAAACAGGGTTCGTGATTTTTTGGCGGAGAAACTTGCCAAAAGCATTATTCAGTCTGAACTCGAAGACCTTGTCTCCGTTCTTCGATACAATGCCCTTGGTGGTTACGAGCGCCTCGACGATTTTGATCTTTTTGAGAACCTAGTTGCGGCCCTCCCTGAGCTTGAACTCGTTTTTCTTGCCGAAACCGATGAACATTATATCTACGTAGCTGTTAAACCCGATTATAAGAACGAGGAGGATGCCATCCTGATTGATATGCGCAAAACTATTCAGGTAATTGTATAGTGTAAAAACCTAAGTTACAAAATCCATCTTATGTCAAAGACTATTAAGATTCTGGCCTCGCCTTTGCTGATGGCCCTGGTTGTTATTGCCTTTGCGGTATCTAGCGCCATAGCTACTTTTATCGAGAATGATTTTGGTACAGTGGCTGCTCGCGCGCTTATATACAATGCCTGGTGGTTCGAGTTTATCATGATTTTACTAACCATAAATTTTTTGACATCAATCTTTACTCGTAAACTTTACCGAAAAGAGAAATTTGCAGTAATGCTTTTCCACATAGGATTTGTTGTTATTCTTATGGGAGCAGGAGTTACCAGGTATTTTGGTCAGGAGGGAATGATGCATATTCGCGAAGGCCACACAGCAGCATGGTTTACCTCGTCCGATAAGTATTTGAATATTGATGTAAATGGCAAAAATTTACTTGCTAAACAGGTAAATTTCACCCTCGTATCGCGAAATAGGTTTAGCAAGAGTTTTAAGATTGATGGGAAACAGCTGAACTTACAGCTTACCGATTATGTACCCAATGCCGAGGAGAGCGTGGTGGAGCATCCCGAAGGGTATCCGGTAGTTTCGTTAGTAGTAGTGGATAGTTTGGGTAGCCAACAGGTTCTTGTAAGGCCGGGCAAGATTATTCCTGTAGGGGTTAATGGGGTTGGTTTTGCTAATCAATATGAAAGCCTCGATATCGTATTTACCCTTTCCGATAGTGGGATGGTAGCCCGCTCCATGTTCCCTGTTACTATTCGTAGTATGTCCGAGGATGGTGAAAAAGTTTTAGAACCCCAAAGCCCCTTTATTCTAAAGCCGCAAACCTTTTACAGTATGCAAGGATTACAGTTTGCCTACAGGGGGCACTGGAATTCGGCACGCGTTAGGATGGTTTATAATCCCAACCCGCAAATAAAAGGGAATGATGTATTGGTTTTTAATGCCGAAGTTGACGGTGTGGGTTCAGAGATATTTGTTCCCATTGCCAACGTTGAGGATGACCCTGTGGTCGAAAATGTTCAAGGTATTGATATCGCAATACAATATGGATCGAGAAAGATTGACATCCCATTTGCCATTCGGCTCAATGATTTTGTGCTCGATCGATACCCTGGTTCCGATAGCCCATCGTCGTTCACTTCAAATGTACAGGTATTCGATTCGCAAGGAAATCTTATTAAACCCTTTAGTATTTATATGAATAACATCCTGAACTTTAAGGGATACCGATTTTACCAGAGTTCATACGATCCCGACGAAAAGGGAACCTACCTATCGGTGAACAATGATTTCTGGGGTACAGCAGTTACCTACTTTGGATATTTTATACTCATTGTTGGCATTGTGTTGTCATTATTTGCCAAGGGGAGTCGTTTTCGTAAACTCCTAAGCAAGCCTGCACCAGCCATAGTGGTACTAGTGATGTTGATGATTTCCGCCTCAGCATACTCGCAAAGTGCTCCTGTTCCAGAAGTTACCCATTCGCGAGAGTTTGGTAAATTACTTATTCAAGATCAGGGCGGTAGGATAAAACCCATAAGCACTCTTGCCAGTGAAGTGTTGCGAAAACTCAATCGGTCCAATAGTTTTCAG
>DDWD01000126.1 GCA_002345825.1 Bacteroidales bacterium UBA2295
GAGGGCCCTTCAAATTTTAAAACGTGAAACTTAAACAGTTTCTTATTTTAAAAAAAGAAACTTTACAAATTAATTTCTTCACCATTAAGGATTACACGGTCGACCAGCTTAGTGGTATATGCATAGGGCATAAACTCGTAGGTTGATATGGGTTTAGTGATAAATACATTGGCCACCTTACCCTTGGCTATGCTGCCGTGCGTATCGCTAATGCCTATAGCGTAGGCCGAGTTAATGGTCACGGCATTAATAGCCTCCTCGGGTACAAGGCGCAAAATGATACACCCTAAGGCCATAACGAACTTCATATCGCCACTGGGCGATGAGCCCGGGTTAAAATCGGAAGCCATGGCAAGCGGCAGCCCAGAATCAATCATCTTACGGGCAGGTGGATATTCCATTCCCAAGAAAAATGCTGCCCCTGGCAGCAGGGTTGGCATGGTGTCGGAGTTGAGTAATGCCTTAATCTCATCATCGTCGGTAAACTCAAGATGATCGACAGAGAGAGCGCCATATTTTATTCCGGTTTGAATACCGCCCGAAAAGTCGAGCTCGTTGGCGTGTATTTTACCCTTCATTCCGTACTTCATGCCCGCCATGAGAATTCGTTCGGTTTCCTCCACGGTGAAAAATCCCTTATCGCAAAAAACATCAATGTAATCGGCTAGCTCCTCGGAAGCAATTAGCGGAATCATCTCGTTGATAATTAAATCGACATACTCGCCCTGACGACCTTTGTAATCGGCAGGTACTGCATGTGCTCCCAAAAAAGTCGATTTAATAGTAATAGGTGTGGTATCGCGCAATCGTTTAATTACGCGGAGCATCTTAATTTCATCCTCAACGGTAAGTCCGTAGCCACTTTTAATCTCCACAGCACCAGTTCCCAGCGCAATAATTTCGTTAATTCGCTGTAGCGACTGGTTGTACAAATCATCCTCGGAGGTATTGTGCAGCAATTTGGCCGAATTTAGAATTCCCCCACCCCGCTTAGCAATCTCCTCGTACGATAGTCCACGGATCTTATCGACGTACTCAATCTCACGGCTACCTGCATACACAAGGTGGGTGTGCGAATCGCAAAACGAAGGGAAAACCATTCGTCCCTCGGCATCAATAACCTTAAAATTACTGCCCACTGCAGGGATATTCTCCATTGGGCCAAAATCTTGAATTACACCATCGTTAATCAGCAGAAAAGCATTGTCGATGTTGGAAAGATTTGCCATATCGGCACCAGCCACCCACTCGCGGGGTGAATCCTCGGTTTGGATTAACTTCTTGATATTTTTTATGAGTATAGCCATAGCAATTGTTTTTGAAGCCACTAAGTTAGTTTATTTTGGTATGAAAAGAAAAAGGGTTAGGATTGACTCCTTTTCGATTCGAGCATTTTTTGGAGCGAAAGCATCTCGTCGCGATGCTGTGCTGCCTCAATAAAATTGAGCTGTTTGGCTGCTGCCTCCATCGATTTTTTGGCCTTGGCAATGGCCTTTTCCAAAGCATCAACATTCATGAGCTTAACAACCGGATCGGCTGCAATGTCGGTCTTATCGGGCTCAACGTAGTATGGTTTGGGCTCGGCTTTACGGCCAATTCCTGCACCCAGAATGGACTTTTGGGCTTTAACAATTTGCTGTGGAGTAATCCCATTCTCCTCGTTGTACTTGAGCTGCTTCTCACGCCTACGAGTGGTCTCATCAATGGTGATCTGCATGGAGTTGGTAATCTTATCGGCATACATAATTACCCGGCCATTGAGATTACGGGCAGCACGACCAGCAGTTTGCGTAAGCGAACGAGCCGAACGGAGGAAACCTTCCTTATCGGCATCGATTATTGCCACCAGCGATACCTCTGGCAGGTCGAGCCCCTCACGCAGAAGGTTTACCCCTACCAGCACATCGAATTTTCCATTGCGCAAATCTTCCATAATCTCAACTCGCTCCAGCGTGTCTACATCGGAATGAATGTAACGGCAGCGAATATCGAGCCTTACAAGATATTTTACAAGTTCCTCGGCCATTCGCTTGGTTAGGGTTGTCACCAGCACGCGCTCGTTTATCTCGGCACGAGCATTGATCTCACCAACTAAATCGTCAACTTGATTCAAGCTGGGACGAACTTCAATTATTGGGTCGAGCAAACCTGTAGGCCGTATAACCTGTTCCACCACAATACCCTCACATTTCTGCAGTTCGTAATCGGCAGGAGTAGCGCTAACATAAATTGTTTGCCCCACAAGATTTTCAAACTCATCGAACTTAAGCGGTCGGTTATCAATTGCTGCAGGCAAACGGAAGCCATACTCCACAAGGTTTTGCTTACGGGAATTATCGCCTCCGTACATGGCCCTAACCTGAGGCAATGTTACGTGGCTCTCATCAACAACAGTTAAAAAATCACGGGGGAAATAATCGAGCAAACAGAATGGACGGGTACCTGGGTTACGTCCATCGAAATAGCGAGAATAGTTCTCAATACCCGAGCAGTAACCCAACTCCTTTATCATCTCCAAGTCGTACTCAACGCGTTGTTGTATGCGCTTTGCCTCAAGATGCTTACCTATGCTCTTAAAATATTCGACGTGCTTGCCCAAATCGAGCTGTATGTTGGCAATGGCTTGATTTATTCGCTCACGCGTGGTTACAAAGATGTTTGCTGGGTATATGGTAGCCTCAGCAAGATCCTCGATACGGGAACCTGATACAGGGTCGAACTTTTCAATGGTCTCTACATCATCGCCCCAAAAAATTATGCGGTAGGCAAAATCGCCGTATGCGGCGAAAATATCCACAGTATCGCCCTTCACGCGAAATGTTCCATTCTTAAAATCGATCTCGCTGCGTGAGTATAGGCTATCGACCAAGCGGCGCAGTAATACGTTCCTACTAAAAACATCGCCTCTTTTAACGGTGATTGTATTGCTGTGAAAATCTTGAGGATTACCGATACCATATAAACATGAAACGGACGAGACCACAATCACATCCTTACGCCCCGACAGTAACGAGGATGTGGTGCTAAGCCTCAGCTTCTCAATCTCCTCATTAATTGATAAATCTTTCTCGATATAGGTATCGGTAACCGGCAGGTAAGCTTCGGGCTGGTAATAATCGTAGTAGGAGACGAAGTATTCCACCGCATTATTTGGAAAAAAAGATTTGAATTCGCCGTAAAGCTGGGCCGCTAGCGTTTTGTTGTGGCTAAGCACAAGCACTGGCCTATTAAGCTGTGCAAATACATTGGCCACTGTAAAGGTTTTTCCTGATCCGGTAACACCCAAAAGGGTTTGAAAACGGTCTCCTTCACGAATTCCACGTACCAACAAATCAATGGCTTGGGGTTGGTCGCCAGTAGGCTTATAGTCGGATACTAATTCAAAATCCATACTCAACTTATGCTATTGTGTAGTTTGTAAAGCACCTCAAAAATACATCATTTTACCAAAACTCCACGATAGTATATAGCATCGGCAATAATGTAAAAAAGTGACATCATTGCGATGCCACTTTCAGGTTAACGGGTTTTAGGGAAAGCTAGTTGTTATTGATTATCTCCATTAGTTCTCTTGCTACGCTGCGGCGAAAATAGTAGTCCATTGTTTCTAATAGTTTTGCGCTAGACAATGGTTTGGTAAGGTATGCATTGCAACCAGCATCGTAGCATCTCTCCATATCGCCGGAGATTGCACATGCTGTTTGGGCTATTACGGGAAGATTTGGCAGTATCCGTTTTATTTGCTTGGTGGCCTCCAAGCCGTTTATCCCCTTGAGCTTAATGTCCATTAAAACCATATCAACCTTGAGTTGTGATCGAATAATCTCAACAGCACTCTCACCATCTTCGGCAACAATTATCCTAACACCTGTTTTAGTGAGAATCGCTTTAAGGAGCATTAAACTCGAAAGGTCATCCTCAACAACTAAAACAACTTTGCCAGGCCATGCATAACTCGTAGAAGTAATCACAATTTTATTTTTTGGTTACGCAAGTTATAGCTATTATTTTATTAAATAAAAATATTTAATCGGTTTTTTTTCAACATTATACTATTTAAAGTCACTTTTTTACCTTTTGAGAGGATTTTTACTGATTAGACTCGAACTATTGCTCAAAATTTAAAAAATGATCGTGTGCTTTGGTGTCAATAATATATTCTTGATTTTCTAAATGATAAAGCGTTACTAGGGGTCAAAGCGGATACACACTTTAAAAAATTGAAACGCCAGTATACGATGTAAAACGCTCCAAGGCTTCGATGCCTACCAACGAGTTCCCAAACTCATTAAGCGGTGGCGACCACACGCAGATACTCAGCTTCTTAGGAATAACAGCTACAATTCCTCCACCAACCCCGCTTTTAGCAGGCATACCCACGCGATAGGCAAAATCACCCGACTCGTTGTATAGCCCTGATGTAATCATTAGCGCGCTAATCCTTTTGGCTTGACTAATGGTTAGTATTTGTTCGCTGGTTGAGGGCACTACACCATGATTAGCTAAATATTGAAACGATTTTGATAGGCACAACGTACTCATCTCCAGCGAGCATTGCAGAAAGTAAAAATCGAGCACATCCTCTACTGAGTTTTGGATATTTCCAAAACTCTTCATAAAGTAAGCCAGAGCAGCGTTCCTAGCCCCCGCACCCTTTTCCGATTTTGCCACATCGTAATTATAGTTGATACTTGGCTCATTGGCCATGCGCCTTACAAAATCGAGAAGCACCTGCTGTGGATTTGGATACAGCGAAAGTAACATATCAGATATCACCAAAGCACCGGCGTTTATAAATGGATTACGTGGAATGCCCTGTTCATGCTCGAGCTGCACCAATGAATTGAATGAGTTGCCCGATGGCTCTTTACCAAGCCGTTTCCAGATATCGCCCCCTAATATCTTATAAGCCAGCGTAAAGCCAAAAACCTTGGAAATACTTTGAATTGAAAAGGGAATACTAACATCGCCTACAGAATAGACCACGCCTTCATTTGTATGTACACAAATAGCTAGCCTATTTGGAGGAACAGTAGCCAAGGCAGGTATATAGCTGGCCACTTTCCCTTTGGGGACAAAAGGCAATACTTCACTATGGATTAACTCTAGGACTTGTTGGATATCCATGACCATAATATTTTAGAATTTGCAAAATTAGTACAGTTTGGAGTACCTAACATATGGATATAAAAAAAGTCCTGCTTACCGCAGGACTTTAATCAACAAAATGCTTATATCTTTACTTACGCAAGTTTCACATTTACGGCGTTAACACCTCGTCTACCCTCTTCAAGGTCAAAGGAAACTTCGTCGTTGTCTGAAATCCTGTCAATTAAACCTGTTGAGTGCACAAAGTACTCTTTCGTTGAATCGTTGTCTTTGATAAATCCAAAACCTTTGGTCTCATCAAAAAATTTTACTGTTCCGTTTATCATTAAATTGAATTAAAATTAGGCTGCAAAGATAATGCAATAATTCGATATACAATATTTATTTTCAATATTTTACAAAATAAATTAAAATTAGCCCTAAACCCAATGGTTTGATGGGGGTAATTGGAAACAAATTAGATTAAGTGGAAAAAAAGTGTTACTTTTGGATGGTTCTCGCCTTAAAACCAATAATTTCCACGCAAGGTGATATGCTCCGGCCAAATATTTAGCCTGCTAAAATCTAATCACAATTGCCGATTTAGCATTCTTTCTGTTTTGCTATTTGTCTGCAAAAACACTTTTTGCTAAGTAAGAAAGCATCAAAACTATATCTCAACTAACAAAACGAAAGGATACCAGTATGTACGAGAAAAAACAAGTAATTCACAAAGCCCCAGATTTAACCAAAATGCAGGCAGTGGTAATTGATAACCGAACCACAATATACATTGCTGTAGGTGCCGATCCGAAAGAAGCGCGAAAGCGTTACAATACCCGCCCCGCTTACGGTAAGCACTAGGAACAGGATTGGAAACTTTACAAAAAATCATTGAACCCTTATTGCAGAGTATTGTTTGTACTTATAGGTGATGCTAACTTTGTATTGCTAACAAAGTTATGCTCCCTTAAGTATATAGCAAACCATAAAATGTAATTTGAAATGATAATCATACTTTCTCCATCGAAAACCCTTGGTAATATTGAGGTTAACCATAAAGTTAGAACTACACAACCCGATTTTTTGGATCAATCGGAAATGGTTGTGAATAGGCTAAGAAAGCTTAAGGTTGATGATTTAAAGGATTTGATGAGCATTAGCCAAGATTTAGCAAGGTTAAACTATGAGCGATACCTAAAATGGCAAATACCCTTCAACGAGCAGAATAGCTACCCTGCCCTGCTAACCTTTAAGGGAGATGTTTACGAGGGGATTGATGTGAAGGATTTCACCAAGGAAGATATGGAATTTGCACAGCAAAGCCTACGGATTCTATCTGGGCTCTACGGTGTACTTAGACCATTGGATTTAATGCAGCCCTACAGGCTTGAGATGGGCTCCAAAATCGATATAAAAAAGAGCAAAAACCTTTACGAGTTTTGGCAGGATAAGCTAACTAGCTACTTCGATAACTTGCTAGAAGCTGATAGCGAGAAAACTTTGGTTAATCTGGCATCCAATGAGTACTCAAAAGCCATAAACCTAAAGAAACTAAAAGGTAATGTAGTTACCCCTACCTTTAAAGAACAAAAGGGGAACGAGCTAAAAACCATTGCCATATACGCTAAGCGTGCCCGTGGACTTATGACCCGCTTTGCCATAAAGAACCAATTGGACAAAGTGGAACACCTAAAAACTTTTACCGAAGAGGGTTACGTTTTTAGCCCCGAGCAAACCAAGGGAAATACTTGGGTTTTTGTACGGTAATCTATTCAGCGTAAAGCATCAGCCCCTTTAGATACTCGCCCTCGGGGTGATAAATATTGATAGGATGATCGGCAGGCTGAGTTAGCTGATGCATAATCCGAACATTCCGATTGGCAATAATAGAGCCCGAGAACACCGCATTGCGGAAGTTCTCGCGTGTAACTACCTGCGAGCACGAGAAGGTGAAAAGAATTCCACCCGGCTTTAGCTTACGGAATGCAGCGGCATTCAACCGTTTGTATGCCTGCAGGGCATTATTAAGGGCTCCTCTATGTTTTGCAAATGCTGGGGGATCGAGGATTATTACATCGTAAACATCATCGTTATCCCTAAGAAAATCGAACACATCGGCGCAAACCGATAGGTGCGAAGGATTTTGGCCAAAGTTGGCCACCATATTCTGCGTGGTTAAGTCCATCGCTTTCTGCGAGCTATCCACGCTCACCACGCTGCTGGCTCCACCACGAGCAGCGTAAACCGAAAAACCACCTGTGTAGCAAAATGCGTTAAGCACCTTAGCATCCTTGCTGTAATGCCCCACCAACGCCCTGTTATCGCGCTGATCGACAAAAAAGCCAGTCTTCTGACCCTCCTCCCACGATACCTTAAAACGGTTACCATTCTCAAAAAGCTGATCACTTTTTGCACTCCCAACCAAATAACCATCGATAGCCTCAACAGGCGATTTTGGCGAAAGCGTGCCCGAACTCTTATCGTACACCGATGTTACCGAACCCTCCATCACCTCAACAATAAGTTCGGCAAGAGTGCTCCTCAAAAGCCCCATACCCGAGCTGTGCGCTTGCATTACAGCGGTGGAGCCATATATATCGACAATCAACCCTGGTAGTCCATCCCCCTCGCCATGCACCAATCGAAAAATATTGGTATCGGGATTTGGGAAAAGCCCAAGCGATTTACGCACACTTAAGGCATTGCTCAGCTTGGCAAGCCAAAATTCTCTATTGATCTCAACATTCACAAACGATATCACCCTAACGGTAATTGAACCGGGCTGATAATGACCTATGGCCAAAAAATCGCCCTTGGCGCTTACCACCTCAACCACATCGCCCTCGGCGGGCTCGCCATCAATTCGCTTTATTGCACCCGAGAATATCCAGGGATGAAAGCGCTGCAGCGACTGCTCCTTGCCGCTTTTAAGGTAAACCTTTGGGTATATCATTTTACTTTGCTGCTGATTAGTTTTAAATATATTTCGCGGCAAGCCCAGGCATCAATGGCTGCGTATTGCTGCTGTGCCTCGGTATAATCTGTAGCCTCCCAGTTCGATAGCTGCTGCGACTTGGAAACCTTAATACCCAGCACAATGGCTGCCATTTTGCGCACGCTAAGACTTTCGATACCGTACTCGCTTACTACATTTTGCAGGTCGATAAACCCCGAAGGGGTAAACTTGCCCAGCTTCTGCAACCCTCGATTATCGTCGCGAATGGCTGCACCAATTTTAAGAATTGTGGGGTCTTCCAGTATTCTAATCAGCTCCTTGGGCAAACCCACCTGCTTCACCTTAATGAGTAGGGCAAGATCGGGTGTGGCAAGCTGCAATAAGGCAATACCGTTCATCTGCCCTTTCTTAAAGTTGGGCTTGGTTTCAGTGTCGAATCCAATGATTCGCTCCTTAGCCAGCCGGGGCAAATGCATAAGCAGCTCATCTTCTGAACTGATTACAAAAATATCGCCACTATAAACTGCCTTGGGCAGCTGGTTAATCTCCTCCTTGGTTATATCGTCATTAAATACCATACCTACTCGTTATCCATTTCGTCCTGACGACGGGTTATGAACCAATTGCTTGTATCCACATCGTCGTCGGTTTCGGGTTTTGTTTCTTCAGGCACCTCCTCATCCAAATCAACCTCGCCATAGGCCAGCTTGTGAACAGCCCTAATGGAATTGGCCAGTCGCATTCCCCAAAACTCCTGAAAATTGAGGCGACACTCCCATAGTGCATCGTTAATCTCATCGGCCTGGCCTCCCTGGTATATCATGGTAAAATCTTTTAAATCCTGATACACATCGCTTAGGTACTCGGCCATACTGGCAGAGAACTGATCGTCGGTTTCCGCAGTGCGCTTATCAAAAACTTCGGGAAAGGCATCGAACTCGCCTAGGTAGTGCTTTATGCGTTCGTTGAGCGCTATGTAGTACTCCTCGGTAACGTATTTCTGATTGCCCTCCTCGTAGATAGGCTCAGTTTCGGGAAGTAGTGAGGCCTTGTAGTAAAGCAAAGGCAAAAGGCTACTAATAATCTTCACAAACTGGCTACGTTTGTAATTGGTTGTATTCTCAATAAATGCGCAGTACTCCTTTGCCACGGCAGCAAACTCCACCACGTTTCGGCTAAATACTATTTCTTTTGTTGACATATTCGCTAAGCGTTAACAGTTGGTTGGTTGATTCATTGATTGATTGATTGAATGCCTGCCTCGGAATACGAAGTATAACGAGGGTTGTTTGACGGTTTAGGGTTCTGCGTTCTGCGTTTATAGTTTGGGCGAACATTAAACATTAAACATTAAACCTTAAACTTTCGACTTTACCCCTTCCTTACCCTTCCGCATCAAAAAAAAGTTTATAGTAACTTAAGCCCTTATCATCATCATACCCCTTCTCCACTCTGTCTCGGCCACCATGAATGTATAGATGAAAGTTTTTATCGAGCTTAATCACGCTTTTAAACACCTTTTTAGCCTGCTTGGCGGCATCGGTTGATATGGTGAACGAATCCTTAAGATTACACCCCATCTCGGCCTGATAGTTATCCTTGTAATCGCGGAACTGCTCCACCACCTCGGGTTTGCGGATTATCTCCTCCTCAAACTCCAGTTGATCGAATGAATCGTTCGTGGTAAAGTAATCGCGGGTTTTATTTAGCAAGGCCACCTGCTCAGTTTTTTCAACCTTTTGATCCTCCACAAGCACATCCTTCACAAAATCTTTGCAAAGGTTGATGTAGCTACTGGTTTGGTAAAAATCGTCCTCGCGCGGCTTTACGCCAAGGAAAATTTCTTTCCAAAACCTTGCCTCATCGTTCTTATTGATATTGTCGATGGCCACCACTTTGTAGCCAAAATCGTGCTCGGTATTAAAAATTAGGCAACCCTTATCGAGCTTACGAATGCTAATGCCCTGATGCTGCTCCACCTCAAAGGCATCGGACTGCTGATGAACGGTGATGAAGGTATCCTTGGTTTCGGACTTAAAAAGACCGATGGCGTCAACCAGTTCGCCCTCGACTACACAATCGGATAGCAAAACCACGTACAACTCCCCATCCTTGATATTTGGGTGGCCACTGCTTTGGTACAGATGCTTTGCTATGTTTACAGACTGTTCTAGCAGCTGATCCTGATTTTCGAACAGTCGTTGCGAATAGCTATACACCTCGTTCATCGACAAGTCGGAACCATGGGCGAAGCTGTAAAACTCGGGCTGTTTAAATGGTGATAAGAAATATGTTTTGAGCAAACCTAAAAGGTTTGAATCGTATATTTGAGCCAAGCTGTTGGCTAAAACCAATTCGCCCTCGCGCGCCCTGCTACCCACCCTATGGATGGCAATTCCGTTTATTGTGGCTTCAGAAAAATCGAACATAAAAATTTTTCTGCAAATGTAGCAGAATTTAAAGAAATGGAAAATTGGGAGGGAAGAGATTGGGTGATTGGGTAACCTGCCTGACTGCCGTCAAAGCAGGCAGGTTGGTTGATTGAACGCTAAGACACTTGGGCACGAAGATGATTGTTTGGCGTTTGGCGTGAACCTTGAACTTTAAACCTGCCATAGGCAGGCAAACTTTAAACTTTATTCACTCTATTAGCTTTACACAATCCTAAACAGTACGTCCATTCGTGCTTTTAGCATCAGCAAATACTTCATAGGATCGGAAACGCGGATGCGCTCATTCATTAGGTTGGCGGCTTTTACACGTTTAATACGGTGTAGCAACGCTCTGAAGTACACGTAGGTAATGTAAACCCCAAGCTTTGCTTTGCTGGGCAATTTACGAATACCCTCAAGCGATTTCTGCAAATCGGCCTCAATATCGTCTTCGATTTTGCGTTTTTCCTTCTCCGAGAAGTTACCGAAATCGACAGAGGGGAAATAGATACGACCTCGCTCCTCGTAATCGGATTTTAGATCGCGCAAAAAGTTCACCTTTTGAAAAGCCTCGCCCAAGCTACGTGCTGGCTGAGCTAGCTCATCGTATAGCTGCTGGTTGCCGTTGCAAAACACCTTAAGGCACATAAGCCCAACCACCTCGGCGCTGCCATAGATATACTTTTTGTACGATTCATTATTATGCTCTTGCTGTTCTAAATCCATTCGCATACTCTCTAGAAATGACTCAATTAAGTCATGCGAAACGTTATATCTATTTACAACCAGCTGAAAACTGTTTAGTATTGGGTTGGTGCTAATTTTCTGCTCGATGGATTGGTATGCCTGTTCCCTAAAATTTGCTAGCATCTCCCGCTTGGGATGATTATGAAAGGTGTCTACAATCTCGTCGGCAATACGAACAAATCCGTAAATTGCATAAATATCATCCTGTATGGAAGGATGAAGTCTCGAAACCGCCTTGGAAAAGGATGTTGAATACTCGGTGGTGAATATCTTACTGCAGCTTAAAGTTGTGCTATTGTACAGATCCATAACGCTTAATAATTTGTTCGGTGGTTAGTCGCGAGCTAATTACGGCCATTGGTAAACCCGTGCCGGGTATGGTACTTGCACCAACATAAAATAAGTTTTTGAACTTCTCGTCGGTGTTATGCGGACGGAAATAGCCAATCTGATTCAAGTCATGCGCCAAGCCCAAACCGCTTCCTCGGTAAAGGTTAAACATCTTTTCCCAATTCAGGGGAGTTAGAATCGTTTTTGAAACCAGGTTACTTTGGATATCGAAATCTATCCTCTCGGACAAATCGCTGATTATGTTTTTGGCAATATCCTCGCTATCGTCCCAGCTGGGTTTATAGCGCAAATCGGGTACTGGGCAAAGTACAAAAAGTGCCTCAGAGCCCTCTGGCGCATATTCTGGATTTGCCCTACTGGGTACATTTACGTAATAATATGGTTTGTCAAGACTGACTTTATTCTTAAAAATTCCTGAGCTGTACTCCTCAAAATTCTGCCCAAGGAAATAGTTGTGCACCTCCAAACCATCAATCTTTCCCTTTACACCTAGATACATGGTGTAAGGAGCAAGGGTCCATTTCATCTTATCAAGTTTCTCAGCGGTAAAGGCTTTTCGGTCTAGCACCTCACCCCGGAACGACGCGGCATCACCATTTATCACATACAAGTCGGCAGTCCATTTTTTCCCTTCCTTATCGATAAGTCCATCGATCTCCTTACCATTATCTGAATAGCCAACAATTTCGGTATTGTATGTAACCTTAATATTTCTCACCTCCAACTCGCTCACTAATCCCTCAACTATCTTGTACATACCACCCTGCACGTTGTGATAACCATCATGCACTAGCTCAGTATAGGTTAGCATGGAGTAAACTGCAGGTGTATCGAAAGGTGTTGCGCCAAGAAAAAAGGCTACCAACGAGAAAATCACCTTAACCTCATACGAGGTGAAATGCTTATTCATCTCGCTCCACATGGTTTTAAGCATAAGCGGACCATGCTTTAGCGGAACGGTAGCCAATGTGGCAGCAAAGTTGAACAGCGAGCTGAAGTTACGGCGGATTACCTTATTCTCTGTATCATGAAAAAGACGACCGGTTTTTTCCAAGTAGTTCCTCATCTTGCACTCAAAATCGGGTTCAACCACCTCAAACTCTTTAGCTAACTTCTGTAAATCTTTATGAATTTCATATTTTTTTGGATTACCAGAAAAATTGACGGTATAGAGCGGATCGAGAGGAAAGAAAGTGAACGGCAAATCCATATTGCAGCTTTTGGCAAACTCGTCGAACTCGTAGCTCATTGAGAAAAAGGTGGGCGCCAAATCCCATGTAAATCCATCCTGCTTTAGCTGATTTAGCCTACCACCTGCCTGGTGGTACTTCTCAAGCATCTCAACCTTGTACCCTTTCGACGACAAGCGAATTGCGGTGGTTAATCCGCCCAAACCTGTTCCTACCACTAAAGCCTTTTTCATTTATTTATATATTGATTTAAATTCAATTTAAATGCGAAGTTCAAGAAAACTAACCTTTGCTGTTGAAAATGTCAAAATCCAATTTGCAAAATATGTTGATGAAGGTAACTATTTTTCACATTATGTATAAACTATCCTATAAAACAAGAAAAGCAACATTTTGTTTAATGTTTAAAGGTTTTGTATAAACATCACTAAAAGTCAAGGGGCTTTCAGAACCCCGCAAAAAATTACTAATTTTGCGCAGCAAAATAATAGCAAAGTGAAAAGAGTTGTTGTAGGTTTATCGGGAGGAGTTGACTCAAGCGTTGCAGCATACGTGCTCAAAGAGCAAGGCTTCGATGTGGTTGGACTATTCATGAAGAATTGGCACGATACCACTGGCGTGCTACATGGCGATTGCCCATTTGACGATGACTACAACTTTGCGCAGATGGTTGCCCGCAAGCTCAAAATTCCATTCCATATGGTTGATCTAAGCGAGCAGTACCGCAAGCGTGTGGTCGATTATATGTTTGATGAATACTCGCGCGGGCGCACCCCAAACCCCGATGTGCTTTGCAACCGCGAAATAAAATTCGATGAATTTCTTAAAGCAGCCCTAAAGCTCAATGCCGACTATGTAGCTACTGGTCATTACTGCCGTAAGGATGAGATTGAAGTAAACGGCGAAACAGTTTATCGACTGCTAGCAGGTGCAGATCCCAATAAGGACCAAAGCTATTTTCTTTGTCAACTTAGCCAAGAGCAGCTTACAAAAGCGCTGTTTCCCATTGGCGATATTGTTAAACCCGAAGTTCGGCGCATTGCAACCGAACTGGGACTAGCCACTGCCCAGCGTAAAGATTCGCAAGGAATATGCTTTGTGGGAAAGGTTGATCTTCCGGTATTTCTTCAACAGAAACTTAATGCCAAAAAGGGCGATATTATCGAAATCCCAAAAGATTTTATCAACAAGGATATTGCTGGTACTTCTGATTCATTAAAAGATTTGGCTGCTGCATACGCATATAATCCGCAAAATGGGAAAAAGGTTGGCACACACCAAGGGGCACACTTTTACACCATTGGGCAACGTAAGGGACTAAACGTTGGTGGAACGCCCGAACCCCTATTCGTTTTAGCCATTGATGTGGATAAGAATATAGTTTACGTTGGCCAAGGGCAAGATCACCCTGGATTGTACCGCAGCGGGTTGTTTATACCCAAGGATGAAATACACTGGGTGCGCCCCGATATGGCTATGCAAATTGGCGAAACCAAGGATTTTCTTATCAGAATCCGCTACCGCCAGCCACTACAAGAAGGCCGGTTGCATCGTGAGGAAGAAGGAATGTACATAACCTTTACCCAACCACAACGGGGCATAGCCTCGGGACAGTTTGCCGCATGGTACCTGAATGATGAGCTAATTGGATCAGGGGTTATAGCATAACTGCCACATCCTAACCGCATTCTTTTTCTGACTATTCACCCAAGCCCAGATGTAACGTGTCCCAAGGGTTCTGTTTGGCCTCCAACCATCGGCAATATCAACTAGCTTTTGTTTTAGGGCTTTGCCTTCCTGCTCCACGGCATAAAGTTTTTGCATCCCAAGCCGAATGGCTAAATCGTCAACCGGAAAAACATCGGGTCGGTTTAGCGAGAAGATAAGAACCATTTGGGCGGTCCATACCCCTACTCCTTTAATCTTGGTTAATTCCTTTATAATCTCCACGTCGCTCAGCGAATTGAAATGCTCAACCGTAAGGATATTGGTCATGGCGTACTCAGCAATATTTCTGACGTAGTTTGCCTTGGCATTGGATAGTCCAACCGAACGCAAATCTTCTGTTAAGATTTTGCTCAGCAGTTCTGGAGTGGGCAGATTTTGGGGAAACAGGCAACAAAACCGTTTAAAAATTACATCGGCCACCTTGCCCGATAGCTGCTGCGCAACGATATCCTCCACCAAATCGACAAAAAGATTGGTAGTTTTCTTTATCTCAGGAAGTGCATTACCAACTGCAATAGATTGGATTATTGGGTCGATGATGGGGAAGTTATACATAGTTGATTGGGTGATTGGGTGACCTGCTTGACTGCCGTCAAAGCAGGCAGATTGGATGATTGATTGATTGGATGATTGAAGGAACTGCCTAATAAGATTTTTCGACTTTTGACTTAAAACTTTTCGACTTTCAACTTTCGACTTTCAACTTTCAACTTTTGACTTTTGACTTTTGACTTTCGACTTTTGACTTCCCCTAAAAAACATCCACAGTAACCAAACGAGCCGTAAACTTAGACAATTCTGCTTGGTTTACGGCTCGAAAGAATCAATAAAATCTATTTAAAAACCTTGTACTCCAGCTGGCAGTTCGTAAAATAGTTCAGCGCCTGGGCCAAGGGGAAGACCCAATAGAATCCAGGCTACAAGCAGAATGACCCAGCCAATGAAGAAGAAAATGCTATAGGGTAGCATTGTTGATATTATTGTGCCAATGCCAGCCTTCTCGTCGTACTTTTGGAAGTACGCAATGATAAGCGCAAAGAAACTCATCATGGGTGAAATTACGTTAGTTACCGAGTCGCCAATACGATAAACCACCTGCGAGAGTTCTGGTGAGTAGCCCAGCAACATAAACATGGGCACAAATATTGGCGCCATAATAGCCCACTTGGCCGATGCGCTACCCATAAACATATTGATTACGGCTGCCAACACAATAAACATTATCATGAGCGGAATAACCCCAAGGTTGGCTTGTACGAGCATCTCGGCACCGCTAATAGCAAAAATAATGCCCAGGTTACTCCACTTGAAATAGGCCACAAACTGAGCAGCAAAAAACACCAGCACCATATAGTTAGCAATAGATTTTAGGCTTGTAGTCATTCCCTTCACAACATCGCCATCGTTTTTGTATTTGCCAGTCACTACACCGTAAACAATACCCATGGTACCAGCCACCAAAAACAGAAAAGCAATAACACCCTTGATTACTGGGGATGATAAAATGCCACCATCGGCGCCACGAAGAATACCGTTGGCTGGAATAATTCCAATTAACACTATTGCAACCCAAATTAGCATGGTATAAAAACTCCATCGTAACCCTTTGCGCTCCTTATCATTAAGGGGTTCAATTTTATCACCAACCTCATCACCAGTATATTTTCCAAACCGAGGTGCAATAAATTTCTCAGTTACCCAAGTTCCCAAAAAGGCAATCAGAAAAGTTGACACCACCATAAAATAGTAGTTAGCTGTTGGGTTAACATGGTACGATGGATCTAGAATGTGTGCACCCTCTTCGGACAGGCCTGCCACCAGCGGGTCGATTGTTCCTAGAATTAGGTTTGCGCTAAATCCACCCGAAACGCCAGCAAATGCTGCTGCCATACCCACAATAGGATGCCTGCCAATTGCTATAAAAATTATTGCAGCAAGCGGGATAAGTAGTACGTAACCAATATCGCTGGCAGTGTTAGAAAGAATACCTGCCAAAACAATTACAAAAGTAAGTATACGCTTAGGCGAGGCCAGCACCAGCTTGCGAATAACGGCGCCAATAAGACCGCTACCCTCGGCAATACCAATGCCCATAATGGCAACCATAACAATTCCCAGCGGCGCAAAGCTGGTGTAGTTATGCACCATCTCATCGATAATGCGCTCGAGCCCCGATTTTGACAAAAGGTTAACGGTACGAATTGCCTCACCGGTTGCAGGGTGAATAACCTCCCAGTTGAACCAATGACCAATGGCAGAAAGAGCTAGTGCCGCCAAGGCAAAGATACCAAACAGCGAAGCCGGGTGTGGCAGTGCATTACCACCACGCTCAACAATGTTCAAGAACCTGTCGATAAGCGATCTCTTTTTCTTTTTCTCTGTCATTATATTTGATTTTTGATTATATGCCAATAAAAAAACTGTCTCCTTAACTCAAAAGAGGCAGTTATATCAGTACAATTGTCCATAGGGCAATTATTTTAGACTACAAAGATAGCTAAAGTTTAAGCCCAAGAATACAAATATCATCAATCTGATCTTGTTCCTTTTGATGCTGCTCTAGGGCTGAAAGCAGCGTTTGCTGTTGCTTTTCACTCGGATCTCCCTCAACCTTAAGTAGCAAATCGACAAAATTTCGTTGTCCAAATTTTTTAAAATTGCCATCCATTTGATCAAAATAGCCATCGGTTGTTAGGTATAGCGACAGATTTTCGGTTAGATCAATGGAGTGGTTTGTAAAGTAACGTTTCTCTTCCCGTTGGTAACCTCCAACCGATCGTGGATCGCCAGAAATCTTTTCAACCTTACCATTTCTCACAATGAATATTGGCCTGCTGGCCCCGGCAAACGTAGCCTTTTTCTTGGGTAAATCGATGGCCACAAGGCACACATCCATACTAATGTGACCTTTTGAGTCGTTAACATCCTGCTTAAGCGCTCTTCGAATCTGCTTGTGCATAAGCTCAAGAATTACCGCTGGATTATTGGTTTGCCATTCATTCACAATTTGGTTTAGCATGGTATTCCCAATTAAAGACATAAACGCTCCGGGAACACCATGGCCAGTGCAATCGACAACGGCAGCAAAAAGCAAATCCTGCACATTACTAAACCAATAAAAATCGCCCGAAACAATATCCTTTGGCATAAATAAAACCACATGGTTTGGGAAAAACTTGTTGAGTTGCTCCCTATTCGGTAGAATGGCCTGCTGGATTGTTTGCGCGTACTCTATACTACTTATAATCCTATCGTTTTTAGCTTCGATAATGCGTTGGGAGTTTTCAAGGATTTTATTTTTCGATTCAATTTCGTCGCGCTGCGAGAGTATCTCTTCCTGCTGCTGAAGCAACTCCTCGTTTTTCTCAAGAATTTCATTCTGCTGTATGGCAAGCTGAATGTTCGATCTCTTCTTATTCTTATAAGCACTATAAACGAAAGCAATTGCAATAAATGTTAATGCTAGAACCAACAACAATAGGTTTCTCACCACGCGCTGTTTATCGGCTTTTTCCTGCATCTGCACTTCATGCTTTGCCTGCTCAATTTTGGCCACCTGCATTTGCTTCTCAAAATTGTAAAGCATCTCGGTTTGCACCATTCGCTTCATATTGTCCTCGTCAAAAAGGCTGTCTCGAGCAGTAATATACTTTTTAAAATGATCGAATGCTTTTACCGGCATATTGATCCTCTCGTAGAGTTCGCTAAGGCTCTGGTTTGCATCCGCTATTAAATCGGTAGCCGATATGGATTGGGCATGCTCTAGTGCTTGGGAAAACATACTGAGCGCTCGGGAATCGTTATTTTGCTTTTGGGCAAGTTTACCCAAATAAATCTTACACTCCGAAAGCCTCTGGTGATTGTTTAGACTCTGGAAAATGGAAAGGGCTCTCTCTAGATAAGTTTTGCTTAAATCAAAATCACCTAATTCTAAGTATATTGATCCTATCTCGTTGTACAGAATACCAACACTATCACCATCAATATCGGATTCTTCATGCTTTTTGGCCAGAACCAAGGCTTTCAGAAAAAAATCAAGCGCTTCATGGTAGTTGCCCATTTTTTTGTGCACCTCACCAATGTTGATATACGATATAGATACTCCGTACTCACTACCCGCTAGCTCCTCAAATTCCAAAGAGGCAGTATAATACTCAAGGGCTTTGGGCATATCGTCTTGGTAAAAATAAACTATACCAATGTTATTCAAAACGCTTGCCCGTCCAAGGGTATCGTCAACCTGTTCAAAGTACGACAAGGAGTTTAAAAGATGCTCAAGGGCACCTGGGTAATTACCCTGTAATCGATAAATTGAGCCAATTTGGTTGAGGGCCATTGCTTGCCCTCCAATATTTTCGAGAGATGAAAAGTTTTCGAGGCTTGAATACAGATATTTTAATGCCTCAGGATATTCACTTTTAATGCGATGCAAAACTCCAATATTAAGAAGCATATTTGCAACACCTTGAAGTAAACCTGCCTCCTCGCAGGCGTCTATTGCCTTTTTAGATTGTTCAATAGCCTCGTCGGGATCACCCGTTCGGTATAGCTCATCAGCAATTTCATAAAGTTTTTGGGCTTGCTCCAACTTATCAGTATTGGCTAAGGAAGAATTCCTTTCTGTTTGCGAATACGATGCAAAAGGGAGTGTAAACAACAATACAAATATCAAAGGGCTTCGCAAAAGTAACATATTTGAGTAATGAGCGAGATCAGATTTGTTAATAGGAACTATCTATAATTATCACAAATTATATACCAACCAGCCTACACAATGCTAAATAATAAATACTGATTTTAACGCCACAATGTTTCAAATAACTGCTAAAAACACATTAGAATCGTTTTTTTTTCTAACTTGGTTGACAATTACAACTACTCAAAACCTATTACATGGAAATTAAAGGGACTGCAGTAAAAACAACACCAGACTTCGTAAAGGAGAGATTTCCTGGTCGTTATATGGAATGGCTTCAAGCAATGCCCAATTCATCAAGAACCATATTTGAACAACCCATATATGCTACCAGCTGGTACAATCTTATTGATTCGGTAATTATTCCTACTCAAAAAGTTGGCGATCTATTTTTTGATAGCAACCACACTGAGGCAGCTCATATGCTGGGCAGGTATAGCGCCGAAATTGCGCTGAAAGGTATTTATAAAATATTTGTTAGGGTAAGTAGTCCACATTTTGTCCTTAGCAGAGCCTCAAGCATTTTCTCGGCTTACTACAACCCTTCGGTAATTAGGGTGATTGAAAGTAAGGATAAGCGCTGTGTGCTTGAGCTAAAGCAGTTTAAATTCAACGAGAAATTAATTATGAACAGAATTGCTGGTTGGGTAGAGCAAACACTAGAAATAACACTTAAGCGCGCCCTAAGCGTTGTGGTTGAGAACAAGGAGGAAGGAACCGATTTAGAGACATTGATTACCATTGAGTGGGATTAATACAAAACAATCCCACTCCAACCGAAAATTTATAGCCCGACCCTTCTGTCGGGTTTTTTTGTTTCTACAAATAGTTGGTTACAGCAAAACCAATTGCTTTTTTGTAGATTTGCTATGTTTGTTTTGTCTTGAAAAGTTAAAAACCACAAACTATGAAAATTATCGACGTAAACGGTATTCCCCTAGGTCAATTTGAAAACCTAGCAAAATATAGCCAACAGATTTCCCATTTCGTAACCACCCGCCATGGCGGAGTTAGCAAAGGAAGCTACGAGAGCTTTAACCTAAGCCTAAATCAAGACGATAGAACTGAGGATGTGCTAGCCAATAGGGAAAAGTTGGCAAATGCAGTAGGGTTAACCCCCACCGACTTTGTATACCCAATTCAAGTACATGGAACTAATACCCCACGCATTACGGAAGCCGATAGAGGCAGAGGTAGCTTATCGGTTGACGACGCATTTCAAAATACTGATGGCTTTATCACCAATGTGCCCCGGCTTTGCCTTATTACCCTTGCAGCCGACTGTGTGCCCATAGTCTTTTTCGATCCAGCTAAAAAGGCCATTGGTGTGGCACATGCCGGATGGAAAGGAACTACCCTGAAAATTCCTGCCCATTTAGTTAATTCGATGGTTAGAGAATTCGGAACAAATCCTAAAGATTTGATTGTGGGCATAGGGCCATCGGGTGAACCCTGCTGCTACGAGGTTGGCGAGGATGTAATAGCCGAGGTAGATAAAAGCTTCGACCTAAATAAAGTGATTAAAAACATAAACGGCAAAACCATTTTCGATATGTGGGAGGCCAACCGAATTACCCTGACCGAATCGGGTGTAAAAACTACCAATATTGAGATTTCAGGATATTGTACTATCTCAGAAAACGATACGTTTTTCTCGGCTCGCCGTGGCAATGATGGACGATTTGTAGCAGGAATATTCTTACCCTAACCATGCAAATACATTTGGTTTTTGTATTTTGCATGCAATTTTTCAGGAAAATCAATTCATACATAAACCTAATAACCTAAAATTAAGATGTCACAACACACCGAACATGAAAAGATTAAGGGTTTACCGGATAATGCTTATCTGGAGTTAAAACCAGGCGAGGAGTACCAACCAGTAATGTCGCCACTTAAAATTGTCCCTGAAATTAGTACCTATTCCGTTACATGGGGATTGATTATGGCTGTCATTTTTTCCGCTGCCGCCGCGTATCTGGGCCTAAAGATTGGGCAGGTATTTGAGGCAGCCATTCCCATTGCTATTATTGCCATTGGCCTCTCGTCGCTTACTAAGCGAAAAAATGCCCTTGGCGAGAATGTGATTATCCAATCGATTGGGGCCAGCTCGGGAGTTATTGTTGCTGGTGCAATTTTTACGCTACCTGCACTATACATTCTTGAGCTAGAAGCAGAATTTTACCAGGTTTTCATATCATCGCTACTTGGCGGTGTGCTTGGTATTCTGTTCCTAATCCCTTTCCGCAAGTACTTTGTTGCCGATATGCACGGTAAGTATCCATTCCCCGAAGCCACCGCAACAACCGAGGTGCTTGTATCGGGCGAGAAAGGTGGAAGCCAAGCCAAATTACTGATAATAAGCGGTCTAGTTGGTGGTATTTACGATTTTATTATTGCAACCTTTGGTTGGTGGAGCGAGGTGTTTACCACAAGGGTAATTCCCTTTGGCGAGACGCTAGCCACCAAGGCCAAAATGGTTTTTCAAATCAACGTTGGTGCTGCCATTGTCGGTTTAGGTTACATTATCGGCTTAAAATATGCTGCCATTATTTGTGCCGGTTCGTTTGTTGGCTGGTTTGTGCTAATACCCTTCCTTAACTATTTTGCCGAGGGTATGACAAGCCCCGTTGGAACTAATGCCCTTGCCCTAATTGGCGATATGAGCGCCGAGGAGATGTTTATGCATTACATCCGCCCAATTGGTATTGGAGGCATTGCTATGGCCGGTGTAATTGGTATTATTAAATCGTGGCCAATTATTAAGCAAGCGGTTGGGCTGGCAGTTACCGAAACAATGGGTCGTAAAGGTGGGGCATCGAAAGAGGAACTCAGAACCAAGCGCGATTTACCTATGAAAGTTATTGGATTTGGAATTCTGGCCACTACTATCCTAATCTTTATCTTCTTCCAATTTGGTGTGGTGCATAATCTTACCCACGCCCTTATTGGCCTAGCCATTGTAATGGTTATTGCATTTCTGTTTACTACCGTGGCAGCCAATGCCATTGCCATTGTAGGTACTAACCCCGTTTCGGGGATGACACTTATGACCCTAATTATTGCCTCGCTAATACTGGCCGCTTCTGGCTTGTCGGGCGAAAGCGGAATGGTTGCTGCGCTAATTATTGGTGGTGTGGTTTGTACAGCCCTATCAATGGCTGGTGGTTTTATAACCGACCTAAAAATTGGATACTGGCTAGGCTCATCGCCATACAAACAGCAAAGTTGGAAGTTTTTAGGAACTCTTGTATCAGCAGCCACTGTTGGCGGTGTAATTATCCTGTTAAACAAAACATACGGATTTACAGGCGAGGGCGCACTGGTTGCGCCACAAGCAAACGCCATGGCTGCTGTAATTGAACCAATGATGAGCGGAAAACCAGCCCCATGGTTGCTTTACGGTGCTGGCGCTATGCTATCACTTATTCTTACAATGATTAACGTGCCTGCTTTGGCTTTTGCGCTAGGTATGTTTATTCCTTTACACCTAAACACCCCTCTGCTTGTAGGTGGTATTATTGCTCACTTTGTTTCAACCCGTAGTAAAGATGCTAAGGTTAATCAGTCGCGTCGTGAGCGCGGAACGCTTATTGCCTCTGGGTTTATTGCCGGTGGAGCGCTTATGGGTGTAATTAGCGCTATACTTAAATTTGCTGGAATTAACTACGTGAATCTCGAGTGGTTCGAGTCGAACCCCGCACAGGTTCTTGGTCTTGGAATGTTCCTTGTTATCTGTGGATACCTTGTTTGGGAATCGTTAAGGGGTAAGCCTGAAGTGGAGTAGGAAAGACAGAAGACAGAAGACAGAAGACGGAAGACAGAAGACAGAAGCAAATGTTTGGTAAATTATTCGGTCTTCCGACTTCAAACTTCGGTCTTCAAACTTCGGTCTTCAAACTATTATTCATTCAAACGTTCAAAACTATGATAAATCAAAAGTTACTAATCGACCGCTTTTTGCGCTATGTTAAGATTGATACCCAAGCCGATGATACGGTAACGGATATCTTTCCCAGCACCAAAAAGCAGCTGGAACTATCCAACATGCTGGTAAAGGAACTCCAGGACCTTGGATTAAAAGACGTAACCATCGATGAGTACGGCTACGTTATGGCAACTGTACCGGGCAATATCGACAAAAAGGTGCCAACCATTGGTTTCCTTGCCCACGTTGATACCGCCCCCGATATGAGCGGAAAGGATGTTAAGCCTCGCTTTATCGAAAATTACGATGGGTCTGAAATCATCCTAAACAAAGAGATAAACGTAACCCTGTCGCCAACCGAGTTCCCCGAGCTAAAAGGCTACAAGGGCCAAACCCTAATTGTAACCGATGGCACAACCCTTCTGGGAGCCGACGATAAGGCTGGTGTTGCCGAAATTATGACTGCCGTTGAGTACATGATGAGCAACCCTGAGTTTAAGCATGGCCCAATCCGCATTGGCTTTACTGTTGATGAGGAGGTTGGACGTGGCGTTGACCATTTTGATGTAAAAAAATTCGATGCCGAGTTTGGTTACACCCTCGATGGTGGCGCCATTGGCGAGATGGAGTACGAGAACTTCAACGCTGCCGGCGCCAAGGTAACTATTCAGGGTCGTAATATCCATCCTGGTTATGCCAAGGATAAGATGATTAACTCCATACACGTAGCTATGGAGTTCAACAGCTTGCTACCAGCCAACGAACGCCCCGAGCATACCGAGGGATACGACGGTTTTTATCATCTTATAAAAATGGAGGGATCGGTTGAGAATGCAACCTTCCAGTACATTATCCGCGACCATAACAACGAAAAGTTTGAGGCTCGCAAAGCCTTTATCACTAAAGTTGCCGAATTCATCAACATGAAGTATGGCGAGGGAGTAGTTACCCTTGAGGTTAAGGATCAGTACTACAATATGCGTAAGCAGGTTGAGCCCGTGTACCACGTGGTTGAAACCGCCGTTAAGGCCATGGAACTAGTTGGTGTTAAGCCCAAGGTTAAACCCATTCGTGGGGGAACCGATGGTGCGCGCCTATCGTACATGGGTCTTCCCTGTCCAAACATTTTCGCCGGGGGCGAGAACTTTCACGGCAAGCAGGAGTATGTGCCAGTTGAGAGCATGGTAAAAGCCACCGAGGTAATGCTCAAGATTATTGAGCTTTACGCACAGAAATAAATTTAGCTATAACGCTAAGGTACCAGAGTGCAGCAAAATT
>DDWD01000187.1 GCA_002345825.1 Bacteroidales bacterium UBA2295
AGTTGGCTGATTGCATCGCATTGCCAATTGATAAATGATTGATTGATTCGAAAGCGAAAGATGGAAAATGTGTGTTATTTGATAATAGTTAAAGGCCGCACTTTCAACCTTTAACTCTAAACATCAAACTCTAAACTTTATTCTTCACTCCATTACCCCGCCTTCTCATCAATCTCCATAAGTTCGAGCCAGCGCTCGCCCTTGGTGTCGAGCAGATGTAATAATTCTGCAATACGATTGGATTGGCCAATCAGCTCATCATGGGGTAGCGTACCGCTATTGATAGCCGTTTCAATCTCGGCCTTCTCATTCTCTAGGCTCTCAATCTCATTCGACAGTTTTTCCATCTCCTTACGCTCGGCAAAACTAAGTTTACGCGGCTTTGAATCAGATTTTGCTTTTGGTTTTGCCTTTGGTTCGGCAGCTCTCAAGGCCTGCTGTTCCATTTTCTGCTGCTCTTTTTTCCAATCGTAATAATCGGAATAGGATCCTGGAAAACCGCTAATCTCGCCATTGCCTTCAAAAATAAGCAATCCATCTACCACTTTCTCAAGAAAATGCCTATCGTGCGAAACGGCCAGCACAACACCGGGGAAACTCTCGAGGTAGGTTTCCAAAACGTTTAGGGTTTCAATATCCAAGTCGTTAGTTGGCTCATCGAGGATTAAAAAGTTGGGACTTCGCATAAGTATGGTCAATAGGTATAGCCTGCGTTTTTCGCCCCCACTAAGCTTATTTACGTATGCATTCTGCACCTCGGGTGCAAACAGGAACATATTAAGGAATTGCGAAACCGAGAGGGTTTTCCCATCGCCCAAGGTAACCACTTCGGCAACCTCGCGCGCCACATCAATCACCTTCATATCCTCCTGAATCGTCATCCCCTCCTGTCTATAATATCCAAACACCACCGTTTCGCCCACCTCAATTACACCCTTATCGGCGGGAATAGCCTGAGTGATGATATTGAGAAACGTGGATTTACCCGTACCATTATCGCCCACAATGCCCAACCGCTCGTAGCGGTTAAATGTATAGGAGAAGTCCTTTAGGATTACCAATTCGTCGAACGATTTCTCAAGCCCCTTGGCCTCCAAAATCTTCTTACCTAAACGAGCGGCCCCAACGTTTATGCGCACATTGCTGTTGCTAAAACGCTGTGTAGCCTTTGAACGTAAATCGTAAAAGGCATCAATTCTATATTTTGCTTTTGATGTTCGGGCGGGTGGTGAGCGGCGCATCCAGTCGAGCTCACGACGATAAAGGTTCGATGCTTTCTCTACCTGTGCACTTCGAGTCTCAATCCGCTCCTGCCTCTTCTCGATATAATATGCATAATTACCCTTATACCAGAATAGTTCCTTTTGATCGAGTTCAATTATATCGGTACAAACCCGGTTAAGGAAAAACCGATCGTGGGTAACCATCAGCAGGGTGATGCGGCTGTTTTTCAGAAAATCCTCCAGCCACTCCACCATATCTAAGTCGAGGTGGTTGGTGGGCTCATCGAGGATCAAAAAATCGGGCTCGTTGATAAGCGAAGCAGCCAGAGCTACTCGTTTCTGCTGACCACCCGATAGGGTTTTTACCGACTGGTCGAGATCGGTAATTTTTAGCTGGGTTAGAATTTGCCGTGCCTTCACTTCAATATCCCAAGCACTATGCTTATCCATTAACTCTAGGGCTTGCTGCATCTCGTTTTTCGATTGCGAAGCCATAGCATGCTGATAGGCAAAAATTGCTTTCCCTTTCTCGTCGCCCGAGGCAAATACATTCTCAATAATCGACTTTGAATTATCGAGTATTGGGTTCTGGTCGAGGTAACCAACCCGCAGATCGTTTTGCCAAACTATATTGCCCGAGTCCTTCGATTCTATTCCAGCAATAATTTTTAACAACGTGGTTTTGCCCGCTCCATTCCGGGCAATTAGCCCAACACGCTGATCCTTGCCAACGCCAAACCTAATATTCTGGAATAAAACTAAATCGCCAAACGACTTGCTAACATCTTCGACCTGTAGGTAGGGAATCATACAAAATATTTTTATGCAAAAGTAGCATTAAATTGCGCTACCACAAGGCGACAGCATAGAGTAGTAATGTTGATTTTTTGGTAATACCGCATTAATGAAGGAAGATTTTATTTGTTGAGGTTACTGTATGGTTGTCGGTTGTCTGTTGTCAGTTATAACCCGTCTATTGACTTTCGACTTTCGACTTTCAGACTTTCGACTTTCGACTTTCAGACTTTCGACTTTCAGACTTTCGACCCTTCGGCAAGCTCAGGGCATGCTTTCGACTTTTGACCCTTAGCAAATCACTATATAACTAGTGGTATAACATCTTTCTACCGCCACGACTTCATAAAGAAAATCAGCAAGAGTCCAAATATCTCCAAACGGCCCAAAAGCATATTAAGCGTGAGAAGCACCTTGCCCAAACAGGGGATTGCAGCAAAATTTGAAGCCGAACCAACTTCGCCAAACCCGAGGCCAACGGTACTAATTGTGGCTGCTGATGCTGAGAATGCCGTGTTAATATCGACCCTCATAGCGGTTAGCCCCACGCCTGTAACAAATAGTATGAGAATATACAGCACAATAAAAAGGAGAACAGCATAGAACCCAGAATCATAAACCCAAGCATTATCTTTGTCCTGATACCCATAGCGCGTACATTTTGAGCTACAAATGTATAAAGTAAAGAATGAATACATTGCAGAAGAAGAAGAAGAAGAAAAAGAGGAACAGCTGCAGCGCAAGTTTTGTACCTTGCGTGTGTCAAATGCTCAAGAAAGGTAGTCAAATTTTCTTATAAATCGATTAAATGACAGACAAAGAGCTTATAAATGATATCCTGGAACGCAACAGCGAAAGGGCTTTTGAAGAGTTGGTAAGCAGATATCAAGAGCTTGTTGTAAAAACCTGTAAGGGCTTTGTAACCTCATACGCCGATGCTGAGGATATTGCTCAGGAAGTATTTATTGAAGTATTTGAATCGTTGGACGGATTTAGAAGCGAAGCCAAGCTATCGACTTGGCTATACCGAATTGCCGTTAACAAATCGCTAAATTTTGTACGGAAGAAGAAGCGCGAAAAGATTTTCCGTAGCATCGAAGCATTTTTCACATCAAATAACTCGGAGGATGAGCCCCTGCAAATTGAGGATAGAAGTAATAATAAAGCCGATAGCAATATTGAGCGGTTCGAGAGCAAGCGAATGCTTAAAGAGTCAATTAATAGGCTACCGGAAAACCAACGCATTGCATTTATCCTAAGCAAATACCAGGAACTATCGTACAAAGAGATTGCAGCAGTTATGGAGGTTAGCCTCTCGTCGGTGGAGTCGTTACTTTTTAGAGCCAAAACAAACCTTCAAAAGCATATCCTAAGCGAAATGCAAAAATAATTTAACCCTAACCGCAAGTTTTTATAAAGAGCAGTGTCTAAACCATTAAAGAGCAAAACAAATGAAGTGCAAAGAATCAAATATAAACTTACTGAGCTACCTGGATGGGGAACTTGACCGGGAAAAGCACGACAGGCTTGAGCAACACCTTGCAAGCTGCGAGCAATGTCAGAAAGCTCTCGAGAATGTTAAGCATATATATACAGGTATTGAGCAAGAAAAGGAGGAGTACCAACCCAATCCCTACCTTGCTGCCAAATTATGGGATGCATTGCATAGTAAGAAATCGATTAATGTTCCCGTGATCCCTTTGCGCAGAACAACCATTGTTACTATTGCGGCAGCAGGTATTGCTTTTGGAATTGCAATTGGATCGCTCTTTAGCGCATCGCTCTCAAATGCTGATGGAAACACACAAAACCAATGGTCACAACTTGCTGATGAGTATTTTCCCAGCGATGTGTTTTCGCCCTACGAAAATTTAGATGATAACAACTAAAGCAAACGCCATGAATATTTTCACCAAGAACCGAATACTAATTGGAGCAGTTATACTGCTAGTGGCGATAAACCTAGCCATACTTGGCACTTTAGGCTTTCATTACACAAAGCCACAGGAGCCAACCAATCCAAGGGAAAGCTTTCGCAACCGTACAAACTATGCAAAATCGATTGCAAACGAGCTTAACCTAACTCCCGAGCAAGAAGAGATCTTTGAAACATTGAGACAAGAATACTTTAACGAAACCCAAAGCATTAGAAGGGAAATTCAAACTAACCACAGGTTGATTATAGATGAGCTAGACAAGGAAAATCCGGACAGAGCAAAACTCGATAGTTTAGCCATAGCAATTGGGCAGCTGCATGAGGAACAACAATTTGCAACCATTGAGCATTTCCTTACGCTACGTGAGTCTTGCTCGCCTGAACAGTACCAAACCCTTCAGCAACTATTCAGAAGGGCAATGCCCCAAGGTCAACGAATGCTTAACCGAGACAGGAGGCATTCGGCTGAACCCCCTCGAAACAGAAGAATCAACGAATAAAAATATAGTTAGCGCTAATTAATGAACAACAAACAAATTGTAAAACCAAATAACACAATAATTATGAAAAGGATTAAGATTTTTGCAGCAATGGCCCTAATGACTGGGCTAATGATTACTACCGGCGAAGTGTTTGCACAACGTGGACAAGGCCGTGGAGCAACAGGCAATGGTAGCGGAAAAGGAATGATGTACAATGCCGATGGCCAAGGAATGATGAATAACGGCAACAGACAATACAGAGCCGATGGCCAATGTATTGACCTAACTGATGAGCAGGAGGCCAAAATCACGGAACTACGCACCAATCATCTAAAAGAGGTTACTCCTCTTCGAAACGAGCTAAACGAGAAACGTGCTCGCCTACGCACCCTTCAATCGGCCGATAAGCATGATTTGAATGCCATTAACAAGACTATTGACGAGATGAGCTCAATACGGACTAACATTCAGAAGAAGGGCGCTGCCCACAGAGCTGAGGTTGCCTCACTACTTACCGATGAGCAGCGAGTGCTTTTCAACTCCCGCAAATCGAACAGGATGAACAGAGGAAATGGCACAATGGGCCACGGTGGAAGAGGTAGGTTCTAAAAAATTTAGGTTTAGGTTTATAAAAATCCCCTTGAGGTTCTCTCAAGGGGATTTTTTTAGAATTATTAGGCTTACAAAAATGGTAGATTATAGACTAATATTCGACTCAGTTAAATTTGTGATGGCCCTCTCGACCTCCTCAATTTCAAATGGTTTAAATAGACAGTCAACAATTATCTTAGCATCAATTGCTTCCTTTATTGGATCGGTTAGCCCATAACCTGTAAGTATAAAAAACGATATTTCTGGATACATCGCTTTTGCCTTTTGGGCAAATTCTACTCCATTCATCCCTGGCATTTTCATATCGGTAAAAACAATAGAAATACCCGTTTGGTTAGCAAGAACTGTCAAACCTTCGTCACCAGAAGTTGCTGTAATCACGCTATAGCTATCGCCAAAGCAGGTTTCGAATAGCATTAAGTTAATTGGCTCGTCGTCAACAAATAACAATTTTACCCTTTTATTCATTTTTATTCGTTTTTTAGGGGTAACGTAACAATTACCTCAGTACCCTCACCTTCAACCGAACTGAATTCAATTTTACCATTGTGATCTCGAAGAATGCTAGATACAATTGCCAAGCCCAGGCCTGTTCCTTGCCCTGGCTCCTTGGTAGTAAAAAATGGATCGGTAAGGTGATCTATATTTTCGGGGCTAATACCGCACCCGTTATCCTTAACTGTAACCTTCAATTTTTTGGCTGTTGCCGATGTTGAAACCTCAATATTTCCGCTCTCTTCAATTGCCTGTATTGAGTTTAGTAGAATATTCAAAAATACCTGATGGAGTTGCCCTTCGTTGCATTTCACGTTAAGGGCCGTATCATAAAAATTACAAGACAGGGCAATTGAATCCTTAATCTGTCCCTGAATCATAATTATGCTGTTGTTTATAATGCTATGCACATCGCATACTGTTTTCGATTTGGTGTCCTTGCGGGTATAGTGATTTAGGCTGTTGACAATAACAACCGAACGACGAACCCCCTCCTTAATCGCTCCAACAAGGGGCTCAATGCCTTCACGGTGTTCAGGCATATGTTTATCGAAGTAATTTTCAATCCCTAGTATTCCTCCTTGGATAAAATTTAAGGGATTGTTAATTTCATGAGCGATACCCGAAGCCAATACTCCAAGCGAAGCCATTTTTTCTGATTGAACAAGTTGATTTTGCGCATTCTTCAAATCGACCAGTGCCTCTTGCAATTTCTGTTTCTGACCATACAATTCATCGTTTATGGCTGTTAGCTCCTCGTTTGCCGCTTCAAGTTCCTCGGTTCGCTCCTTCACCAACATCTCCAAATGATTTCGATACTGTTCAAGTTCAAGCGCTGTCTTCTTTTTCTCCGAAATATCTCTAATCACGGTAAGTATCCTCTTGTGCCCATTAATAACGGCACTCCGCAACGATACCTCGGCCCAAAATGTTTGCCCATTGCCTTTCTGTGCGAGCCACTCAAAAATTTGAGGCCCTTCATGAATTGTTTTTTTGATGTAACTCTCGGCATCGTCAACCTTATATGGCGGTTGCTCATAGCTCAAGTTACGCATACTAAGGTTAATAACATCCTCCTTATGTGCATAGCCAAACATACTTAGGACAATATCGTTTACATCGAGAATTTTTCTGGAGTCAGGGTCGTAGATTATAATCGCCTCACTGGTTGAATTGAAAATTTCTCGGTAATTTCTGGCATTCTCAGCGGCAGTTATACCTCTCTCTTCAATTTCGGCCATGGCAACCAAAATGGTATTCTCGTACCTACGACGATCGAAAATATTGAATATCAGAAAAATGATTAGTGCTAAACCTGCAAGAAGTATTGCAGAGGCTGCTACAATAAGCTGATTGGATCGTGCAGTGATATCACGAATGGGTAGCTCCACCATCATGCTCCAATGCTGTTCGCTCCCAATGCGAATTGGGTAGAAAAACCGAAACACCTTTTGTCCCGTAAACTCCGATACAGTTTCAAGGGTTAACTCGCTACCATTAAGTATCGGTGCGTAGTTTACAGAATCGGTATTATGAATTAGGCTGAAAAAGTTTTTGGTTAAGAAGGAACTATCGGGGTGGCTTACAATATTACCTTGACTTGTAATTAGTGAAAGGTACCCCGATTTGTAGGGCCTAGTTTTATTGAGTTCTTTTTGTAGATCATCGATATCAATATCAATTCCTATTGCTCCTAAAAAAACTCCATTATCTATTAGAGGAATGCTAATGGATGTGCCGAAAAAACTCTTTTTTAGTCCACCATATGTCCATTTGTAGGGATCCAGAATAATCTCATGGCGTTTCTCTTTGGCCAAAACGTAGTATAATCCAGCATAATCGTTTCGGCCCATAACTTCCATATGGATGCTGTCATTGTAATAAAAGAAGCCATTACCCAGTGTACCCATGCTATTGTGTAAAGGGTTACCAGCAAAAAGATAATCGTTTCCATCATAAGCATTTGGCTCCCAAAGGGTCCAAGCTCCTAAAAAGTTTTTATTCTCGTGCAGCTCCGTTGTTAGTATGTCTCTCACCGCTTGCCTACACCCACCGAGTTCCCTAAGTAGCATTGATTTACTGGCCATAGATTTGGCAACCCATAGCGCAGAATTGAAGTATCGTTCGGATTGCACTGCAGCGCTCCGCGATATCTCTTTTGCTATCTCCTTGGAATCTTCGTATATATACTCACGGAGGTTGATCCCCAGGTAAAAAAACAGGAATACAAAGAATGCTGCTGTTAAAACAGCAGTGGATATGGCAACCTTTATGCTAGTATATGGCTTACTGCTAACCATACATTTGTTTCCGTTAAATGTAAGCTTGAAGTAAGTCAAAAAAAATCACAAAACAATATAAATGTTAAGTGGTTTGGCTCTATTTCAGAAATTATCTTTCGATTAGTAAAGCATTGAATAGCAATTTGAAGGTACCTGAGGTTTGTCCGCGAAATTGTGGATTAAATCCATAGAGCACCACCTGACCCTTATTTTTTCTAAGCCAAACCATAGCCCCTTTATGCTCAAGGAGTTTTCCGTTTTTAGCGTATCCACTGATTTTTGGATTACCTTCGGGATACGATAAAACAACCCTTCTGTCGGTATCAAAATATGGAATTGACGTTTCAAAAACAGGACTTCCGGTAAAAAATATTGGAAATGCGTGGGGCATACCATAGGTTAAGGGATGCTGGCTGGCATTTACCTTTAAATGGCAGCCAATGGCCTCGAAACCACTCTTTGCCAGTGTAGCCGATACGTCGTTGACAGGAAAGGTAAACTCCTCCTTGTTATCCTTGCCTCGCTCAATTTCCTGCATTCCTAAAAATAGTTCGGTTGATTGCCCCCAGGCAAGGACAACTCCTCCATTATCAATAAACTCGAGCAGATTCTGCTTGCCTTTTTTGCCCATACCTTTGGTAAACTGGGGTGGCATATTCATTGGCATATACTCGCCGCTTCGCTTTCGTTTGCCCGAGGTAAGCAAATCGGAGTTTGAGTTAGGGAAAATTAGGAGTTCAATATTTTTCAATGCCTTCGACTCGGTTATCTCATCGGGTTTTAGAACGGTGTATGGTATATTGTAGCTATCGAAAATAAAGCGAGTCCAACCTGCATCCATATCGTGGAACCAGGTTTCAACCAGAGCTATCTTAGGAAGATTAACAGGTTTCAGCTGCTTCTCACCTAACCCAGCAGCAGCAATGGGCGATACGCTTAAGTTCAGACTTTCTAGTTTTTCCAAATCCTCACTCTTCACCACAAAGCTACCTGCCTCAATAACTTTCTCGTTAGAGTAAAAATCATCTGTTATGCGATATACTTTTTCACCTTTCGAAATCAAACTAAATGCCGCAAGGTAGCTCTCGTTGCTACCAGCAAGAAACACGTAGTAGTCACTCTTGCTGGTTTCATCTACTTTGTATTGAGGCTTTACATATGCAGCAAGGCTAGTTTCCAGCTTGGGTGATTTGGTGTTAATCTCGTGTGATCTCAGCCCCATTGTATTAGGCAGCGACCAAGTGGTAATATCGTAGGGTTTAATGATTTCACCACTGGGTGTATAACGCCTCTCTGGATATTCCTGATTTTCCATTACCTCTTTAATGAAAGCCCTAAAGGGTTGGGCTAGCGATATCACAACATCTCCCCTGCTGTAAATCCTATTGTCGATGGTGATATCAGAATCAAGTTGATTAACTAATACTCCATGCTCCTCCATTAGCTCAACAAATCGATTAAATTCGCTTTGGTTATTCTGAACCGATGGTAGAATATAGTAGTAAGGTGCCTGATTTAAGCCCTTAGCATATTCCTTCTTGCAAATATCGTTACGGTATTGCAGTAAAGCCTCCCTGTTCATTGATGCGGTTTTAAGCATTGAGAAGGTTGAGCTGTGCTCATAGGCCACCAAATCGGACAATCGCCACCATCCACCCGGCCATGGGGCAATTAGGTTAGCCCCTTTTTTATACTCCGACAAGCCTTTACCACCCACCTTTAATTCATTCATCTCAATAAAAACAGGTGATGCTGTTTTAACCGATGCCGATTCAGTTAGAAAACTTATTACATTTTTCCATAGGCACGTTTCGGTCGATCCGGGCCAATAGTTGTCGAATATGTACCGTTGTGCCACTCCCTTTTGGTCTAGCGCTGTCATATCGTTTAGCATATTGGCACCAAAAATGCCAATCCAGCTCCATAGCGTTTCATCAACATTTTGTGCAATGGGGTCGTGGTTTGGTGGCACAAAGAAACGCACACCCGTTGTCCCCATTTGATGCTTCTCGACCATAACCTGTGGAAACCAATGCCTGCTGGTGAGGGCAGATATTGCTTTATTCTCGGGTTGGGTAAGCAGTATAAAATCTCTATTGATATTATGGCCAGTGTATTTATGGTACACGCCAGGCAAGGTTGTCCCCTCGTACTTTGTTCCCTTATTCTCCATATAATTATTAACAACCATATTCATCCCATCGGGATTATGGCTAGGAACCATCATGTAAACAGTGTTGCTTAGCCATTTTAGGGTATCGGCTCCCTGTGCTTTTGCAAGCATATAAGCAATTTGGGGGGCAGCCTGTGCGGGAGCCACCTCATTGGAATGCATGCTTAGAGTTCCGAGCACAAAAACGCGTCCCTTGGCCTTCAAACCATCAACCTCTTGTTTTGAGAGATTATAGTCCAGTGCTAACTTTCGGTTTATCTCCTTAAGTTCCTCAATATTATTGATATTATCCTCGGAAGATATGCAAACCATATACAACGGCCGTCCCAAAGGTGTTTTACCAATCTCAAAGGTTTTTACTCTACCACTCTGGGTTTCGAGTAGCTTGAAGTAATCAATCATTTTTTCGTAGCCAAACAGCATCCTGTCGGCTCCGGGTTCAAACCCAAAATGTTGAATAGGTGGAGTAATTGACTGGCTATAGGAGTTTGTTATGTTGAAACTGAAAACAATTATGGCTAAACAGAGCAATAGTTTGCTTGTTCTTAAGGAAGAAAAACTCATAACTTTTAGGTTTTAGGTGAGTAATTCAGAAAAGAAAACATTTCGTTATAACAACCTATTTGATTGCATTGTATGTATATGGTTTAAATGCAAATAAATGGGATTATGCAAGGTTAATGCCTGAAAGTTAAAAGCAATGATTCTGCATATAGGTCTTCTCTACCTGGCTATCAGAAATGGTGCCGACAAAGTCTTCCTATCATTAAAAATGGTTACGTAATACCATCCTGTGCTCATCGAGCTAACATCTACTGATATTTTATGGCTGTTAAACACAATAGGCTCTTTCATCATTACCCTTCCGGATATATCATAAATATAAATATATCCGCCCTTAATATCCTCAAAAAAATCATGTGAAATATTTAGCGTGTAAGCACATGGATTTGGATAGAGTACTATGTTTTGCTCCTTCCCTAAATTGGATTGTATATACGTGGGTGTTTGAAATTCTATCCAATTTACATTAAACTCGGGAGAGACAATATACAATCTGAGTTTGTAATTGCCCTTTGGAAGGCTAACATTCTGAGAAATTGTTTGCCATGATTGCCAACCACCCGTACTGGATATGTTTATACTTGCTACGCTTATGGCATCTTGCGGATACTGCTCCTCAATAAGTGACACACGTAATTTCCCTTGGGAACCAGTTGAGGCAACTCTCACGTTAAGGTTATAATTAGCCTCCTGTGTCACAGCTACTAGATAATCGGCAAAGTCGCCCGCAGCGGTATATCCGAAATTGTACCCCCCTCCCACATCAGAAGTTTCTTCAAGCGACAATCCCTCTTGGTAGTGCCAATCTTCTGCCTGTATGCGCCCTGGAATTAAATGTCTTTCTGGCAACAAATTTTCGATTCTCATCTCATTAAAGCTATTCAAGTGTTGGCCATCGAAGCTCAAAACATTCAGGCCAGAATAGCTCAAAGAAATTTCATCATCCCATAATAGAGTTTCCTTAGGATAAAGATTTAATACTCTATCTGATTGGACGGAGACATTGACACTATCAATCAGGACATCAATTTCATTTACTAATACTGAAAAACCATTGGTATTGGCTTCCCACTTGCTATCAATCTCCTTACTTAGCACGAGTTGAAGAGTAGCACCATCATTAAGTAGAGAACCGCTAACGGCCTCAAAATCTACTAAAGTAGAATTACCAATTGCTTCAAACTCGAAAAAACTGAGATTTGCTCCACCGGAATGATTTACAAACCTTAGAATATGCTTTCCCTCCGGAAGAAGGATCAGTTTTTCAGCTTCAGTTGTACGCCAACTTTGCCAACCAGCTGATGATGGAAGCGCTACCTTACCTGTGATATCAAAACCATCAAGATCAAAATTTACCAATGTGTTTCCATTAAGACCCGCGTGCCGAATTCTCAATGAGTAGGCAGCAGTTGCATCAATATTTACTGTGTATTGCATCCATTCTCCTGAATCGATCCAGCCAACATTAAATCCGTTGGAATTAAGTTTGTCCTCACTTTGCTGAATATCAACCCCATCATTTCTGTATGACCATCCATTATTCCAAGGGGTGTAAGTCCCCGTGTTAACATGGTAAGTAGCAGTGTCAGTGTCGTAATAGGCATAACCTAGCCTGCCCAGATCAAAATCAGTGGTATGAATTAATCCGGGGACTGAATGCTCTGCAAATGGCTTTGTTTCGTTGGTTCGGACCTGACGAGTAAGGGCATCCACAACATCTCTGCGTATTTCGCAATTCTTAATTTTAATATTTTCGAGCATCCCCCAAAGGGCATTCTCGGCAAATTCAGCAGTTATTGAACCAATAGGTTCTGTACCCCCTGCATTCCAAAAATCTAGCAATTGGTTATACTCACTAGTTATGGGAACTGATAATGGCCCAGTTATGGTTTCAAACTTTTTCCAAGCCCACCAAGCCCAACCAATGCCATTGCTTTCAAGTAAAGATATAGCATTTGTGTACCATGAGTTAGAATTTTCTCCTGCCTCACCGCACCAAATAGGAACGTTATGGCTATTCCTTAAATTTAGCATCCATTGTATTGAGCCAATATCGTTATATGACCAATATTTGTGAAAACTATACACCAAATTGTCATCGAAGGGATCTGTTAGTCCAGTATAATCATTACCCCACCAATTACCCCCTATGAAAATAATATGGTTTGTATTTACCTCCCTTATGGCTTTAGTGATATCGCGATATAAGGCCCACATAGGTGCATTGTTAGATACAGTAAAAGGCCAGTTTACCTCATTGATCAAGTCGAACCCACCAATCCACTGCTCATCTCTATACTTTTCGGCAATTTTTTGCCACAATGCAATGGTCTTATTCTTATTCTCTTGGCTTTCCCAAAGTGAGGGTTTTGAAGGATCATAGTCTGAAATGGCAGCATCTTCGCCTTGTCCACCAGGGGCAGCATGCAAATCAAGGATAAGGTATAGCTCATTTTCAACGCACCAACTCAGTAGTTCGTCAAGCATTTCAAAACCACGATTCAGCCATGTATTCTCTCCCTGAACCGGCTCATCCTCAATGGGCAAAGTGAATAGTTTGTAATGTAAGGGAACCCTTATGCTGTTAAAACCCCAAGCGGCTAAAGAATCAACGTCTCGTTTGGTAAAATGATTGGCGTACCATTCATCGTAAAAGTCATCCATTTTATCCTTCCCAACTAGAGCCTCAATTTTTTGGCGGATCTGATACTCAGCATTGGCAAACCCCTCCGTTTTCAGCATATAGCCTTCTTGTAAAAGCCAACCTCCCGGGCTGTGTGCTCGAAGAATCACCACACCCACATCGTTAACAATCTGTTTCCCTGCGGTTCTTAAATAACCCTGAGGATTTGCATTAATTGATGATATCATTAATACAAACAAAACCAGCTTTAGCTTAAAAATAATGTTAATTACCCTATTATTGTCGTTGCTTGATTTTCGCATTTTTATTTTACCTTTTGGGGTAATTTGCTAATCGTGTTATGGCGTTTACTTCATAAATTGTAAAAATACTCTAGACCATTGCCTTTTAACGCATCATTCAGTTTATGCACAAAAAATGTGGCCTAGTTATTCTGCTGAATAAAGCTAATAGCTACTCCACCTCCAGGAGCAAGGGACAAATTTAGCTCACTCTCGCTATCAACAACCAAGCTATCAATCTTATAACTTGTAGGGTTGTTGTCCCAATGCGCATCGTCTCCATCTGCATAAATAGTAGCCTTATACTTTACATTTGGTTTAAGAAAATCTGTACTAATTGTAATATCACGCGACTCCTCATTGGTTATGCTACCCACAAACCACCGTTCTGAATTACGCTCTTGCCTTGCGATGGTTACGTATTGGCCAACCTCACCGTTTAGCACAATAGATTTCTCCCAATCGACTCCAACATCACGAATAAACTGAAAGGCCGGATGTCCATCGTAGTGCTCGGGTAAATCGGCAGCCATTTGCAATGGGCTATAAATTACAACGTAAAGAGCCAATTGCTGGGCAAGGGTTGTGTTAATTTGATTATCTGGTCGATATGGATCCATTTTAATATTGAAGATACCTGGGGTAAAATCGATTGGCCCAGCAAGCATTCGGGTAAAAGCAACTGTGGGCAGGTGACTTGGTGGATTTCCACCATCGGTTGCCCAAGCATTAAATTCTTGCCCTCTCAGCCCCTCTCTACTCACATCGTTGGGGTAAGTTCGTCGCAGTCCTGTTGCCTTAATGGGCTCATGGCTATTCACAGCCACCTTATAATTGGCAGCAGTTTGTAATACATTCATATAATGGTTAACCATCCACTGGCCATGGTGATATTCTCCTTTTGGAATTATGGTGCCAACATACCCCGTTTTAACCATATCCATACCGTGATGTTGCATAAAAGCATATGCTGTATCGAGCTGCTGCTCGTAGGTTGTTACCGCTGCGGATGTTTCATGGTGCATAATTAGCCTAACACCCTTGGTCTTGGCATAGTAAACAAGTTCATCCACATTATAATCGGGATATGGAGTAACAAAATCAAAAATTCCCTCACGATCATCTGTTCCAATCCAGTATTCCCAACCAGTGTTCCACCCCTCAACCAGCACGGCACCAATACCATTTGCTGCTGCAAAGTCGATATAACGCTTGGTATTCTCTGTCGTTGCACCGTGCTTCCCATGGGGTTTTGCCCCAATGTACGTGCTCATATCCTGCGTTGCGGCGTAGTCCCAAGTAGATTTTCCCAGGTGCATCTCCCACCAAATACCCACATACTTTGTTGGCTTAATCCACGAAACATCACCCAACTTATTGGGCTCATTAAGATTTACAATCAATTTCGATTCTATTAGATCTCCAGCCTTCTCGGCAATTTGAATGGTTCGCCAAGGGGTACTAAATGGGGTGCTAACCTTCACCTTATGCTTATGGTTTTCGCTGCCAACCAAATTACTTCGCATCGACATGTTATCGGTGTCTATTTCAAGGGTTAATCCTGAGTAGTTAACCAGCGCAGCCTCGTGAAAACTCAGGTATAACCCCTCGTTGGTTTTCATGGTTACTGGTGTATTCACTGCATTTACAGGAATATAAGTTTGCGCTAAATTTGGATGATTACGTTTACTTAGGGCATCAATCTCGCTGAAAAGCGATTTATTATAGAGATGCTCATAGATATCCCAATCGCCCGGTATCCACCAGCAAGTATGATCGCCTGTTAGGTTGAATTGGGTTTTCTCATCGGCAATAAGAACCTCATCCATCGCATCCTGTTTGGGAAATGAGTACCTAAACCCTACACCATCATTATAAACTCTAAAAGCAATGCTGAAGAACCGTTGAGTTTCCGACTCCTCCTGCAAAACAACATCAAGCTCATTATAAGTATTATTGACCAACCGTTGCTCGCCCCAGGGCATCTCCCACTTTTCCGACTGTGCCTTCTTTGAAGTACGAACAATTCGCAAATTCTTACCAATTGGAGGCAAGTTGGTAAATTCAAATCCCAGATAAGATGTATCGATTACCGATTGGCCTTTGTGATAAATTGTGTAGGCAGCCTGTCCATCGTTGTCAATAAAAAACTGCACCTCAATATTCTCATCTGGCGACAGAACTTTTGCGCTATGGGTTGTACTGCAAGCAGAAACTATCAGCATTGCAGCGCTAAGGGTTAAAAGGCAACTGAATATTCTCATGGTATTTGATTTAAAAATTAAGTTTACAATTTACAAAATGCTAGGGTACCAAGTACACAAGAAGAATAAAAAAAAGCGTAGTGAACCTACGCTTTTTAAATATTGTAAAGGAATAACTAGCTTCCAAAGTCATCAAATGCAACCATTTCGTCGGGTACACCCAAATCGTAAAGCATTTTAAATACTGCATCGTTCATCATTGGCGGGCCACAGAGGTAGTATTCAACATCCTCGGGTGCATCATGATTGGAGAGATACTTATCGAGAATTACTTGATGAATAAAACCAGTAGGCCCATCCCAGTTATCCTCAGGCTTTGGCTCAGATAAAGCAATATGGAACGTGAAGTTTGGAAACTCCTTCTCTATCTCCCGAAAATATTCTTCGTAGAAAATCTCTCGGCGCGACCTTGCTCCATACCAGTAAGTAGCTTTCCTTCCAGTTTTAACAGTGTTGAACAAATGAAAAATATGCGAGCGCATTGGCGCCATACCTGCACCACCACCAATAAACATCATTTCGTTATCGGTATCTTTTATGAAGAATTCACCGTAAGGGCCGCTAATGGACACCTTATCGCCAGGTTTACGCGAGAAAATAAAGCTCGAACAAACACCCGGATTCACATTCATGAAAGCGTTTTTCGACCTATCCCAAGGTGGTGTAGCTATTCTAATGTTTAGCATGATGATATTGTCCTCGGCAGGATGATTGGCCATAGAGTAAGCCCTATAGGTCTCCTCGGTGTTTTTCATCTTCAGATCCCACATGTTGAACTTATCCCACTCATCGCGAAACTCAGGTTCCACATCGATATCCTTGGCAAAATCTACCTCAATTTTAGGTACATCTATTTGTATGTAACCACCAGAACGAAAATCGAGCTTCTCGCCTTCGGGCAGCTTCACTACAAACTCTTTAATAAAAGTTGCCACGTTGCGGTTCGAAACCACCTCGCACTCCCACTTCTTAATGCCCATCACCTCCTCGGGCACTTTAATTTTTATGTCCTCGCGAATTTTTACCTGACAACCCAATCGCCAGTTATCCATCTGCTGGCGACGGGTAAAATACCCTACCTCGGTGGGTAGAATTGATCCACCACCCTCGGTAACCTGGCACTTACACATTGCACATGTACCACCTCCGCCACAGGCCGAGGGTAAAAAAATGCCGTTATTGCTTAAAGTTGAAAGCACAGTGCCACCCGGCTCCACCTGTATCTCCTTCTCATCGTTGATGGTTAGGGTAACCTCACCCTGTGGGGTAAGCTTTTTCTTGGCATAAAGCAGCACAGCCACAAGCAGGCTAATAACCAGCAAGAAAACCGCTATTGCCGAAATAATTATGACAAAGTTTGATGTTAAAAGTATCATAATGAATAGATTTCAATTTATAACTTAATCCCCATAAAGGTCATAAATGCGATACCCATAAGGCCTGTTAAAATGAAGGTAATGCCAAGCCCTCTAAGAGGTGCTGGTACGTTTGAGTACTTCAACTTTTCACGAATGGCTGCTATACCTACAATGGCAAGGAACCAGCCCACGCCTGAACCTAACCCAAAAACTGTAGCTTCGCCAATATTGGCATACTCGCGCTCCTGCATAAAAAGCGATCCACCAAGAATGGCACAGTTTACAGCTATAAGGGGAAGAAAGATACCCAGCGAGCTGTACAGAGCAGGCGAAAATTTTTCGATAATCATTTCAACCAGCTGCACCATCGATGCAATTACCGCAATAAACATTATAAATGACAGAAAACTTAAATCCATACCAGCTAGCGATGGGCTTAGCCAACTTAGTGCTCCGGGGCTTAGCAAGTAATTATTGATTAGGTAGTTTACAGGAACGGTAATACCCAACACAAAGATAACAGCCAGGCCAAGACCAGTAGAAGTTTTCACAGTTTTCGATACTGCCAGGTAAGAGCACATCCCCAGGAAGTATGCGAATATCATGTTGTCAACAAAAATTGACTTAACGAATATACTTAGTAAGTTTTCCATATCCAGAAGTATTTCCAATTATTCGTTTTCGATTAGTTCACGAGTTCGGCTTCGCTGAATCCAGATTATAATACCTACAATAATAAGCGCCATAGGAGGTAAAATAAACAAACCATTGTTCTCGTAGAAGCCTCCGTTGCTAATGTAGATAGATTCTGGTATTACCCGGTAACCCCAAAGGGTTCCCGAACCCAGTAACTCGCGAAAAAAACCTACAATTACAAGGATAATTCCGTAGCCAATACCATTACCTATTCCATCGAGAGCCGATGCCCAGGGCTTATTTCCAAGAGCAAATGCCTCGAGTCTCCCCATAATGATACAGTTGGTAATGATAAGCCCCACGAACACCGAGAGCTGCTTGCTCACATCGTATGCAAATGCTTTTAGTATTTCATCAACGAGAATAACCAGTGATGCGATAATCACGAGCTGCACAATAATCCTAATCCGTGAGGGAATGGTATTCCTGAGTAGGGATGTAATTACATTGGCAAGGGTTAGCACGGCAATCACAGAGATTGACATGACAACCGAAGGTTCCAGCTTAACCGTTACCGCAAGCGCCGAGCAAATACCCAGTACAAGCACGGTAATGGGATTATTCTTATTTATTGGATCCGTTATCAGCTTTAGGTTCTTAGCCGAAAATAAAGGTTCACTATCAATCTTCACGCTCATTGCTTTGTGTTTTTGATTTTATAAAAAATTCTTTATAGCCCATAAGGCACTCTCTTATCATCTCTTCGAGCCCTTGGCTTGTAATAGTGCCTCCAGATACGGCATCTACCCCATGAGGGTTTGATGGTTGAGCGCCACCCTTAACAACCGAGATGGAAACCAACTTGGACCCATTAAAAATTTGTTTGCCTTTAAACTGGCTCTGAAATTCTTCATTAGCAATCTCGGCACCCAAACCGGGGGTCTCCGATTTGTGTGCAAACGAGGCACCGTATACCGTATTGTAATCGTCGTTAAGGGATATGTATCCCCATATTGGGCCCCAAAGTCCTCGTCCCAGTAGGGGAAGTATATACTTTATTGAACCATCATCGAGCTTGGCAACGTAAACAGGTAAATTCTGTTCAGCTGCTGGTTTTGCAAACTCAACTTTTAGATCAACGGTAAAAGGATCAACTCCCGTTACTTTATCACCCGCACGATTGACAACCAATTGCTCAACAATTACTTGATTAAACTCTTTTCCAACGTACTCGTGCTTACTAGCAGCAGTGGCTAACTCGCTGGCCTTACCAACCGATTTAAGAATATCGAGCCTTTTCTCGGTTTCAACATTTTTTTCCTGGAATGGTCGCAATGCTGTGGAAGCGAGAGAAAGTAGCGCTGCCACAATAATAACCATCACCGACGAATACATAAATATGTATAGATTACTTTGTTTCTTCATGGTTATGGCATTTTAGCTGATTTGAGCAGCTGCTGCTGCACGTTTCTTTCGTTTTTTAATGTTGCCCTCAATCACGTAGTGATCAATCAATGGTGCAAATGCATTCATCAGAAGTATGGATAGCATCATTCCTTCGGGGTAAGCGGGGTTAAACACCCTAACCAGAACCGCCAAAACACCGATTAGGAACCCATAAATCCATTTGCCCTTTTCGGTTTGTGATGCGGACACCGGATCGGTTGCCATAAATACTGCGCCAAATGCAAAACCACCCATAATTAGATGGTGCCAAGCGGGTACCTCCATGAATGGATTTATGGCGAATGCGTTAAACACAAAGCCCATGGCCAATCCGCCCGCCACGGTTGATACCATAATCTTCCAACTTCCTATTCCGGCAACAATAAGCACAACGGCTCCCAGCAAAATTGCCAGTGTAGATGTTTCGCCAATGGAGCCAGGGATAATCCCCAGAAACATATCCATAGCCGAAGGGATTTTATCGAGCTCGTAGGCTGCTGCGTTGGCCAGTGGGGTTGCTCCAGAAAAGCCATCGACTATACCCTCGCCCTTTGTTAAACCCGATACCCAAACGGTATCACCGCTCATATGCGATGGGTAAGCAAAGAACAGAAAGGCCCTAGCCAGCAATGCAGGGTTAAAAACATTCATCCCAGTGCCACCAAAAACCTCTTTGCCAATAACAACAGCAAAGGCTGTAGCCAAAGCTACCATCCATAAAGGAATATCAACTGGCACAATAAGGGGTATTAGCATACCGGTTACAAGAAATCCCTCATTCACATCATGCTTTCTAACCTGTGCAAATCCAAACTCGATGGATAACCCAACCACGTACGAAACTACTATTATGGGGAGTACTTTTATTAAGCCATATATTACCATTGGCCAAAAAGCAATTTCACTTCCAGTGGCCAAAGCGTTTTGGTAACCCACATTCCAAATCCCAAATAGCAATGCGGGAGCAAGCGCCATAACCACAATTATCATAGTACGCTTCATATCGATATGATCGCGAATATGACTACCCTTTTGCGTCACCTTATTGGGCACAAAGAGCAGGGTTTCGAATGCATCGAAGGTGGAGTGAAAAGCCTCCAACTTACCTCCCTTCTCGAAATTTGGTTTAATCTTATCAATTAAATTGCGTAGTGCTTTCATTATTCGGTATTTATGTATGCATATTATTTAATAAATACTATTATGTTGATTGAAATTAACCCAACTCTTTGATCATAAGATCAAGACCTTCGCGAATAATCTCCTGAACATTGGTTTTGGATGTACAAATGTACTCACAAAGAGCAAAATCCTCTTCTGCAACCTCATAAATACCAAGGTTTTCCATCTTATCAATATCCTTGGCAAGAATTGCTTTTATAAGATGAACTGGGAAAATATCCATAGGAAGAACCTTCTCGTACTGGCCTGTAACCACATAGGCTCGTTCGCCACCGTGCAGGTTGGTATCCAAAGCATACTTTCGACCGGGGAAAAGGTTCGAAAGGAAGCTGGACGAGAAGCTATACTTTTTGAAACCGGGTTGTGCCCATCCCATAAACTCGTGATAGTCACCCTCGGGGATAACGGTTACCATATTATCGTAAAAGCCCAAGAAACCATCAGCAGATATTTTTGTACCCGTAAGCACATTTCCACTAATGAATCTAAGTTCCTCGGGCGATTTGGTAATATTACCAGCAACTATGTTGGAGATGCTTGCCCCAGTTTTTAGAATGAAGTATCGAGGTTTCAACACTTCGGAACCGGCCAATGCAATTACTTTGGTTGCATCGTAAATACCACGTAGGAACAGTCTTCCAATTATTATAACATCTAAAGGATTTACTGTCCAAACAATATCGCCTTTGTTGATAGGGTTTATGTGATGTATTTGAATGCCCACATTACCGGCAGGGTGTGGTCCCGCGAAGTAGTTAAAGTTAACGCCTTTTACCTTTGTGTAAACATTGCTAGGTGGATACTCGGCATTTAAATTTAGATTCACCTTTCCCTCGGCAAGCCTATTGAGAGCATCAATACCCGCCTGGAACGATTCGGCCTCGTCCTTAACAGCAAAATCTAAATCGGGCGACAATGGTGCAGTATCGAAACCCGAAATATAAATGGCTTTGGGCGAATCGTCGGGATTAGCAATAATTGAATATGGCCTTTGCTTAATAGTAGGCCATAAACCGGCTTTAAGCATTTTACCAATCACCTCCTCGCGCGATAAATCTGCGGGGTTAGACCTACCAAACTCCTCGAAAACCTGAGGGTTATCAGCCTTAATTACAACCTCTAGGATTCGCCGACGCTCGCCACGCCGAATTAAATGCACCTCACCGCTTACAGGCGAAGTGAAAAGAATATCGGTGCGGTACTTATCGTAAAAAAGGGGTGTGCCAACTTTAACCATATCGCCTTCGGCAACGCTAAGCTTTGGGGTAAGCCCATGAAAGTCGGTGGGTTTTACCGCATAGAACTCTGCCAATTCAGCTCTGGTAAAAACCTTCTCGGCCTCTCCTTTTAGCGGGATGTTCAAACCTTTACGTATTTTGAATACTTTTGGCATGATTTAAAATTATTATGGATTTTGATAACAAATTTAAAAAATTATTCAACGCTACAAAACATAAAAATTAAACCTACAAATATAACAATCAACATGTATTAATAAATGGGCGATCGTACAAATTATGCTTAAAAACTCAACCCTGAGATTATTACGCATAGCTCTAACTACAGCTAAAAAAATAGCAATAGTATGGATATTTAGGCAATAAATACCTTACCAACAATTATTAATTCCTATTTTCGTTATTCAATAAAAACAACCCTTGCAATGGACAGCCAACTTAACACTCACAATATCAACCTAAATAAAGGATACAGCCTTATCGTAATGCTTGTTTTTACTGTTTGTTATTTCACAAACAACACAATGGCTCATACTTTTGTTCAACACGATAGGGGAAACACTTTTGAATTTACAAATTCCTCTGCAATAAAAACCGTAAAAACCCATAAACTAGGCTGGGAACTAGGTGATCCGATTATTGAACTAAACAGTAACGATAGGGTTGTGCTCACTTTTGATGATATATCGGATACTCCGGGCAACTACTCCTACACCATTTTACATTGCGACTGGGAGTGGAAACCCTCAAACCTGTTTATCAACGATTACATCGATGGATTTGAGGTAAACGAAATACGTGACTATACCTTTTCAACGGGTACAGCAACAAGCTACACGCATTTCAGGTTGGAACTTCCCAATCGGGATATTAAACTCAAGGTGTCGGGAAACTACCTAATACAAGTTTTCGACACATACAACCCCGACGAGATAATACTTCAGCGCCGATTTTGGGTTTACGAGCCATTGGTAAAAATAACCGCCAGCATGCGCCAACCATCAGCTGGTGAGTCTCGGTTGACTAGCCAGCAAATGGACCTTCAGGTAAACACATCGTATGTGAGAGTTACCGACCCATTTAATGAGATAAAAACTGTTGTTTGCCAAAATCATCTGATGCAGGGATGCCATGAAAACATAAAGCCCATCTACGTTAATGGTAACGAGTTGAATTACTCACAGCCAGACGCTTTAATATTTGAGGGCGGTAATGAGTATAGGCTTTTCGACAGCAAAAGCATACGGTATAATGGTCAGGGCATAAAATCAATAAACCATTATGGCGGTGAGTTTCATATACAGCTTAATGAAGACGAGAGCCGAAGATATTCTCGCTACACCTTTTATCCCGACCTAAACGGCAGGTTTGTGGTTAATCTGGAGCGGAGTGAGCAAAGTCAAATAGAGGCCGATTACGCTTGGACTTACTTCACACTGAAAACACCCATGGAACTTGACGAGGGAAAGAGCGTACACCTTTTTGGCGAGTTAACAGGCTGGCAGCTAAGCCCACAATACAAAATGGCTTACAACCCTGAGCGACAGGCCTACGAAATCCGTATGTTACTAAAGCAGGGAGTATACAATTACCGCTATCTGGTTACCAACGATAAAACGGGCGAGGTAGATATTACCCATTTTGAGGGCAGCTACTACGACACAGAGAATAGCTACACCGTGCTAGTTTACTACAAACCCCTTGGTTCGAGGTACGATAGGCTAACGGGTTACAAAATGATATCTACAAAGAAGTAGATCGATTGTTAAAAAAATCCTATTCTAACTCTTCAATGGCCTCCTTTGCCCAACGATGATTGGGATTGATTTTTATGGCCTGGTTGAAATGTGCAATCGCCAAGTGCTTGTTATCCCTATTCTTCTCAATTAGCCCTAGATAGTAATAGGCATCGCCAAGGGTTAAATCGGACTTGTCGTCGATTGATTTGATGTAAGTATTTAGATATTCAATCCCTTTACCTACGTCAGTATTCTCAGTAGTTGCAAACAGTCTGCCTATCTGAAGCAAAAGATTCTTGTTATCTGGAAATTTGTTCAATGCCTGTTCGTAAACATCAACGGCCTTTGTCGGGTTCTTTTGACCATGGTAAAATTGAGCCAGCGAGTAGTAATACTTCACACTATCGGGGGCTAGGGTTATAGAACTTTTGTAGTTCTTCTCTGCTTTATCAAAATCTTTGTCAATATGATATATGAGCGCAAAGGCTAAATGCCCATCGGCTTTGCTCAACTTGCTAATCTGATCGGCCAATGCTTTTGCCTTATCATCACTCCCCCCCATAATACCTGGCGCCTGCTTGTAAAAACCTACTAGAATAATTGAAGAGTTCATATCGTTAGGGTTAAGCCTTACGGCTTCCTCCAAGTGGTTACGCAGCTTGCCTGCCAGCGAAGCCTGCTTAATCATGCTGGCATCCGATATCAATCGCATTATAACATTCGACATAGCCACATGGTACTTGGCCACGTTCTTATTCCCATCAATTGCCTGTTCAATATAATCCTCGGCCTTATCGAACTCCTTTTTCCTAAATGATATCTGCCCCATATAATATCTGCTCTCGGCATACTGGGGACTTCCGCTTTTTACTGTTTTAAGTATGGCAAAAGCCTCATCGTACTTCTCTTGCTGAAATAATTTGGTAGCCTGAGCGATATTCTGCGAAAAGGCAGCTGTACTTAACCAAGTACAAATAATTAGTAGGAAAAATTTGGTGATTTTCATATGCTTAGATTTCTGAACCAACGGATTATTATGGATATTTTGAATTGTCTTGAACCCAAATTTGTCATTAGCGTTTTTTCTGATGACCGCCATTTGAAAACAATACTGTTAATACACAGATTGATAGAATGTTATAATGACAAATCGATGAAGAAAAACTAAAAATTTGCAATCATAAATGCTTACAAATTTAGTATTTCTAAATCGGGGTTCAACCCAGCTAAGCCATTAGTTCGCAGAACTCCTAATGTCTAATCTGGGTTGAATATGCAAAGCGAATATAATCTATTATGATTTACAACTTGTTGAACACTAAAATTTTTAATACAATTTAGGAATGCTACCTAGCTAACACAGCATTGGCGTTCTCGCGGTAGTTGCGCCCAATGGGAATAGTTCTGTCGCCAATCTCAACGTTATAACTGGTAAAAACCTTTACATGCTCAGTGTTGATTATAAACGATCGGTGGATCCTTATGATATTTGGCGAAAATTTAAGTTGCTCCTCCAAAGCGGCCAACCTTAAGTAGCAAACCAGCTTCTGGTTAAAGGTGTGAACCTTTACATAATCATCCAAACTCTCGATGTAAAGGATGTCTGAAACCTTAATCTTAAAACTTTTCTTATCGGATTTAAGCACAATAAAACTAGTATCGCTAGCTGGCGAAGCCACTGCTTTGGCTGAGCTTATATCTAAAAATTTATTAATTGCCTTTAAAAATCGCTCAAACGGTATAGGCTTTACCAAATAGTCGATAGCATTCACCTCGAATGCATCGGCTGCAAAATTGCGAAATGCAGTAGTAAAAATTAGGCTTGGTGGGTTTTGAAGCGTTTTAAAAAATTCGAGTCCATTAATGCCGGGCATCTGGATATCGAGAAAAAGCAAATCAGCTTGCTGCTCGCGAAGGGTTACAAGCGCATCGAGGGCATTGGTGAACGTAGCAACAACCTCAAAACCATCTATTCGGTTAAGGTAGTTCACAATAACCTTAATGGCAATTGGCTCATCGTCAATCACTACGCACTTATACTTTTGGCTCATGGCAACTATTCAAATTGATATAAAGCGATGCGGTAAAAATATTTTGCTCATTCTTTAGATTTAGCCTGTGGTTGTTGGGATAAAACAACAATAAACGCTCTTGCAAATTCTTTAACCCTATGCCCGGTGTAGAATTTTTTTGGCTATTGAAATTATTCTGTACAACAAAATCGACTCCATTAGCATTCAATGTCAATTTTATCGACACATTACTCTGCCCAGCATTTCTGTGCGCCCCGTGTTTAAAGGCATTTTCGACAAGTACAAACAGTAGTAGAGGGGCAATTTTAATATCCTTGGGGATTTCAGGAAAATCCATATCAAGCTGTAACCTCGAATCGTGCCGGATGGTCTCTAACTCAACGTAACTCTTAATAAAGTCAATTTCACGGTGTAAAGGAACAAGCTCTGCGTTGCATTCGTACAGCATGTAGTCGAGCAGCGACGAGAGTTTAAGTATAACCTCGGGCGTTTCGGCCGATTTCTCCATCCACAGGCCATACAAATTGTTGAGCATGTTGAACAGGAAATGCGGATGCAGCTGCCCCTGCAACAACTTTAATCTGGTTTCCTGAAGTTTCGAATCGATCTCGACCTTTTGACGGGCAAGCCTATCCCTCTCCTGCTGGCGAGCAAACGTTTCCTTTATAAAATGAACAAACGTTGCAAACAGTATCACTATGTAGCTACCCGAGACCAAAAGGATTAAATCGCTGACGTTGGGCAAGGCAATGCCAGATTGATTACGAAGTGTTACCCAAAGAATAGCAATAATGCAGATCATGTTTATCCATATAGATACGATAAACGTTCCAAGCACTAAGTACCCAAACAAAAAATATCGGCCTGTAAAAAGGTACTTTGGCACCAAGAATTTGTTGATAAGCTGGGTAAGGCCAAAGCTCATAAGCACCAGTACGGCAACCGTTACTAAACGAATATTTATATCGTAGCTTCGGTTGCTAAATATGAGGAGCAGCAGTATGGCGGCAAATGCCCAATAAAGAATATTCCTAAACCAGGCCGATTGCTGAATTGTTTTTCGATACAAGTTGTTCATATGTTATCCAAAGATAGTTTGATTTAATTTACTGGACTAAAAACAACTTTGATTTTTCGGCAAACAAAGGGTTTTACACCCTAAACTACAATTTGAATAAAAATTTTGTGAACTTTGCCATTAAGGGTTAATACTAGGTTGTTTACCTAATTAATTTTGGGGGTTGATTTTAACCCCATAGATTTGGCTTAGTATTAACCACTAAAACACTATGAATTATGTTAGCAAAACATTTTATTGAGGGAGATCCTGTAGGGATGACCGTAATTTTTGGATTGTGGCTTACAGCCATTATACTTATTGGTAAGCTCATTTATCGATGGACAAACAAATCAGAATCCGATGAGAAAAGGAACAAGGCCGTATCGGAAAGCATACTGTTTATTGGCAGCTTTGCTTTTCTTTTTGGCCTCTTTTTTCAAGTTATTGGGATGATTCAAGCGCTAAAAGCCATTGAAGCGGCTGGCGATATCTCAATGGCGCTTATTGCAGGCGGACTAAAGGTTTCGTTAATTGTACCAGTTTATGGGTTTGTGCTATTTCTAATATCTTATATCACTTGGTTTATTAACCGTAAGTTAAGCAAATAGTTAAATTTGAAGAACCGATACCGCTCAGAGAATTGAGCGGTATTGGTTGGCTATAAATACAACATAGTTTGTGTTTGATACAAAGCACTTGCGTACTCAAAAAAATTCAACCACAACAAACTATTCGGACTTTTCAATAGTAGGCAGCACAAAAACAACCGATGCCAAATTCGCCTTTATGTTTCCACCCATAATTAGGCTGGGGGCCGAAAGGACTTTCTCCCCATTTTCTGTCACCTCACCCTTAACAAGCATTACCACTCGCTCATCAAACTCCATGGTTTCGTTCAGCTTTAGGCTTATTAAATTTCCCTGGTTGATGAACCCTCTCAACTTTTTGGTTCTCCAGGATGACCAAGGTTCAAGTTTTACAAGCATCCGCTCGGCTAAATCGAGACCTGCAAAAAGCCATACTTTCTCTAAAATATTGGGCCTTCGGCTTAACTTTTTATGGGTATTACTTAGGTTTAGTTTTAATGCTGTTACGGGCGATTCTGCTGTGTATGAAGCCCAAAGCCCTCGCCCAGTAAGGCATGCATATGCTCCAACTACACAACCCGGTTGAGCAATATTCAGAAGAGTAGACTCAAACTCAACCTTGGCAGTGCCTCTAACCATAATGTAAAAACCTTCGGTGGGTGAATCTTCCGATACGATTTTGGCATCGGTAGGAAAAACTTTCTCAACAAACAGGTTGGCAAAATATTCCATATCGCTGTCCGATAAGCTACTCAATGCAGGAAGCGTTTTAAGATACCTCAGGGCCTCGGTGGCTTTTATTTCCGGGGGTGTGTCGTTAATCTTTTTCATCTGGCTTTGAATAATTCCCTCCAAATTTATGGCGTCGGAAGGTTCGAGCCGTCCCTGCTTCTCGAGCTTTTGAATGGTTGCCATTTGATGATTAAGCAGCGAACGCGAAGCATTCTGCGTTTCGATAGCATGGTACACCTCGGGGTACGTATCCTTTAGGTTCCGCAGGAAAGTGAGCCCCATAATACGGTTCTCATTTATCTCATCCTCAAGTCCTGTAAGCTTATCCACCTCTTGTGTTATCTCATCGGCACCTGCCGAAAGGCCAATAATTAGGCTCGACAGGCTTTTCAAATTCTCCTCGTTGGCCACTACAAACCCTCGGGCGCAGTCGTAGCTAAGGGCTAGCCTATTGTAAAACCGTTTTCGCCAAAACCTACCCAAAACAGGCAGGGTTTGAAGTCGAGCTAAAATCTTGGGGGTTTGCCACATCTGCTCCAGATCTTTGCGCTTAGCAAGCGATATGGTACCGTTAAAGTCGAGAAGATGATCTATCTCGCTTGAGAGGTTCTGCACTGCTGCAGGGCTTAGCAACCCCTCGCTAAACTGGCGCCAATAGCTCTCCTTCTCCTTAAGGAGCATGCGCTTACGGGTTTCATAAAGGGTATCAACATTTTTCGTAGCAGTGGCATTCTCTTTCGATTCGGGTAAGTACTTTGCAACAACATCCCAGTCGGCACCCGACATGAACCGATTATCCTTCAATTTTGAAATCTCCTTCTCGCCACCCTTCCTAAGCATGGCAACTGTTTGCGCAAGCAATTGCAAGCGAGCCGCCCCAACTTTTGTTAGTCCCAGCTTATTAATTAGCACCTTCATGGTGGTAGCATTTATAAGCGATGTAAGGAATACAATACCAGCAGTAAGCGACAGTATTTGGATTCGAATTTCCTCATCGATTACTTTCTCGCTAGCCACAATAAGCGCTAGAGCCAAACCAATTGCTCCTCTAAGGCCACCCCACCAGGCAATAACACCATCTTTAGGCGATAAGCCATAGCCTATCCGTTTCATCAATGGGTAAAACAAGGCCAACACACCGGCTCTTACTATAAGAATTGCAATATAAACTAGGATAAGCACTAGAAAATCACTTGCAGTAAACGATACCCTGAGGGCAATAACCACTCCAACAATTAAGAAGATTAGAGTATTGGCAATAAAAGCGGCTAGTTCCCAAAACTCGTGCAGGAAATGGGCTACCTGAGGACTAATCCTAGTTCGGCCTATGCCAGCCATCATCACGCCAAACGACACAACTGCCAGCACGCCAGATATATGAAAAAAATGTTCAGCTACAAAAAATGCAAGGTAAGCAGCACTAACCACAACCGTAATCTCAAAAAGAGCATCATTAAAAACCCGCCGTAGCCATATAACAACCAGCCATCCAATAATCACCCCAACGGCTACACCACCTAAAGCTACGCGGAGGAACTCTACAATTGCGTTGCTGCTCTCGGCCGATCCAGTAATGGCCGTAAGAAAAACCATAAAGATTACAATGGCCGTTCCGTCGTTCAGTAGCGATTCTCCCTCGATAAGGGTAGCTAGTTTTTTGCTGGCTCCAACCTCCTTAAGTATTGAAACCACAGCAACAGGGTCGGTAGCGCTTACTATGGTTCCAAACATCAACGCAACAGGCCAGGTCCACATACCCAAACCAATATTCATAATCTTAAGCAGCATTACAAATGCTCCGGTTAGCACAATTGCCACAATAATACCAGGTACTGCCAGAATAAAGGCATTGGTAAACGATTTTTTAAAGGTATGGACATGCATGGCAAATGCAGCCTCAAATATTAGTGTAGGTAAAAAGATGTAGAATATTACATGGGGATCGATATGACCAGCCCAACTAATGGCTTCGCCAAACACGCTTAATCCGCTGCCATCAGCAATTCCCCACAAACTGGTAAGGAACCCTAACCTAAAAGCAATTCCTAAGAACAGGCCTATTAAAAGCAGTGAAATGGTGTAAGGTAAAGCAAATTTTCGCAACCAGTATCGGGTTGCCGTGCCAATTAGCAGAGCAATGATAATGAAGAGCAGCGGTGCCATATTGCCGTGTGCTGCATGCTCGGTTACAGCAGACCCAGAAACCTCATCACTACTGTTTAGCAAAAAGTTAACCACAGGAGTGGCTGCTATATGAAAACTAGTAAGCCCCTGCATTAAGGGTGAGATAATAAAATTGAGGACAAACATATTTTGTAAGGTTTAGGTTTGGTAAAACATTAGCAGACATAAAAATATGGAAAAACATGATACTGACAACTGGTATTTAGATATAAAAAAACCTCATCGAATTTTTCCGATGAGGTTTTTTGGGGTTATTGCGCTCTGCCTACCTATAGGCTGCTCGATGAATATCGTCAACCGTTTTAAGTACTTTCGGTGGATTTAAGTACTGAGCAAGGAAAGCGTAAATTTTGAGTCGCGTTTTCTTGGCGTGCATTGTGTCCATTCGGTCAAACGAATGCCCTCCAGGAATCTCCTTAAAAATCTCGTATTCAAATTTTTTCCCTTCGGCCTTTAGCGATTTTATAAGGTGTTCAACCTCTAGCACGTTCACATCATCGTCAATAGTATTGGTATGAATAAGCAGTGGCGTTTGCAGCTTGTGAGCATTCCAAGCGGGTGAACGCCGGCGGTACTCCTCAACATTCTCGTATGCCGTTTTGCCAATATGATAGTCGGCAGAGTATAGGTCGCGGTAATCATCGGTGTAGTAACCCATACGAGCTATCAAATCGGATACAGGAACCCCTGCAAAAACGCACTGATAATCTTTTGGATGCTCAAACACGTTCATTAGTGATATTAGCCCGCCATGACTCCAACCAATTATGCCAATCCTATTCTTATCAACAAAATCGTAGTTCTCGATCATGTAGTTACGGCTGGCGTAGGCATCTTCAATTTCTAATCCACCATAATCTATTTTCTGGTAATGGCCTTTGCCGTAGCCAGTGCTACCCCTATATTCGGGCGCAACCACAATGTAGCCCTGCGCCATCATTTCGCGAACAATGTGGTAGTAATACGTTGTGAAATCGCCGTGAACACCTCCGTGTGGAAAAACCAGCAGCGGATATTTCTTTGAAAAATCGATGTTTTTGGGGATAAAAACGTACGACCAAAACTTTAACGGGTTGTGAGCCCCCATAGCCGTTGGGTTGGGTACGTTAGCCGGTGGTGGACCATACATGTAAACCTTATCAACAATGGCAATATCCTTTAACCTATCGAACCACAGAACATCGTCAACCATTTTTTGTAGCACATCTAACCTATGGTTAAGGTTCACGTTATACTCGCGTAAAGATTTAATCTCTTCTTGGAGATCCTGCACGTTCTGACTAAAAGCCGAAAAGGAAAGCATAAGACTCAAGAGAACAGCTATTTTTTTCATATTTCCAGTTATTTAGGGTTTTTAAATATTAAGTAGATATAAAACTCTTGCGCACCCGTAAATATAGTGAAAGTCCAACATCAGACTATANNGCATCGCTATTTTGACTGCATAACAAACAAAGGTTTAAACATAGGCGAACAGTTGGATGCCTTTCAAAATTTAGGTATTATGTTTGTTTTATATTTTGATTGCGTAACTTTGCCTAATCGATAATTGAAACCATTTCATTGCATCAAAAAAATGAGAAAATTTATCCTGTTTTCCCTACTCGTCCTATTCGCATCAGCCATTTTAGCTCAAGAAGAAGAGACTACCACCAAGGTAAAAGTATCGACCGATAAAGTTAGGATTGACGGAAAAAACTACTATATCCATATAGTTCGCCAAGGCGAAACCCTTTTTTCCATAAGCAAGGCATACAGCGTAAGCCAAATTGAGATTGCTATGGAAAACCCCGACATATACCTGGGTTTACAGGCTGATCAGGCATTAAAGATCCCGATTAAAGGTCAAGAAATCTCAAATGGCGATGAGGACGATAACTATATTTATCACGTTGTTCGGCGTCGCGAAACCCTCACAAGCTTAACTCGAAAATACAAGGTAAAACTACAAGAAATTTTGGCAGCAAACCCTGAAATTGAAGAGGATATATCTGTAAATCAGGTAGTGCTAATACCCAAAAAGCGAATAAGCAACATTGGACAAACCCCCAGCGACGATACCGATAGATTTATATACCATGAAATACAACCCCGCGAAGGATTTTTCTCACTAAGACGTCAGTATGGTGTTAGTGAAGAGATCGTTCGCAAGTTTAACCCCGATCAAACCGAGGATGGTTTAAAGTTGGGTACAATAATCCGAATCCCTAAAGACCCCACAGACACAACCCTTGCGGCTGAACCGCCCCATCAGCAGGTAGTAGAAGTTGCAGAAGAAACAATAGAGTACGATGAAACTCCTGCCGAAGCACCTTCGGTTGTTTGCGATACTTTTGAGTACAACAAGTGGCGCGATGTGTTCAATGTTGCCCTACTACTCCCATTTACCCAAACAGTTGATAGTCAACCCGAGGATACCCTTGTTTCTGAAATGGATCAGCAATTACGAGAACACGAGAAGAATGGCAAGCCCGAACGGATCTCACCCCAAACGGCAAACTTCCTCAATTTTTATCAAGGGGCACTTATTGCTCTGGACTCGCTCAAGGATTTGGGAATATCCATTAACCTCTCTGTTTACGATACCGAACGAAGTGTTGAACACGTTCAGGAAATATTAAAGAAAAAGGATATGCAGGATGCACATCTAATAGTTGGACCTGCATACACCGAATGCCTACAACCTGTTGCAGACTTTGCCAGTGAGCACAGAATTCCGATGGTATCGCCCTTATCGCGAAATAACTACTTGCTTGAACGAAATCCATACCTATTTCAGGCAAATCCCTCCTTCATGACCCAGCTTCAGGAGTTTGTTAATATAATTGATTTTTGTGGTGGGCATAACATTGTGTTAGTGCACGAAGCCGACAGCACTAACATTGCAATGGTTAATAGCTTTAAAGAGATGATTAGCAACAGGATTGGCAGCTGCCCATCGTCGAGATTAATCCATTTTAAAGAGGTAAGCTACAAGCCAGGAAGCCCAGCTCCAGCTGTACAGGAGCGAATTAGCCATAGCTTGGCTCACGATCGTAAAAATTTTATTTTGGTACCATCCAACAACGAGGCCTTTGTGAGCGACTTGCTGGGGAACCTGCAAACCCTATCAACTGTGCATAAGTACCCAATCAGTTTATACGGTTTCCCTAGCTGGCAACGATTTCGAAATGTTCAGGTTGATTACCTTTATCAGCTGGAGCTACACCTATTCACACCATTCTTTGTAAACTATAGCGACCCAATGGTTAAATCTTTTATTGCAAAGTATCGCGATGCATTTAGGGCGGAGCCTTCGCAATATGCATATCAAGGTTTTGATGTGATGCTAAATTTCCTAACCGCAATGAGAAAATACGGTATCGATTTCCAGTATTGCATATCAAACCATAAGCAAAACTTACTTCAATCGAAGTTCAACTTTAAACAGGATAACTCGCTAAGTGGATTTGAAAATCGTGCTGTACATATGATTCAGTATACACGTAACTTTGAGATTATTAGTTCCGATGAGTATCAGAAAAAGCTACAGGTAATTAGCCCCATCATTTACATCAGCGAGCCAGAAACTGACAAGAAAGAAGCCGTAATAAAACTTGAACAGTAACTCCTATTTTTGCAAAAATGAATGCCCATCATTTGCATAAAAGTAACCTTTCCATCAAAGCGGGATGGGTATCAATTGTTGTAAACATTTTCCTGTTTGCCATAAAGTATTGGGCAGGAATTATTAGCGGATCGGTTGCTATTATTGCCGATGCATGGCACACCCTAAGCGACTCACTCAGCTCTATCTTTTTGATACTGGGAATTCACCTAGCCAATAAGCCAGCAGACAAGGACCATCCTTTTGGGCATGGCCGCAACGAGCTGATCACATCTATACTTATAGGTAGTTTACTGGCCTTGGTTTCGTATAACTTTTTTGTAGAGTCAATTGAGCGATTGCAAAACAAAGAGTCGGCAATATATGGGCAAATAGCAATCATTGTAACCATTGCCTCTATCCTATTCAAAGAAGGGCTGGCACAATACTCGTTTTATATTGGTCGCAAAACCAACTCGCTAGCAGTTAAGGCTGATGGGTGGCACCACAGAAGCGACGCCATTTCGTCCGTTGCAATACTTATTGGTATAATAATTGGCCGCTTTTACTGGTGGATTGATGGGGTGATGGGAATAATTGTTTCGCTTTTTATCCTATACACTGCTTACAAAATCATTCGCAGCTCATCGAACACAATTTTGGGAGAAAAGCCATCAAAAAAACTAATCGACGATATCAAATCCATAGCAAACCAAGCTGCCGAACGAGAGGTTCATTCGCACCACATACACCTACACAACTACATAAATCACAAGGAGCTAACAGTTCATATCTACCTACCCAACGAAATGACAGTTTCCGAATCGCATCAGATAACCAATGCCATTGAGGAGTCGCTATCGAATAAACTCGATATGGAATCCACAATCCACGTAGAGCCCATTGAAATTAAACCTTTCGATACCGATAAACACGTATAGGTGTGATTGAAAAGAGAGGGTTGCAGCTTTTGGCTCTTTCTAAGGTTCTTCCTTTCACCTAAAAAAACGCTGTCAGGAGCGAAGCACGCTGACAGGTTTTTTGCTACCTTTTCAACAATCAAACACATAGATGTTTTAAGCTACCATAGGCACTTCTAACTTTAGGCACTCTATGAACTTTAGGCATTCTATGGACTCTTGAACTCCAAGCATTTTCTTTTCTAGCATTCCAACATTCGATTTAAAAAACGCTGTCAGGAGCGAAGCACGCTGACAGGTTTTTTGCTACCTTTTCAACAATCAAACACATAGATGTTTTAAGCTACCATAGGCACTTCTAACTTTAGGCACTCTATGAACT
>DDWD01000157.1 GCA_002345825.1 Bacteroidales bacterium UBA2295
AACGATAAAGCCATTTTTTTCATACATTTGTGAGCTGCAAGCAAAATTTTGTTAACCCACAAATAATTTCAGTTTCAATGAAGATTTCGTACAGCTGGTTAAAAGAGTATATTGATGTGAACCTATCTCCAGAAGAGATGTCGAATATACTAACAGACATAGGGCTTGAGGTTGAATCGCTCGAGAAAGTAGAGGCGGTAAAGGGTGGTTTAAAGGGTGTGATTATTGGTGAGGTGCTTACCTGCGAAAAACATCCCGATGCCGATAAGCTGAGCATAACAACTGTAAACATTGGTAACCCAGAACCCCTTAATATAGTTTGCGGAGCGCCCAATGTGGCCGCAGGACAGAAGGTTGCTGTAGCAACCGTTGGCACCACGCTGTACTTTAACGACAACGAGCTAACGCTGAAAAAAACCAAAATCAGGGGCAAGCTGTCGGAAGGGATGATTTGTGCCGAGGATGAGTTGGGGCTTGGCACCGGTCACGATGGTATTATGGTGCTACCCTCTGATGCTCCCATTGGCACACCAGCCTACAACTTTTTTAAGCTAGAAGATGATTACCAGTTCGAAATTGGTTTAACCCCAAACCGTATTGATGCCGCTTCGCATTTTGGCGTGGCCCGCGATTTGGCTGCATACCTAAATCTAACTAAGGACACCAAGGCCACAAAGCCTTCGGTTGATAATTTCAAAATCGATAGCAACAACTTACATATCCCCGTTGAGGTAAAAAACGCTGAGGCTTGCCCACGATACAGCGGAATAACCATAAGCAACGTTAAGGTTGGGCCATCGCCCGAGTGGCTGCAGAATCGCCTTCGTTCCGTTGGGCTAAGCCCAATAAACAACGTGGTGGATGTTACCAACTTTGTGCTACATGAGGTTGGACAGCCACTCCATGCCTTCGATGCCAATAAGATTGAAGGGAAGAAAGTGGTTGTTGGCACGCTTCCGCAGGATAGCCTCTTCACCACGCTCGATGATGCGGAGCGAAAGCTAAACAGCGAAGACTTGATGATATGCAATACCAGCGAGGGAATGTGTATTGCCGGTGTATTCGGCGGAAATAAATCAGGAGTTACCGAGAGCACAAAAAACATATTTCTTGAGAGCGCATACTTCAACCCCGTATGGATTCGCAAAACGGCCAAAAGGCATGGCCTTAGCACCGATGCTTCGTTCCGCTACGAACGTGGTGCCGATCCTAACATCACCATTTGGGCGCTTAAGCGTGCTGCTATGCTTATAAAGGAAGTTACCGGTGGAGAGATATCATCGGAGATTGTTGATGTGTACCCAAAACCCGTGGAGAACTACAAGGTGGAGCTTAGCATTGATTACACCAACAAGCTGATAGGAAAAAATATATCTAAAGAAACCATTAAGCAAATTCTGAATGGACTTGATATAGCCATTGAGGCCAAAAACGATGATATGTTAAGCTTAAGCATTCCGCCATACCGAGTGGATGTTCAGCGCCCAGCCGATGTGGTGGAGGAAGTCCTACGTATTTATGGGTACAACAATGTGGAAATATCGGACAAGGTGAACAGCACCCTGGCCCACAGCACACGCCCCAATAAGCAGCTGGTTACAAAACTTATCTCCGATACGCTTACGGGCATTGGAATGCACGAGATTATGTGCAACTCCCTTACCAAAATGGCCTATTACGAAAAGCTGAAAACCTACCCAGCACATAATACTGTTGAGATTATTAACCCACTGAGCACCGACTTGAACGGACTAAGGCAAACCCTACTGTTTGGGGGACTGGAATCGGTAATCTACAATATCAATAGAAAAAAGGGCAACCTTAAACTATATGAGTGGGGCAACTGCTACACATTCGATAAGACCAAGGAAAACTACGAGGTAGCCCTAAAGGCTTATACCGAGGATATGCGATTAGCGCTATGGTTAACTGGCGACGACACCGAGGAGAGCTGGATGAAAAAGCAGGAGAAGGTTACCTTCTATCACCTTAAGGCGACTGTTTTTAATATTCTGGTTAAGTTAGGTATCAATACTGAAAGCATTGCCCTTGAGGAGGCTCCTGCCGATATATTTGAGTACGGCGTAAGCCTTAACATTAACAACAAATCGTTGGGTAACATCGGAATGGTTTCGAAAAGAATTTGCAAAGATTTAGATATCAAGCAGGAGGTATTCTTTGCTGAGCTTGCCTGGGATTCGCTATTTAAAATTGCGAAAAAGAATAGTGTGCAGTTCAACGAGATACCCAAATACCCAGAGGTACGACGCGATCTAGCCCTACTTGTAGACGAGAATGTGACCTTTGCACAGATTATGGAAGTTGCTCAAAAATCGGAGCGTAAGCTCATAAAGGATATCAACCTATTTGATGTGTACAAAGGTGCGAACCTGGGCGAAGGGAAAAAATCGTACGCCGTATCGTTCACCCTACAGGACGAGAACAAAACCCTAACCGATAAGCAGATTGACAAGGTGATGAATAACCTTATTAAATCTTTCGACAGGGATTTGGGTGCACAGATAAGGTAAGTTAGAATTAGCTACAAAAAAAGCCGCCTGTGGGCGGCTTTTTTTGGTTGTATATTATAATGTTACTTCTTGTATGAGAATTTCATCACACCTAAACTTGCCTTAGCAGTAGGATCAGCATCAGGGGTGATTTCAGTAATTTTAATTACATATACCTCATCGCCTAGCACGCCAATATAAATATCATCAACAGTAGGAGCCTCAACAGCCGTTAGCTGGCCTTCTGTTCCAGCAGCATTGAACACATCCAGAGCAAGTTCTTTAATGCCAAGTTCGTAATCAAAATTGTTGGCTTTTACATACTTCGCTCCAACGCCTACAGTAGTAATCTCTTGGCTATTGCTATTTGTCCAAACTACTTCATTTGAATCCCAAGCACCTGTAAAAGTCGATTCAGCTACATTATCAGCGCTTATTAAGTATCTGCCCAAGGTTTCATTTTCAGTATTATCATAAGCAGAAACAGCCACATCATTTTTCAAGTCCCAGCAACCTTTTCCAGAACCCATCAAATGCCATATTTCACCACCATTATCTGTTTCCACAAGAGTAGTATATGCTCCCATTGTAACAGTAAATTTGGCGTCAGCAATCTCACCCTGCTTGTCAGTCACACTCACCAAATATTCAATCTTATCAATAGTACCACTTGTAAACTCCTCATAGTTAATATTATCAGAGTTTACAAATACTGCTTCAGTTTGTTCGTAAAAATTTTGGTTATCTACGGCAAACACATCGCCCACTTCTGTGTTTCCAAGAAGTTTTGAACGCTCAATGGTGATTGACTCAATTTTGCCAGGAGCATTAATTGTAATATTCATCTCAAGTTCGTACAAAGGCCTATCAGTGATATTAAGTACTGTAGAGGATCCCTCAGCAATTGTTACTGTTGGAGCATCGAATACCTCTGGGTCATCTTTACACGAAGTAAACATCACAGCACCGCCCAATAGGGCTAGCGCTAAAAGTCTCAAGGATTTAATTTTCATAATTTAAAAGGTTTAGTTAAACATTTTGTTTGTAATTTTACGCTTACTAACAAAGTTAACACAAATAATCACAGATAACAAATAACATTCCAATTCAATAAAAAATGAGCAAGCGCTCTGTTCAACTTGTAAAAGGCGACATTACAAAACAAAGGGTAGATGCCATAGTAAACGCTGCCAACACCTCGCTACTTGGGGGTGGCGGAGTTGATGGCGCTATTCACAGGGCTGCTGGTGTTCAACTCCTTGAAGAGTGTAAAACGCTTGGAGGATGCCCAACAGGCGAAGCACGGATTACCAAGGGGTACAACCTTCCTTCCCCATTCGTTATTCATACTGTTGGCCCGGTTTGGCGAGGAGGAACAAACAGTGAGAAAGAGCTTCTACAAAACGCATATACCAATAGCCTTAAATTGGCAAAAGAGAAAAAACTTGCCACCATTGCATTTCCAAATATTAGCACTGGCGTTTACGGTTTCCCTAAGCATAAGGCTGCCTCAATTGCTGTTGATAGTGTTACAACCTTCCTTAAAAAGAACAAATATCCTAAAGAGGTTATATTTGTTTGTTTTGACGATGAGAACTACGAACTATACAGAAATCTTTTAGGAGTCGATTAACGCTGCGAAATAAAGGCGATGCAATTTCACAAAACAATCAACCTCGCAAAACGTAGCACCAACGCACAAACTTACCGATTTCGAATCTTTTAAACATCTGGCCCAAATTTCATTTGTAAATCTTCCTCATAGACTTTATGCCTGTTGAGAAAAAAATCAATTAGCCTTGCTTGCCTATGGCGATAAAGTGTTTACATTTGAACCAACATTACCTCAACCCAAATCTAGCGTAACTTGATATAAGTAAAGGTGTTTTGTGTATAGTTAAACCATTTAATGCATCTTTTAAAAGTGAGGAAAAGTAAACTGTATAGTTTTTGATACGCAGCAACAGATGCAAATTTTTAATAAATTAGCAAACAAACTTAATAGCATAGTAATGAGAAGGATTACCACCCTGATAGCTCTTGTGGTTCTTTTTTGCTCACCCACACTTGGGTTTGCAAATACAGACAGCATACCCGAAAGGCAAAGCACCCTTGTATATAAAATTAACATTAAGGAAGATATAATGCCTTCGGCATGGAGGTTTGTACAACAGGGGTTTGATGAGGCAAAAGAGCTAAACGCAGAAATAATTCTAATACACCTTAACACATATGGTGGACTGGTTAATATTGCCGACTCCATACGAACAAAGTTTCTAAATAGCAAAACGCCGGTATGGGTCTTTATTGATAATCAAGCTGCTTCGGCAGGAGCCCTTATAAGCATTGCTGCCGACAGCATTTACATGCGACAGGGAGCGAGCATTGGGGCTGCCACAGTGGTAAATCAAACCGGAGAAGTAGCCCCCGACAAGTACCAATCATTCATGCGGAGTATGATGAGGGCTACCGCTGAGGCTAAGGGAAAAAAGCCTATTGTTGAAAATGGCGATACAACATACAAATGGCGTCGCGATCCTAGGATTGCCGAAGCTATGGTTGACCAATCAATTTACATTGAGGGAATTGTCGACACGGGCAAGATATTAACTTTCACCACTGAGGAGGCTATTCGCTGGGGTTTCTGCGAGGGCAAAGCCGAATCGGTTAGCGAGCTGTTAAGCAATGTGGGCATAACCGATTATAAGTTGGTTGAGTTTAAGCCTACAGCCATTGATAAAATAATAGGTTTGCTAACCAGCCCAGTTGTTTCGGGGCTTTTGATTATGCTCATTGTTGGTGGAATATATTTTGAGTTGCAAACTCCAGGCATTGGATTCCCCTTGGGAATTGCCATACTGGCAGCCATTCTATACTTTGCCCCCCTTTACATCGAAGGACTTGCCGAGAATTATGAAGTAATCATATTTATTATCGGCATTATTCTTATTGCTGTTGAAGTATTTGCTATTCCGGGTTTTGGTGTAGCGGGCATAAGCGGAATTATTCTCGTAATAATTGGCCTAACCGTTGCGATGATTGATAATGATATTTTTAGAGACACCAAACCCTTCTCCTGGATTGAGATACTCAAACCCCTTGCAACAGTGAGCGTTTCATTACTTTCCGGATTAATCCTATCAATTATTCTAAGCAAAAGGTTAATTAGTTCACCAGCCTTCCCCTCCCTTGCGCTAGGCTCGAGTTTAATGCAAGAAGACGGCTACATAGGAATCGACAAGCACCAAAAGGATATGCTGGGTAAGGTTGGTACGGCTATGACTGTACTCCGCCCATCGGGTCGAGTTACCATTGGCGATGAGATTTTTGACGCTATCTCTGAGGATGGGTTCATTAATAAGGGCGAAGTCGTGAGAGTGGTTAAGGATGAGGCCGGTCAGATATACGTTATGCGCAACGACGAAGCCTAGCGTTTGTCGTTACCCGAACGATACAAAAACCCAGGGTCGTAATTTTCGGCAGGAGGCTCCACAGGCCTGGGAGGACGTTTCCTTGAAGGATTACGAATATCAATGTCTGGATTGTAAACCCAATATCCATTGGCAAATGTAAACCCATCGTACGAAAGGTCCGGTACATAGTACTGAAATTCACCCGCATACGACGGCTGCATTGGAGCCAAATGACTGCTAACTATCACCTTATGATCCGAATCCCAGCGGAGAACCATTGTTGCCCGCGACGAATACTCATAAATCACTCGGCTTAACACCCTGTCATTCAACCTGAAAACGGGTAAACCAAAAACAGGCTCTCCATTATCGAGAGTTAGTATTTCTACAATTCTTTTGGAGGAAAAAATATCATTTAAATCAACACCTAATAGAGTGTAATATGTTTGATTATTAAAACTCTGCTCTACTATCTCGTAGTATAATGCGCCAAACCATTTACTGGGCGAACCTATCTCTTCATGAGGCGACTTAAATTCGGCACGGGAATCATCCAACTCAAAAACCTTGAGTTGCCCATTCATATTCACCATTACAAAACCAAAGTATTTTTGATACCCTCTTGGTTGCGGTACATTCCATGTGAAAATTCTTAGGGTTTCATCAGTGGAGCGTAATTTACCCACGTTAACCAACGAATCGAAAGGGTAACTAAATGCTCCCTCCATATGCAAGGTTTGTTTAAACAGTTCGATAAATTCCTGGTTAGCCAAGTTTTTCTGGGTATGATTGGACTCCTCAACAACTCTACGAAGCAAAAGTTGCAACTTTACTTCTGCCTTAGCAATTGAGCAAGTTCTATTGGTGGCGTATGTTTTGGCACACCACATTAGGATTACAATTAAAACAAATCTTGACACTTTGAACATATCGGAATATATAAATGTTTATATTTGTGTATTACAAAAACATTGCAATTATCATGAATTTTAACGACTTTTTCAAGAAATTATTTTCAATCCGACTTTTGGTTGGATTAATAGTTGGGGCTGGATTAGGATATGCATACTACCATTTTATTGGTTGTCGTGGAGGCAGTTGCCCCATTTGGGCCGATCCGTGGCGCAGCACATTAATTGGAATGGCATTTGGTGGAATACTACTTTTTGACACTTCAAAGAAGAAACCTAAAGAGAATCAAGAGCCTCAAGAATAATTTTGCAAACACTATAAATCTCCTCCTCGCTAATAATCAGAGGGGGAGCTATTCTGAAGGCAGTATCGCAAAATAAAAACCAGTCAGTTAGGAATCCGTTCTCAAGTCCGTATTTTATAACAGCTTGTACTTTTGTAAACGAACCTAGCTCCACTGCCATAAAAAGCCCGTGCGAACGGATGCTCGATATCTGCGGATGATCTTTTAGTAAATTTACAATCAATTTCTCTTTTGCACCAACACTCTCCAGCAGCTTCTCCTGCATTATAACATCAATTGAAGCCAATGATGCAGCACAGGAAACAGGGTGACCGCCAAAAGTTGTAATGTGGCCAAGCGGTGGATTAGTTGTCAAGCAATCCGTAATCTCTTTTGATGATATAAAAGCACCAAGTGGCATACCACCACCAAAAGCCTTGGCTAGCAAAATGATATCGGGAACAACCCCATATTCCTCAAAGGCAAACATCTTTCCAGTTCGCCCCATCCCCGATTGAATCTCATCAAAAATCAGCAAAGCACCAACCTGCGTACACCTATTTCTCAGAGCCAACAGGTAATCCTTATTGGCAGCAACAACTCCAGCCTCACCCTGAATTGGCTCAATAATTACACAAGCTGTTCGAGTTGTTATTCTCTCTAACTCATCAACACAATTAATGGTAATATGCTGTACACTTGGCAAAAGGGGTCGATAAGCTCGCTTAGGGCCTTCGCTACCCATTAGGCTCAATGCTCCATGTGTGCTACCGTGGTAAGCATTTTTCATGGAGATAATTTCGGGGCGCCCAGTAAACCTTTTGGCTAGCTTAACACCTCCCTCAACGGCCTCGCTGCCCGAATTAACAAAGTACACACTTTGCAGGTTGCTCGGAAGAAATGCAGATATTTTTTGTGCCAATTGAACCTGTGGAGCTTGCACTAGCTCGCCATACACCATAAGGTGCATATACTTTTGTGCCTGCCTAGTAATGGCCTCAACAATCTTTGGGTGCGAATGCCCCACATTGCTAACGGAGACACCAGAAATCAAATCGCAAAGCTTTTGGTTATTAGGTTTAAAAAGGTAAACCCCTTCGGCTCTTTCAACTTCGAGCGTAAGGGGCGCATCGGATGTTTGTGCTAAATGCTTAAGGAATAGTTCTCGTTGGGATAACATTATTATTAAAAAATCATTTATTTGTTCATCAGGTTAATATCGTTTAGCAGCTGATCGCGATATGATTTACCAATGGGTATAAACTTTTTCACTTCGCTGGTTTTAATTACAACCGAATTATCCTCAATACTGCTAATCGCTTTTATGTTAACAATAAATGAGCGATGAACCCGCTTAAAAAAAGTAGCAGGCAATTGATTCTCAATTGCCTTCATAGTAAAATGTATGGTGTACTTGTCGGTTAACGAATTAATAACCACATAATTTTCAAGTGCTTCGACCCAAAGTATATCGCTATACTTAATTTTTACCAGTGAATTTCCTTTTTTTATGAATATCTCATCGTTTGCATTTAAGCTCTGTGCCTTATCGAAATTTTCGAGAGCTTTATTTGCCGCCTTAAAAAACCGAGCATATGTAACTGGTTTTAGCAAATAATCCGTTACGCTATATTCAAATGCTTCTAAAGCGTACTCTTCACGTGATGAAACTATTACAATCTGGGGTTTTTGGGTAATTGTATTTAAAAATTCAATGCCTGTCATTTCAGGCATCTCAATATCTAAAAAGATTAGGTGAATGTTACCGCCGGAGTTAATAAAATTAATTGCATCAACGGCATTGCTAAAAGTACCTGCCAACTCAAGAAAACTGGTGCGTTCTACGTAATCCTCCAACACACGGCAGGTAATTTCATCATCATCAATTACTATGCACTTCATAGGGTTACCGATAATAAATTATATGACGAATTTACGAAATAAATTGACGAGTAGCATACTTTTGCTGACAAATAATGCTTTGAATAAAACCTTTGGGAGATACAACCTAAAATTCAGACAGTTATACTGCTCAGAAATCTTTTCTCTATAGATCTCCAACTTTTGATAGATTTCCGAAGCCATTCAAGCAATACATCGGCATACTCCTCTTGAGCCAGTTTATAATCGGTTGTGGATATTCTCAGCCTTTCGGTAAGATTTTGCAAGCACAAGGCTGCCGACACCGAGATGTTTAGGCTCTCTGAAAAGCCATAGGTGGGGATCATTAGAAATTCATCGGCATTGTCGAGTGCAACCTCAGATAAACCAGTGAGTTCTGTGCCAAAAAGTATAGCAAACTTTCCGCGGTCTACATCAAAATCCTGTAGGGAGGTAACGTAAGTGTGGGGAGAAGTTGCCACAATTCTATACCCTTGTTGCTTTAATGCATTGATAGCTGCCAGAGTATTGTCGCCGCAATTACTATACTTATTAAGCGTTAGCCATTTGCTTGCGCCCATTACTACCTTAGGGTTAACGTTAAACTTATTGTAGTTTTCAATAACATGAACATCCTGCACCCCAAAGCAATCGCATGATCGGAGCACAGCACTGGCATTTTGTGATTGAAAAATATCCTCGAGCACCACTGTGATATAACGTGTTCGGTGATCGAGAACATATCTAAGCAATTCCATCCTTCTTTCGGAAGTGAAGTTGGAGAAATAATCTATGAGGGCAATTTTTTGGCTATAGGACAACGACATATTACAGGCGAGACAGGAAGAAAAGGAATATTGGAGCAGTGTATAATGGGATATAATAATAAAGGGGCACCAACAATATTGATGTCCCCCCCATTATCTTTTAATCGCTAGCTTATTGTACAGAATCGTTAAGATCGCTACCTGGCTTAAACTTAACAACCTTTTTAGCTTTGATGGTGATTGGCTTACCAGTTTGAGGGTTACGTCCTGTTCTTGCGCTTCTCTCAGAAACTGAGAATGATCCGAATCCAACAAGAGCAACGCGATCACCGCCCTTAAGAGCGCCACCTGTTACCTTAACAAATGCATCTAACGATTTTTTTGCGTCAGCTTTTGTAATTTTAGCTTCTGCTGCAATTGCATCAATTAATTGAGCTTTGTTCATAATACTAAATTTTTAGGGTTAGAAATAGTTAGTTTACCTAAACTTGACAATACAAATATAGCGTATCTACTGGCTTTACCAAATGAATAGGCAAAAAAACTGTTGTTTTTCAGTGTTTTTTAATAAAAATTTCCACATCTGGAAATACAAACGCTAAATTATTGAAAAAAACTTGATAAAACCAAGGGGTTGAGCAATATTTTTTAAAGTTTTTTTTCGCAAAAAATTTTTTAGAAACCAAAAAGAGGGTATCTTTGCAGCGGAGAAATGGCAGAGTGGTCGAATGCGGCGGTCTTGAAAACCGTTGAGGTGAGAGCCTCCGGGGGTTCGAATCCCTCTCTCTCCGCCAAAAGCCTGTAGGTTACGCCTACAGGCTTTTTTGTTTGTGCAAAGTGATGCACAAAATGCATTTTAAGGCACTTTTTGGGTGGACTTTCTGGTGGACTAAATTTTGAATTTTTTAGTCCACCAGCAGGAGGTTAAGTTCACTCAAATGCAATGAATTATAGATTTTTCGTTAAATATTGTAACTAGTTAAAGTGCAGATAAAGTGCAATATACAACATTGATTTTCTTTGGCTATTTGTTGAGTGCTTTATAAGCAGCGCTTAGTGCTGAGAGTGTTGTCCTATGGATAGCAATATCTGTTTGTAGAATAGGGCTGGTTCAGTGTTATTGTAAATCTTAAAATCGAGTTTCTTTTGAAATAAGTTCAGGGTATAGAATAGTCCCTTGATTTATAGTCTGTTTAAAATAGAATCTATATGAAACGAAAAGTTGTGGGATGAAAATAGGAGTTGCTGATTTCAATGTAATTTAAGAACGATTCTCAGTTCATTAATTTTTTGTTCATGCTTCTTTGGCTTATCTTTCTTTAACTTCTCTATATTAAGCAATTTCTGCTGTATTGCAGGTAGATTTTTCAATACAGAGTGCGGAAATAATTTCCAATCTGGTTCTCCCATCTCAAAACTTAGAAAGAATTTCTTTTCATCATTCGTAAGCCTTCTTTGGATTGAATCAATTAATGCGGCTCTTGTTTTTTCATAATCATCATAAGAAAATTCAACATAAGTCATTCCAG
>DDWD01000178.1 GCA_002345825.1 Bacteroidales bacterium UBA2295
CTAAGCAGAACGTTACCGATCAGATTTTCCCAGTGCCATTGGCCGGATCAACTGGAGCATCACAACTAATCATGAACGGTGGTTCTGTTACCACAGATGTTCATGAAATTATGCTTTACGTAACTCCAATTAGAACAAACGACTTCCAGTGGGATATGTCGGTTAACTACTCTAAGGTAATAAATATGGTTAACGAGCTTGCTCCTGGTGTTGAAAGTATTTTCCTTGGTGGATTCGTTACTCCACAGGTTCGTGCAGGAATTGGCAGTACATATCCGGTTATTTACGGTACTTCTTTTGTTCGTGACGACAATGGCGATATCGTAGTTGTAGATAATCCTGGTGCTTGGAACCACGGTATGCCACAAGCAGGTGACCCAGCAGTTATTGGTGAGGTATCCCCCGATTTCATATTGAATGGAACAACAGCTTTCTCTTATAAATCTGTTTCGTTAAGTGCAGTATTTGAGTGGAAGCAGGGTGGCCAAATGTACTCTGGCTCAAATGGCCTGATGGATCTTTATGGAGTAGCAGGTGTTACTGAGGATAGGGAGTCTACATTTATCTATGACGGTGTTAAGCCCGATGGAACACCTAACGATATAGTTCGTGGTGGTGCAAGTGACCCCAGAGCACTCCAAGATCTTTATACTAATGTACTTAGCAATGTGGACGAGTACTATATTCACGACAACTCATTTGTAAAACTTCGTGAAATTTCGTTAAGGTATCAGCTGCCTAATAATTTTTACAAGAGTATGAATGCTGGAATTTCTTTCTATGCCAGAAATATTCTTATATGGAGCGCTTTACGTAACCTTGACCCAGAAACTTCACAGGGTAACAACAATATGGGTGGTTCGTTTGAGAGGTTCTCGTTACCTCAAACTACCAGCTACGGATTTAGCCTAGACTTTACTTTTTAAATTTTTAAACTAGAGAAATTATGAGAAAAATATTAAATATACTGTTAGTTGGAGTCATAGGTTTCTCAGCATGGTCATGCTCAGAAGACATTATGGACGACATCAATAAGAATGTCAATGACCCAACGGATGTAGCAACAAGGCTAACTATTACGAATCCAATGGTTAGTACGGCCTTCAGCGTTGTTGGTAGCGATTTGGCTTTTTACTCATCTGTTTACATTGAGCACAATGTGGGCATTTGGAATCAGCACTATAATGCTGAGATACGCTCTGGTGAACCTGTAAGTTCTACGACTTATAATAATCCTTGGGGTAGCATTTACAAGAATCTTTACGATTTAAACGTGATTATTGAGAAGTGTTCAGAAGGTGGTGATGAAGAAGGTAATTATCACACCCTTGGTATTGCTCAAATTTTATCAGCTATAAATTTGGCAACCCTTACCGACGTAATGGGTGATGTACCTTGGTCAGAAGCCTTACAACCAGGTGTAATCTACACCCCCAACCTCGATAAGCAGGAAGATGTTTATGCTGCTGTCTTTAAGTTTTTGGATGATGCTATTGCAAATCTTGGAGAGGAGTCTTTATTTCCTTCCTTGGGTGGTCAAGATTTTATTTATGGTGGCGATGAGGAGAGTTGGTTGAAATTAGCATATGGACTTAAAGCTCGTTACACCATGCGCTTATCGCATAGGTCACCAGCTTATGCCGAGGTGATCACATTAGCCAACAACTCATTTGCTTCTGCTGCTGAGCAGGCGCAATTCGAGTACGATGGTACATCTGCTTACAGCCCATTCTATCGCTTCTTTACCGATCGCGATTACTTTGGTGCAAGCCAAAGTTTGAATGATAAACTTGTTGAGAGAAACGATCCAAGAGTAAATGTATTCTGGAAAAATCATCCAGCTGCTGGTGGCTTTGAACTCGCTCCAAATGGCACCCCAGAACAGATTCAGGGTCGTTATGGTATATCTGCCCTTTCGGTTGCAGATGCCCCTACCTACTTATTGAGTTATCATGAAATCGAATTCCTAAAAGCTGAAGCTTATGTTCGTTTGGGTGGTGCAGCAAACCTTGCTTTAGCTCAAACAGCTTTGCGTAACGCAATTTCAGCGGCATTCCAAAAAGTTAATGTTGGTTTAACCGCTGCTGAAGCTCAAACTTACTTCGATGATTATGTTCTTGCTCTTTTTACAGCAAATCCACTTAAAGAGGTTATGAATCAGAAGTATATTGCATTCTTTGAGGAAGAGGCTATTGAGGCTTATAACGATTACCGTCGTTTAAAAGCAATGGGTGATGATGTTATTGAGCTAGCTAACCCTAAGAACAATACACAATTCCCAGTACGTTTTACTTATGGTGCAGACGATGTTACAACCAATGCTAATGTTCGCGAAGCATACGGTGACGGTACCTATGTTTATAGTGAGAACGTTTGGTGGGCAGGTGGTACACGATAGTCCCCATTATTGTTAACTTAAAAAATTTTTAAATATGAAAACATACAAAATATTAGGTTTCATTGCTGCAATGGTCCTAACATTTGCTGCTTGCGAAACAGAGGTCGCTGACCCTGCTGGCGAAAGGGGTGTTGGGGTTGTAACAACTATTACTGATGCCAACCCTGCAATTTTTGTAGCAGGAAACCTTGATGATTCGTACACTGAATTTGTTGTGAGCGCCGAAGAAGGTGCTTCTTATGACGATGCTTACATAGTTGTATCTTTTAATGGAGTTTCTCAAAGAACCAAAGTTAAAGATATCAGCTCGTTTCCACAGACTATTAACATTACTGCTGCTGAAGCAGCTGCAGCTTTAGGTATGACAATAGCCGATGTTGAGAGTCAAGACTACTTTGTTTTCGAGGTAGAGGTTAAAGTTGGTAGCAAGATCTATCGTTCAAATGGAGGCATTACCGTAAGCGTAGTTTGTCCTTTCGAACCAACCTTAGCATTTGGTAACTATAGCGGTATATCTTCTGGTTGGGGTGTTAATGGCGATATAACCATTGCCGTTGATCCTGATGATCCTTACACTGTTTACGTAACCGGATTGGCTACTATTGATGGTTTAACTGAAGATTTAGGACCTTTACCAATGCATATCAATCCTTTGAACTTTGAAGTTACTGTTGACAAGACAGTTCTTGCTTCCTTAGTTACTTGGGGTGCACCATATCACAATATTGCTTATGCTGGTTCTGGTGTGTTCAATTCATGTACTGGTGATTACGAAATGTTGTTCGCAATTACAGTAGATGAAGGTAGCTTCGGCTCTTATGAGTTTACACTTAAGCGCAAATAATTTTTATTAATTTTAATTTACCAAGAGGGGCTATCATTTTTGATAGCCCCTCTTCGTTATTACACCAATTATGCTTTAAAATTGTTTTGTTTTTACTTTCTGAAGTAGAGCAATTATTTCTAATGTTTCCACGCAACCCCCAAAGTTTTTTTAACATCTATATGATATGTGGCCAAATGGTGCTATATTAGCTCTTGTATAATACTAATATTGTATTGTTTGGATATAAATAGAAGCATTATTGAAAGGTGTCGGAGTAACGACCGCAAGGCGCAACAAGCACTATACACCATCTATGCACCGGCAATGTATGGTGTATGCTTACGATATTATCCTAACGCCGAGGTAGCGCGCGATATCCTGCAGGATGGTTTTATAAAGGTTTTTGATAAAATTCGTTCATTTCGGTTTCAGGGTTCTTTTGAGGGATGGATTCGCCGTATTATGGTGAATACCGCATTGGAGTACCACAGGCGTAAGAACGAGGGGCGTGAGGTTGAGATAGATGATGATTTTCTTGATGGGGAGGAGATGCTAACCCTCGATGCCGATTATCAGCTGCTCCTATCGATAGTGGCTAGTTTGCCACAGCAGTACCGTTTGGTTTTTAACCTTTATGCAATAGAAGGTTACTCGCACACTGAAATTGGAACGCTTTTAAATATTTCCGAATCAACCAGTAAATCGAACTATAGTAGGGCCAGGGGAATCCTTAGGGATAAGGTTAGCCAAATTGAAAAACTTGAGGAGTATGCAGTTCTACGAACCGGGACCATATGAGGAGTATGTTGGCAAGCTGTCATCTATCCGAGTTGTGCCCGAGCCCGAGGTTTGGTCCAATATTCATCAGCATCTTGACTCCCTCGAGTTAAAAAAGCAAAAAGTTTTCGTTTGGAAGGTATCAGCTGCAGTGGCTGTTCTTTTTTTAGTTTTAGGTTTCTCGCTATCGATAATCACTTTGAATCACAACGAGTATAACCAACTGGCATTTAGCGGAAATGAAATAGTATTTGAAAACCCATTACCTCAGCATACCGTTAACTTGCCCCCCAGAGCGGAGATTTTACCCCTGCCAGTTCATGTGAAGAAAAAATCAGCGCCAGAATCCATCAACAGGGTTTCTGTTAGCACAGTCCAACCGCAACCTGTTACACCTCCTAAAGATATTCAACCCCGTCCCACTAGTGCTCTAACTAATTATTATTCAAAAGATCAGGTAAGCCTAGCGTTGCCCATTAATACTGGCAACATAGATATTGCTGTACAAAAACCTGAATCAACAAATAAAAGTTGGAGCGTTAGAGCGTATTTAAACCCGCTTTACTCAAACCACACTATGGCTGCCATGTCGCAGGCAATGAACCCAAATGAAAATGGAGTGTGGCTCTGGGGCGGAGAACTTCAGGTTAAGCGAAGCTTTAACCAAATTTTGTCGTTTGTAACGGGTGTCACGGTGAATCCTACCGGACAAGATATTGATAATCTGATTCTGCTCCAGAGTGGGATTGTGAGTCGCGATATAGCCTTTTTAGTTGCAAATACCTCCTACGGACAGGTTACCCTAGAGAGTTCGCGCGTAGGAATATCAAACTATACCGACATAAGTAAAACCCCAAAGGATGTGCTTAAATCCTCCTCGTTAACAACAGCTCGACTTAAGCAGCGGTTTCACCATGTTGAAATTCCCTTATTGCTATCGGCTCGATTAAATACAGGGAATGTGGAAGTTGATTTTCGCATTGGTGGCGCAGTTGGTGTATTGGTGAATAATCAATTTGAGGTTTTTAGCTCAACTGGTCAGTTTGCTGGGCAAACCGAGGGGGTACGCAGATTTAATGCAGCAGCCATTGGCGCTATTAGCATCGGCATACCATTAACTAAACAGGTTAGTTTTGTTGTTGAACCCTACGCAAGGCTTGGATTATTTACCCTCGACTACGAATCGCCCAGTTCTTACCCCTTCAATGCTTCGGTGCGTTTTGGGCTAGGGTATAGGTTTTAGATCGTTTAGATACCTTTTCTATTTGTTGTGTTTAGAAAGTTAGGGTTCCATAGTTCTTAATCTATGGCGATTTCCCATAGATTTCAAATCCTTGTGCCCGGTAATATCCAATTCAAATACTTCTAAGCACTGTTATTTCTAATAAACGTGAGTTAGATGTAAAGCGTTGATATAAGACTCCACAAAATAAGGTTTATGAACTACAAAAAACCTTATTATAAACTCAAATAACCTTAGTAACTCAACTTTCGCAAGCAAAATATTAACGCATATATGCCTGTATTTATGCACTTTAAATATTATTCTTCCTGCCTACCTAAACGGCAGTGCAGGCAGGTGCGATTTTTGTGTCTTACTTCGACTAGCTCAGCACAAGTCTTTGTGTTTTTTGTGTAATAGTAAAAAAGTTGTAACACAACCGAGCGTTTTGTGCGAGCTCAACGAAGTTAAAGTTTCACGAAGGATTACACAGAGTTTCACAAAGTATTTGTATAAATAATTAAGTTATTCATTACTAAGCATATATAAGTCTTAAAGATAATTAATTGACTATATATCAGGGAATTAAATTGTATGCGAAAGTTGAGTTAGTAATAAAAACAACAATCAACCTTATTCGCTTATTTATAAAGGATACATATGATTATTCCTTATGTTGAACTTACGTTATTAGATATCAATCGTTTGAAAACATACAAAGATTAGCTACGCTGAGCACTCCGCCATTCGGTGGATTGGTTGCTTCATCCACCGGCTAGCAAATGAAGCAATAACGGCTAAGGTTTAGGTGTTAATGTGGATAATCATATAAGTTAATTTGGAAAACAAATTACAATCCTCTGCAAAAAAAAACTGAGAGCGTAACCTCTCAGTTTTTTTTACCTTATACTAGATAATTTATTCTTGTATGTTCGGAAGCTCAAGTCCATAACCTTTTTTCTTGTCTTCAGCTTTTAGTAGAAACGTGAAGCCAAGAGCCATAACGCCTAAACTGGTAAATATTAGCATAGGAATGGTGTAGTCGTAGGTTGGTACAGTAACACCTTCAACAACCTTTTGCCCTGTAATACAATACTTATCGAGAACCCAACCAATAAGAGCAGGAATGCCCATTAGACCCCAGTTTTGCACCCAGAAAATTAGTGCGTATGCAGTACCTAAGCGTTTCTCGGGGATAATTTTTGGAATTGATGGCCACATTGCCGAAGGAACTAGCGAGAACGCAATTCCCAGAATAACAACTAGGATTATGGCAATACTCCAGTGGTTAAGGATGGGTATTGAAAACATAGCGTGAACAAAGATCAGTAGAATGGCACCCAGCATCATTATCGATGCTCCTTTACCCTTTCGGTCGTACAAATTACCAAAGATTGGTGTGAGCAGGATTGTGCCAAATGGTAGCACCGAAGGTATTAGACCTGCTAGAGATTCTTGCACTCCAAATTTGTTTACCATAAGGTCAGCCGCATACTTAAGGAATGGGAATACTGATGAGTAAAAAAGTACGCAAAGAATAGCGATGTACCACCAGCCTCTGTTAGTGATAATAGCAAAAAGATCCCTAATTTTAAATGATTCCTCCTCGTCTACCACATTATTATCAAGGTCGTATGCTGCCTGGCTTTTATCAAGTTTTTTGTCCATAAAGGTGTACATGATAAAGGCGATAAGGCCAATACAGAGCATAATAAGAGTTACGAGGATAGGTTTTGAAACGTGTCCCATTGATTTTGCAATTGGAACGGCTGTGGCAAGAGCAAGACCAGTACCAATACGAGCCATAGCCATTTCAAGTCCCATAGCAAGGGCAAGTTCTTTTCCTTTAAACCATTTTACAATGATTTTCGAAACGGTTATTCCAGCAACCTCAACGCCCACACCAAAAATTGCGTACCCCAATGCTGCCATAAAAACCTGAGCCTTAACATCAAATAGCCAGAAAAGATTCCATACTTCGCCATCAAGCGAAGTTGTAGAAACTGCCCAGTATTTTATTAGGGTACCAATTACCATAATAATGGCTGCGCCTAGTCCAGTAAATCGGACACCCATTTTGTCAAGTATAATACCCCCAATAATTAGCATTAGAAGGAACACGTTGAACCATCCGTATGCACTGGTAAAGAATCCATACTCTGAACTACTCCACGAGAGTTGACCCTCTAGAAGCCCCTTTAGGGGTGCCATTATATCGGTTAGGTAGTAACCGCAAAGCATTGTGAACGACACGATAAACAGGGCGGCCCATCGAGCAGCAGCCGAATCGCGTAAAGTCTGTCTGATTTTTTCCATTGTTTAAGTGTTAAGTATTAGTGAGATAAAATTTCGCTATGGTTTTCTTGATTCGCAAATAAAAACAAAATAATGTAGTTTTCCTATGATTTTTGCTGACTAGTGGCAAAAAGCAAGGACAATAATACTATATATCTGGGATTAAATAAAAACGAGGGCAATGATTCCTCAATGCCCTCGCAAATTCTTTAAATCCTAAATTAAATGGCGTTATACACCCACATCTCAATGGGCTCCTCTTTAGATCGGTTAATCCTTAAGATCTCGTTGGCTGCCTTGGAGTAGGTTTCAAATGCTCCAACCGAAACCATTTTAAACCCGTTGGGCGATTCAACAATCTTTGGGTTTTGGAAACCAAACTTGGCAACCTGTTTCTGGTATTCATCGGCATTCGATGGAACCTTAAAACTACCAATGATAACATGGTAACGGTTACGAGCTTCCATTTCCTTAATCCGCATTAGCGAGTCTTGAATGGCTTTTTCTTTGGCTCTGCGAGCTTCTTCAAGTTTTTTGGCCTTGAGCATTTCTGCTTTTTTAATGCTGTCCTGCTTGGCCTGCCATACTATCAGGGTGTCTTCCGCTTTGTCGGATTTAAACCTTTCAAAAAAACGGCAACCCGAAAAGGTGAATGCCAGTAATAAAGTAAGGATGAGTACTTTTCTCATAGTTGCTTCTAGTTAAATTCTTTACCAAATTTCTACATTTTTTTCTCACAAACAAAAAAAAATGTAATAATTATTTGGTAATCACTTATTATTTATAATTCGCAAATTGTAAGATATTGAAAAACAGGTAAAAAGAATCACTCCTTAAATGGTTTATTTTCGTCAAAATTGGGCAAGTAATAGCCGTTACTATCTAAATTCTGTATCCAACCCTTGTAAAATCCTAGAGAATCCATTGCATGAACTACCGTATCGTACTCCTTTTTACTAATGGATCTTCCTATTTCGTTTGGGCTACTACTTGTTGGATGGTATTGGCTCATCAGTGATATGGTGATGTTGTTAGATATTTCACTTAGTTCTTGCAAAAGTGTAATGCTATCCTTGGTATGGCCTGGTAAAATCAGATGCCTTACAATAACACCATTCTCGGCAAGCCCAGCATCATCTATCGTCAGCGTAGTTCCTTTCTGCCATATCATCTCCCTAATCGCCTCTCTCGCAAATTTATAATAGTTTTGAGCATCGCTGTATTTAGCTGCAATATGGTTGTCAAAATATTTCAAATCTGGTAAGTAAACATCAACATAATCGCTTATCATTCTCAGCGTAGCGGGTGTATCGTAGCTATTTGTGTTGTATACAACTCTTGGCTTGTAGCCTTGTTGGTTTAGCATCTCAATGATTTTGACCATCTGTGGAACCTGATGCGAGGGCGATACGAATCCAAGCATACCGATTCCCTGATCCAAAATGTCTGTAATTTTTCTGATTATAATGTCGTAATTATCTATCCACTTGTCCCATAGTTTTGTATTACAGCTAATTTGATGGTTTTGACAGTAGCTGCACCTTAAATTACAGTGGGCAAAAAATACATTGCATATGCCTTTACTACCCGATAATACCGGTTCTTCGCCGTGGTGAATTGTGATGCTAGCTACTAAAGGATTTGAATTGGTATTGCAATATCCTAACTCGCCAATTGTTCGGTTAACGCCACATTGCCGTGGGCACAGGTTACACCTTGTGAGCGCAATATCTAGTTCATGCATACTATTTCTTTTGATGTGTACAAAGGTAACTCAACGTAATATTTTCTCTAAACACTGCAGCTATTTAACACTTTTTTGTAGATTTGTCGGTATGGATAAGTGTTTTTCAAACAGATGTTTGGAGAATATTGCCTTTGATTATTAACAAATTCTAATAAGAATGACGACCATAATTGATCTTTTTGAACAGAGCGTAGACAAGTACTCTGGAAACACCTATTTGTGGGAAAAGAAAACCGATAAGTTTACGCCTACTACCTACGAAGAAACTCGCAATGAGGTATATCGACTTGCTCACGGTCTTTTAAGCCTTGGGGTTAAATCTAACGATACCATTGCGCTCCTCTCCGAAGGAAGAAATCTTTGGGTAGTTAGTGAGTTAGCCATTCTGTACACGGGCGCTATCAATGTTCCCCTATCAATAAAACTCGAAGGACCCGATCTGCTTTTTAGGTTGGAACACTCCGAAACATCTATAATCTTTGTTTCCGGAAGTCAAGCACACAAAATCAATGGGATTAAGAACCAGTTGCCTCTGGTTAAAAAGATTGTTTATCTTGATGAGCAGGATGTATACCAAGATAACGAGATGCATATCGCTGACCTGTTAAAACTGGGCGATGAACATATGGCAAATAGCCCCGATGCCCTGGTTGAAGCCCGTAAGCAAATCAATTTGGATCATTACGCAACGATTAGTTACACCTCTGGGACCACTGCCGATCCAAAAGGTGTAATCCTTTCGCACCGCAACTACACTGCCAACGTTGAGCAGGCGCTTACACTTATGGATATTCCACCATCGTACCGCACGTTAATCATTCTACCACTCGATCATTGTTTTGCCCATGTGGCTGGCCTGTATTCTTTCATGGCATGTGGTGCTAGCATCGCAACTGTTCAGCAGGGACGAACGCCTATGGAAACGCTTAAAAATATCCCGGTAAATATCAGGGAGATAAAACCAAACCTATTGCTTAGCGTTCCTGCTTTGGCAAAAAACTTCAAGAAAAATATCGAGTCGAATATAAAATCTAAGGGAAAAATAATCGATAATCTTTTCCGTTTTGCCTTATCCCTCTCTTACAAATACAATAAGGAGGGATTTAATAAGGGTAGGGGTGGAACATTCATTTACAAACCACTTCTTTCGTTGTTCGATAAGATTTTATTCAAAAAAGTACGCGAGGGATTTGGCGGTGAACTCGATTTCTTTATTGGTGGTGGAGCTCTTCTTGACATTGACTTACAGCGTTTTTTCTATGCTGTAGGAATGCCTATGATGCAAGGATATGGCCTTTCGGAGGCAACACCCATTATCAGTTCCAATTCGCTAAAACGTCATAAGTTGGGTTCATCGGGATACTTGGTCACTCCACTGGAACTTAAGATTTGCGACGACAACGGCAACGAGTTGCCACAAGGGCAAAAAGGCGAAATAGTGATAAAGGGTGAGAACGTTATGATGGGCTACTGGAAAAACGAGAAATCATCGAACGAAACCGTGAGGGATGGATGGCTTTACACCGGTGATATGGGGTATATGGATAAGGATGGTTTCTTATATGTTTTGGGTAGGTTTAAAAGTTTGCTTATTGGCAACGATGGCGAAAAATATAGCCCCGAGGGTATAGAGGAAACTCTGGTACAGCATTCCAAACTAATCGATCAGGTGATACTTTACAATAATCAGAACGCCTATACAGTTGCCCTAGTAGTTCCTGCAAAAGAGAACCTAAAGAGAGCAGTTGCCGATTTGTATGGCGATTTATCAACCCTAGAGGCTCACAAAAAAGCTATAATGCTTATTCAGTCCGATATTGGTTTGTTTAAAACTGGAGGAGAGTTCGAGGGGCAGTTTCCCGATCGGTGGTTGCCTGCTACTTTCGCTATTCTCGAAGAGCCATTCACCGAACAGAATGGATTGGTTAACAGTACAATGAAAGTGGTTCGTGGTAAGGTAGAAAAACACTACGCCCATAGGATAGAATACCTGTACACTCCTTTAGGAAAGGATGTGTATAACGAGCAGAATGTTCAAGTAATATCTCAATTGTTCGGATAATCCTATCAGTAACAATAGTACAAAATCCTACAGCTATTATGGTTGTAGGATTTTTTTTAGAATAGCTTTGGGTGATCCTTCTCGAACTGCTGTAGCACCTTTGATATTACTGCCTCCCGCAGGAATTTTGAACGGTTTTTAATCCTATATCGCTTGCAGTATATGTTAATGGCCTCGAGCTCAGAGGAATTGAACAAAACCTCTTTCCTGTGAACCCGTTTTAGCCTTTCGTTATCAAACCCTGGGCGTTTAAGCATTGGATGGTTATGTGTAGTTTATAACGCAAAGTAATGAATATCGACATGATTGTTAGGCCTGCTTCACGGTAAAGTATTTAACAATTTTCGAAAAGTTTTTAACATTTTGGTTCTTGCACTCTATGCCAAATTTGATATCGTTCTGAAAATTAATGTGTGATATTGTTTTTTTTTGTAATTTGGCCATAGCTTAAAATGAGTTCTAATAAATTTTTCATATGGATTCTAAAAGAGATGAAACGCAAGATATAAGCAAACTCCAAAGAAAAATTAGTCTTTTCCCCAATGGAATCTCCATTGATTCATCTTCTCACAACACTCCGGTTGGCATTTGGGAGGAATATTCTGAAATCACAAAAAATAGATGGTCAGCTGCTGTTTACTCCATTTTAGAAATAGACAAAGGGTCAGTCAGTGCTCCTACAATATCTGTTTTGGCTAAGCATATACCTGTGCCAGATAAGCAGCGAGTTGAAGAAATTATTGGAAAGATTTCAAGGGGTGATTTAGCAGAAGCTGTAACCATTGAGTTTAGATATAAATCTCCTAAAGCTAAAACTAAGTACCTTGTGCTGATTGCCGAACCAGCCACATCTACAGCTGGTACAAAATACTTTTGTGGAACTATTCAAGATATTTCTATAGTCCGTAATTGCGAAGTTGATTTTAACAACTATGTTCAAAGCGCCTTGAACTATTTCGAAAAGTTTCCTTTGCTAATGATAATAATGGGCGAAAACGGAAAATTGTCGTACTGGAATAACGAGTGTGAAAGGGTTACCGGATATCGATCGACTGACTTGTCAGCAGGGAAAGAGGTGTTTAAACTGCTATTCCCAGTGATGGAAATCCGAAAAAGATTCCGCGATGCCCTGCAGGATAAAGATTTTGAAGTTTTCGACGAGGAATTTGAGATTGAAACCCGACGCGGTCGTAAATTCTTATCTAAATGGACTGTTTTCCCATTTTCAAGTGCCGATGGTGAGCACAATATTGCTGCCATTGGACGCGACATATCAAAGCAAGTAGTACGTGAAATTGCATTGGAGAGCAAATTGCAACAAAGCAAAATTGTGAATAAGGTTGCCTCTTCACTGATGATGCTATCGCCTGAGGAGAACTACTTCCATCAACTTGGTGTAACACTCGAAAATCATTTTGATGAGGTGCTTTTCATAATTTCATCGGCCGAAACCGATCAGCAGTTTTTTACCATCGAGGGAGGGTATGGTTTCTCATCGTACAGCTGGCAGCAGCTGTACGAGGTTATTGGATGGAATCCTATTGGCAGGCGCTACCAGCTACCACCCCAATCGCTTGCAATTGCACAATCGATAAAAGTGCAAGCTATTGAACAATCCATATACAATTTTACCGATGGAATGATATCTTCTGCAGCATCCCGAAATTTCGAGCGCATTCTATCAATTCATAAAATCTATGCCCTTGGTATTTATTCCGAAAGTAAGCTCTTTGGGTGGATGCTAATTGTGGCTCAAAGCCCTGATATTGAGCAACACATACCTTTAATTCAGCAGATTACCAAGCTGTATGCCCAAGCAATGCAGCGGCGCGAGGGGGAATTGGAAATTCGTAAGGCAAAGAGTATTGCAGAGGATGCCAACCGGCTAAAGTCAGCATATCTGGCCAATTTTGGGCACGAGATACGGACACCTATGAACGCAATATTGGGATTTACCCAGCTGCTAAACATTCCTAATCTAAATAAGGAAAAGAAAAAGCAGTATATCGATATTGTTAATAGTAAGGGGAGAATGCTTGTTAAACTTATCAACGATATGGTTGATGTGAGCCGTGTGGAATCGGGACAACTAACTATAATTAAATCATTGTTTTACCCCAATAGGCTGCTTCGGAATTTAAAAGATTTTTATAGCAACGAAAGACTATTTCAGCATCGCGAAGCCGTTGATATTCGACTGGTTTTACCACCCCAATCCGATGATTTTTCACTTTACGGCGATGAGGGTAGGTTGGAGCAGGTTTTTACCAACCTTCTCGATAATGCCCTCAAGTTTACCCAAAAGGGTTTTATTGAGTTTGGATACACTATCAATGAGTCAACAGTTGAGTTCTATGTTCAGGATTCTGGAATTGGGATTGATCCTGCTATGCACAGCATGGTGTTCGATCGATATATGCAGCTCGACAAGCGAATTGAACGTGTAAAGGAGGGTAAGGGCTTAGGCTTAGCCATAAGTAAAGGGATTGTTGATTTAATGGGAGGAAATATTTGGGTAGAGTCAGAACCGGGACAGGGGGCAACTTTCCGATTCGAAATACCTATAGACATTGAGGATGACAGAGAATTTCCCGAACCGGAAGTTGAGATGGAGCAAGAACCAAGCAGTTTGCCCGATTGGAAAAACAAGGTGCTACTAATAGCCGAAGATGAGGAGATAAACTATTTGCTAATAAGCGAGATGCTGGAGTCAACAGGAGTGAACTTACTTTGGGCTAAGGATGGGGCTCAGGCAGTGGAGTTGGTAAATGGCATAAAGAATATTGATGCCATTCTTATGGATATCCGTATGCCAAACAAAGATGGGTATGCAGCTTCGCTTGAGATTCGTCAGATTAATCCCAGTATACCAATAGTTGCACAAACTGCCTATGCTTTTAGTGAGGATAGGGCCAAGGCCGAAGCCGCTGGTTGTAACGATTACATTACTAAGCCAGTTAATAGTCAGCAGCTTTTATCGATTTTAGATAAGTATCTGGGATAAATAAGTTGCTACCTATTCCAAGCCGAATGAAGATAGCCACCCCCCATTAGGATATCATCACAATAAATAGCGGTTGGTTGTCCAGCCATAGGAGCCCAAGCCGGATCGTTAAGCTCAATAACCGCATCTCCATTATCACCCATTTTTATCGTGCATTTTTCTACTGGGTTACGCCCAAAACCTCTTACTAGCACGGTGAAGTTGGTATACTCACCCGGTTTAAATCCGGTTAGGGTGCAATTGGTAATTCTAAGCGTATCGTAAAAAAGACTATCCCAAGTCCCCGTGTGTATCCGTTTTGTGGTTGCATCAATTTGGGTAACACATTTGTTTTTGGGTAGATTTGCAATGCCCCGTTTTTGGCCAACGGTGTAATGGTGTACTCCATCATGCTGTCCAATGGTTTTTTCGTTTTCGTCTACTATCTCACCAGTTGTATCATTTTCTAACGGGTTCCATTCTTCAATAAAATCTCTGTAATTTCTGCCCTTTAAAAAGCAAACACCCATACTCTCGGGTTTTTGCGCCAGCTGCTTAAAACCGTTTTCTGCTGCAATGCTTTTCACTTCCGATTTCAATAAACTCCCCAAGGGGAAAATTGACCTTGCAATGTACTCTTGAGGAAGATTCCAGAGGAAATACGATTGATCTTTGGCCGGGTCTGCCCCCATTCTTATTCTATACATTCCATTAACCTCTGCAATCTGAGCGTAGTGTCCAGTAGCTATGTAATCAAATCTCTTTTCCTTAGCGTATTGATATAGATATCTCCATTTTATATTTAGGTTGCAGAAGGAGCAAGGGCAGGGTGTTTTACCAGCCAAATACTCAGATGTATAATAGGGGATAACCGTGTCGGAAAACTCTTTGGATATATCAAGGTGGACTAAAGGCACATCTAGTTTATCAGCAATAAGTTGTAACTCGTTGTCCTTTGTTTGTTGGTTATCGGTTTGGTAAAGCCTAAAGTGAATGGCTGTAATATTGAAACCCTGCTGCTTAAGCAGAAGGGCAGCTGTTGTGCTGTCTACACCACCGCTTATGGCGAGGAGTACGTTGGGTTTCATCTGTATAATTCTGTTTGTGATTTTTACGGCTCAAAAGTAGGCAATATAGGTTTAAACTTCATTTTCATTTGTATATTTGGTTTCGAAAAAAAACTACGATAAGTGCAGAGATACTTTATTGAATTATCATACCTGGGAACCAATTACTGTGGTTGGCAAAT
>DDWD01000117.1 GCA_002345825.1 Bacteroidales bacterium UBA2295
GGAGCCAAAATGATAAGCGTGCGCAACAATGCGCTAAGCTTAAGAAGTAACATCAGTCCCGCTGCAGTTCTAAAGGATAAAAAGGGTTTGTTAAATCAAATAGCTAGGCTAAGCAACCAAACATCTTATAGGGTGCAGCAAAAGAATCAGGCCGATGATTTTTGGCAATCGGCCAATCCAGTAGTTCAGCACCCCACCGATTCGCTTATTGTGAGTATGCGTAGCAATGTCCGAAACTCGTTGGCGTATAACCGTGCCAGCCGGACTTTTGGGGTGGAGTATATCTATCTGCAAGGGGTAAACAAATCCATCCTAGCCAATGGTTTCGAACTTAAGCAGATGCACTCGCATAGAGTGGTAATGTGGCTGGGCATTGGAAACTATGTTTCAGCGCGTACCGAGGCCGAGGGATACGCGAGCGAGGCGCAATCGCAGTACTTTGTAACGCGGAACTACGCCATCGCTGGGCAAATCGCACAGCAAAGCATAAGGTTTGTGAGCGGTAAACTGCACACTGCCGAGGTTATTTACAAATGGAATCGGTCCGAGAACACTATGGGCGGCGAGGAGTTGAACTCCCAGTCCATTTCGTTGCAAACCGATTTTGCCTTTGCAGGCAAGGGCAGCATTATGGGCAAGGGAACCTACGTGGTTAATACATTCGAGGGTATCCAGCAAACCGCCGTGGCCTACGAGATGATGAAGGGACTACAAAATGGCAAAAACATTGTTTGGGAGATATCGGTAAGGCGTCGACTCTCAAAACTTTTTGAATTGGAACTGGGTTACAACGGGCGTTACCTCAGCGACGGAACTGTGGTGCACAGCGGATCGATGCAGGCAAGGGCGCTGTTTTAAATCAACCTAACGCCCACCATACTGCTGCTGGTAGTAGTTGGCGTACTCGCCGGTAACAATATCGTTTACCCACTGCTGGTTTGCTAGGTACCAATCTACCGTTTTTTCTAAACCTTCCTCAAAAGTAACCTGAGGTTTCCAGCCCAGCTCGCTGGCAATTTTCGACGAGTCGATGGCGTACCTAAGGTCGTGCCCAGCCCTATCGGTTACAAAGGTGATTAGCTTTTCGGAATTACCCGCTTGGCGACCCAGCTTGCTGTCCATAATTTGGCATAGCTTTTTCACCAAATCAATATTTTTCCACTCGTTGCTACCGCCAATATTGTACGTTTCGCCAATTGCTCCGCTATGGAAAACTAAATCTATAGCGGCAGCATGATCCTCAACGTAAAGCCAATCGCGCACGTTTAGCCCCTTGCCATAAATGGGTAGCGGTTTCATCTGCTGGATATTGCTAATAACCAAAGGAATTAGCTTCTCGGGAAACTGGTTTGGCCCGTAGTTGTTAGAGCAGTTCGATATTACGATGGGTAGCTTGTAGGTATGATTGTAAGCCCGAACCAAAAAATCGGAACTGGCTTTCGATGCTGAATAGGGGCTGCGGGGATCGTAAGGAGTGGTTTCGGTAAAAAGCCCCTCATCTCCTAGGCTGCCATAAACCTCGTCGGTGGATATGTGGTAGAAGCGTTTGCCCTCGAAATTATTGCCCCACTGCTTGCGGACAGCATTAAGTAGCACCACGGTACCCTCTATATTGGTTTTAATAAAATCCATTGGGTTGGTAATAGACCTGTCAACATGCGACTCGGCCGCAAGGTGAATAACGCCATCGATATTAAAATCGGCAAAAACCTTGGCCACATTATCCTCGTCCCTAATATCAACCTTAACAAAATGGTAGTTGGGTTTGGCCTCAACATCTTTTAAATTCTCAAGATTACCTGCATAGGTTAGGCAATCCATATTGATGATGTTGCAGCTGGGGTAGCGGTTTACAAAACGGCGTACCACGTGCGAGCCAATAAAACCTGCACCACCTGTAATTAGTATATTTTGCATAGAATTCTATATTTAACTAAGGGGCTCACCAAAGGTAAAAACAGATTATTTTCCCCTTTGTGTCTTTGTGGCTTCTTCGTGTATCCTTTGTGAAACAACCATTTAAACATTTCACAAAGAACACTAAGAATTCACAGAGTTTCACTAAGATACTTTTGGAAAACCGCTTGAGTATAGTTTATGTTAGTAAAGATTTGGGTCGCCCGATTCGATTTTACGAACATTCTTGGCCACCTCTTGCCCACGCTCGTTTGTTTCGATGGTGAACTCAACCAAATCGCCATTATTAATCTCGTTAAAATCGCCCTCAACTACATCTTGATAGTGAAAAAACAGGTTGTTGGGCGGAAACTGAATAAACCCATAGCCATTGTTCATATTCATGGCACGGCCTTGTTGCACCTCGCCATCGTCCTCAATGGTAGTAAGACGTTTAGGTTGAGAGTATTCGGGCAAATCGAACAAATTAGTAACTAAGGGGTTACCAGACTTAAGGCCGCTATTTATAAGCTCATGCATAGCAATTGGGTAGGTCACCTCCTGAATTAAATCCTGTGAAGTTCGCGTAACCACCTCGCGGCCCATATCGTCGGTGTATTCAAAATCCCAGCTAAGCACCATAACCTTAGTGCCAAGGGAGTTTAGCTTGCGAATAAGGGGTACGTAGTCGCCATCGGAAGTGATAAGCACCACCACGTTGAAACGCTTGTAGAAAGCCTGCTCGAAAGCCTCGAGCGCCAACCACACATCAATCCCTTTTTCCTCCTTTTTGCCGCTACGGTTGCGGATTGGCAGGTAGTGAGTAACCACACCTTCGGACATAAGAATATCATCGAAAACCCTGTCGTTGTAAAGCTGATTGCCCCGCTGACTGGCCTCCTGAGCGCTTATGCGTCCGCGGAAGTAGTGCGCCTCAATTACTTGGCAAAAGTTGGCGGTTACATCCTCCTCCTTGGCCACAAGGTTGCGGATAAAATTGTGTAAACCTGCAATATTTAGGCGTTTGCGCCTTGGGTGAAAGTAGTTGTAATAGTTGCTTACATGCAGAAAATAGTTTCCATCGTAGAATACGCCTATTCGTTTTAACTCTTTAGAATTACTCATAAATTTTAAAGTGATTTTTTGTTATAATTAATTTTTAAAGACTTGGAAAGAACACTTTTACTTTTAGGTATAAACAAATACAAAGATATAGATAATTTACGATATAACAATTTGGCACAATTAGTTTAGCCTTTTTGAAAAGTGCTTAAATAACCACAATATTAATCGCAACAAAAATCGTCCATTGGAAGCATAGCGGCAATAACCAGCTCGTTATCGTTAAAGGCTTTTTGGTTAAATTCTCTAATGGCACTCATTATGGTTTTGGCTTTCTGCTCATCGGCAATTTGCATTACAACCGAAGAGTTGAACCCGGGCCACACGGGGGTATTAAACCTGTTGTCGCCCTTAGTGCTTTTGGCCAAAACCTGCTCAATAATCTGATAACTATCAACCCCAAGCTCATCTACTCTCTTTACAAATGCATCGATAACGCTTACGTTACAGGTACAATATATTAACTTCATTTCATTATATTTTTATATTGATATCACAAGTCGTTTACACAAGTATTATTTAAACTTACTTATAGACCCTACTCACTTTTTCTTTTTGTATGGAAAACAGCGTAAACGGTTGGCACCACCAGTAGGGTTATAAATGTTGATGCGAGCAATCCGCCAATCATAGTGATACCTAGTGGCTGGTATGCCTCACGCCCCATTCCTTCGCTCATTGCCAAGGGCAACATCCCCAGCATAGTGGTTAGGCTAGTCATTAATACCGGACGAAGGCGACTACGGCCAGCCTCTTGCACCGCCTCGTAAACTTTAAGCCCTCGCTTGCGCAACAGGTTGGTATAATCAACCAGCACAATACCGTTGTTTACAACAATACCAATTAGCATGATTACCCCCACAAAGGTGGTAACGCTTAGGGTTACACCCGTAAGTTTAAACGCCCAAATTACACCAATAAATGTGAGCGGTACAGCAAACATAATAATAAACGGATCGCGGAAAGACTCGAACTGACCAGCCATAACCATATATACCAACGCTATTCCAAGGAAGAAGATTAGGTAAAGATCGGTAAACGATGCGCCCTGCTCAGTGGTTTGCCCCGAAAGGTTAACCTCAGTACCAGCAGGTATATCCAAATCGTTTAGCATTGCATTGGCTTCTTTTTGCCCCTCGCCCAACGAAATACCATTAAGTTCGGCCATCACCTTTACAATACGCTCCTGCGCCAACCTGTCAATTTGCAGCGAGCCCACTCCCAGCTCCACATCGGCAACCGACGAGAGCGCAACCTGCTGCCCCATTAAATTGGTTAGGGTGATATTTTTTATCGATTCAATATCGTTGCGGTAATCGGGATGGTAACGCACCATGATGCTAAAATCGTCGCCACCCTCTTTTAAGCCACCCGCCTCGGCACCAAATATACTTTGCCGCACCTGCATACCTATCATACCAGCATTTAAACCAAGTGCAGCAGCTTTTTGCCTATCAACATGTATCTGAATTTCAGTTTTTCCCTTATCAATAGTATTTACTACATCGATAAAATTTGGTGAGGCTGATAACCGTTGGTTTAGCGTATTGGCTATGGCGTTTAGGCTCTCGTAATCGGGCCCAGAGATATGAAACTCAATGGGCTTTAAGTTACCTGTTACCGCCTGCGATATTATACTGCCACCAACAATGTTGAAGTTTTCCACCTCGGGAATTTGGGCAAAGTGTGGGCGCAAGTCGTGTGCTATTTGCTTGGCCGAGCGGGCTCGCTCGTTGGGTAACGAAAGGTGACAAAGCACGGTGGCTATATTCTTACCTTCGCGAAAACCCACTGAGGTAAGCATACCGTTTTCCGACTGCCCCGAAATAGAGGCCAAGCTGCCAGGCATCATCTCCGGGACTTCACGCTCAAAAATATCCATCACCACCTTCGATATGCTATCTGTTTTGGCAGCTGTTGCCGAAATATCAATCTCGATGGTGGCAATAATATCACCGGCATCAAATTCGGGAATGTAATCGGTACCCAACCCTTTGCCAACCCACAGGCTAACGCCAAGGGCAAGGCCTACGATGGCAAGGGTAAAGGTTTTATGGAAAACTGCCCAGCCAAGGGTTTTTTGGTAGATACCCTCAAGGTAAACAAACAGCTTCTCACTTAATCTGTACAACAGGTAACGTTTCCGTTCCTCTCCTCTCTTTTTGGCCTTTAGCAAGCGCGACGATGCCATGGGTGTTAGCGTTAGCGCCGTTATAAGCGATGCCACCATGGTTACCGATGTGATGACTGCCAGCTGTTTAAACATCACTCCAACTAATCCACCCATAAATATCATGGGGATAAACACCATAAGCGTTGTAAGGGTTGATGCGGTAATGGCCGCGCCCATTTCGCTGGTACCAAAAATTGCGGCTTGGCTTGGTCGCGAACCCTTTTCGATGTGCTGGGTGATATTCTCCAGCACAACAATGGAGTTATCTACCACCATACCCATTGCAATAATAAGCGACATTAGGCTAAAGATGTTGATAGTCCAGCCAAGGGCATACATTAGAATAAACGATGTGATAAGCGAAAATGGGATGGTAAGGAAAACAATAAGGCTTAACCTCCACTCACGCAGAAACGCGAAAACCACCAGCACCACAAAAATTAGGGCGTACCAAAACGATTGGGTAAGGTTTTTTATACTCTCAACAATTAGCTCATCGGAGTTCATAATCTCGCTAATCTCTATGTCGGCAGGTAGCGTAGGCTCAATCTCCTCAATTCGTTGCCTAACGGCACGAACCACCTCTAAGGTGTTGGCGCCCGACTGACGCTGAATCATAATTCCCACACCCGAACCGTTGGTGGTTCGTGAGTGCTCGTCGAGTTCCTTGAACCCATCGGTTACCGTGGCCACATCTTTTAAACGGATAACCCTATTGTTAAAGTTGATTAGAGCCAACTCGCCCAACTCTTTTACCTTCTCGATATCACCGGGAATGCGAATGGCAAAATCGTTATCGCCCACACGAATGTTACCACCCGGAACGGTTATGTTCTCGGCGCTAAGAATAGTCTCGATATGGCTTATGGTGATATTGTAGGCAGCCAGTTTCTGTGGGTCAACATCAACCTTAATTTCTCTTTTGGGAGTAGCCAAAACCATTACCGTACCCACACCAGGCAGCTTACGCAGAGGGGCAGCAATCTGATCCTGAATAATCTTATCGAGCCCATTGTAGCTGTCGTTGGCCGAGACGCCATACACCAAAACCGGAAGCAGCGACGAGTTTATCTTATAAATAACTGGGTTGTATGCGTTACTGGGCAAACGGGTTTTCACCAATTCAATGAGATCGCGTGCGTTGCTGGCCGACTCGCTAATATCTGCTCCCCACTCGAATTGCAGCGAGATGAATGAAACATTCTCCTTCGACTGGGAACTTATCTCCTTAAGGTTCTCGGTACCACCCAGCGCTGCCTCGAGCGGACGGGTTACCTGCTGCTCAACCTCAATGGCCGAGGCGCCGGGATACAGAGTAATAACTGTAAGCGATGGGAACTCCATCTCGGGCATAACATCGAGCGGGAGTCGGGTGAGCGATACCAACCCAAACAGCAGCGTGGCAAGAAACACCATGGCTATGGCAACAGGGCGGCGAACGGATATTTTAGGGAGATTCATATCTAATTTATTACTTGTTTCCTATTGTTTACACTAAAACTTATCTCGATTTAATACTAAAGATAGAGTTTACCTCCTTACCTCTACTTTTTGCCCATCCATTACCTTTGCTTTACCCTCGATAATTATTTGCTGGTGCTGTTCCACTCCAGCAACGGCAACCATATCGCCCTTTGTGTATAGCCTAGTCACAACGCGCCTTTTGGCTACGCCATCCTCAATAATGTAAATAAACTCCTCGCCCGTACCCTGCAAACGACCAATGCTACTCAGGGGAACAAAAACCGATTCCTGCTGTGGGAGTGAAATATCAATCCTTGCAAACATCCCGGGCTTTAGCTCAACCTTTGGATTGCTGAGGATTATTTTGGCAGTTGCTGTTCGGGTTAAGGTCGATAGCATTGGTTTAACGCTTGTTACTTTAGCATTGAAGGTTGTACCCATTTGCGAATCGACAATGATCTCAGCCTCAAGTCCCGGCTTTACCAAATGCAAATCCTTCTCGTTTACCTCAAATTCAACCTTTACCGGATCGAGCTGCATAAGCCTCACAATGCCCGAGCGTATTGAGTAACCCGGTTCAAGCCCAGGGTTGATGAAAAATATTTCGCCCTCCTCCATCATCCGCTCAACAATAGTTCCCGAAAAAGGCGCGTAAACTCGGGTATTCTTGCGAATCATTTCGGTTTTGGCATCGGAAGCCTCCAGCTTAGCTTTAATATGGTCCAACTCTATTTGGCTAATGCTCTCCTTCTCACGAAGTCGTTTTACCCGCTCGTAATCCTTTCGCAATGCTTGATTCTCCACCTGAGCCTGAGTTAGCATCTCATCGGCCAGTTCAACAATTAAATCGCCTTTGCGCACCTTGTTGCCCTCGGCAAATAGAATTTTTTCTACCTTACCCGGTAGCGCTGCCCCCAGGTTGGCCTCACGATTGGCAAAAACTGTTCCTGTGAACGAAAGCGTTGGCGAGTAGCTCATCACCTCAACCTTACTTACCTTAACCACAGGTATATCAGGAATCGATTGCTCTTTATTCTGCTTGTCGTTGCTACATCCCACCAAGGCAAGGATTAGCGCTATGGAGATTAGTTTGATTTTCATATCGTTTGTGTTGTTATATTATTCTACTTACTATTTGCTTGCAGCCTCGGCGTTGGAGCCAATGGTTCCTGCTACCTTTTTGAGATTTATTACGCTTAGCTGGTTCTCCATTCGTGCATCAATAAGATTGCTGTTGGCCTCGAACCAGAGAGCCTGCGCCTCAAGTACATCGGTGGTTTTAACCATTCCCTCGGCAAATGAATTGGTGGTTACCCTTAGGTTTTCGTTGGCTAGTTCAAGGTTCTCTTGCGCCATGGCCAACCTATTTTGGCCTTCGCTTACAGCAAACTTGGCCTGCTGCACCTGTAAACTAACCATTTCGCGTGCCTCGGCTAGCTGCAACTCTGCTTTTTGTTGCTCGTGCTTGGCTGCACGCAGCGTGTGCGCCTTATCGTTCCAGTGATAAATTGGGATATTTATGGCCACGCCCACGTTCCAGTCGCCACCAAACTCGTTAGAGAATCCATTATATGGATTTGGATTAAGAAAAGCGTAGCCAGCGGATAAACCAATGTTGGGCAGATAACGCGAACGCATAACCTTTACCCCCGATTGCGCAATACTAACCGCCTTATGTAGCATAGCCAACTCGGGCCTATTGGCCATAACGCTATCGGCCATAACCTCTGCACTAAGAGTTGGCGTTCCGTTTAGGCTATCGTTAAGCATAATTTTCGCATCGAGAGGTAGTCCAACCATTTGGCATAGCGCCATACGCGATAGCTCCAGGCCATTCTCCGCCTTATTCAGATTAAGCTGAGCCTCGTTTACCTTTACGCTTACCTTTAGCACGTCGGTTTTTATAATAATTCCCTCGTTAAGCAGATTCTCCACATCGGCTTTGAGCTTGCTAAGCAAATCGATATAGCTACCTATCATTTTCACCTTTTCCTGCAACGAAACCACACGCCAGTAGCTCTCCTCAACGTTATACAACAATTCATTCTGCTCCTTGGTAAGCGATAGCTTGGCAATTTGATTATTGAGTTGACCAATGCGGTACATCTCTTTAATTTTACCACCTGTATATATGGGTTGGATTAGGTTTACCCCAGCCATAAACAAGTTTTTATTACCAAACTTAAGCTGATCTTTGGGTAGCCAAGCGTAATTGTTAAATACCGGATTGCCATCCTTATCTTCTAACATTCCACCGCTTATGGGATTAAACACAAAAGTATTTGTGGGGTCGCGATTGGGATCGAACTGCCCAGTTTCGGGATCGATTGCGCTAAAAGGTACAACAGGTATGAGCATATCGTTCTCCAGCAGCTGAATACTCCTGTTGGTACGATTGTATAGCCCATTTGCGCTGATATTTGGAAAAAAGTTAGTGCGGGCAGAGTTGGCCAACGCCTCGCTTGAGCCAATGTTCTCCCGCGCTATACGAATTTTGTAGTTATGCTCAAGCGCTAAGCCTTTACACTCATCGAGCGAAAGGCTTTGCTGAGCAAAAAGTGGAGTAAAAACCACCATTAAGAGCATTAAAGAAAAGATCCTTTTCATCATTATTCAGTCTATTTGCGAATTACAATCCCGTAGAAAAGCATATCGAGCATATCGTTAAGAATGGTTTCCAAGCTATCGGTACGCGAATGTTCAAGGAATAGTGGCACCTCGAGCCCTTTCATAGCTGTGAGTAGCACCACTGCCGACAGGTCAATATCCTTTACATAGAAAACGTTTTGCTCTACCCCTTCGGATAGCAAGGTTTTAATGACCGAAACCTCCTCGGTATCGTACTTTGCCCGTAGCTTCTCAACCAAATCCAAATTATTCACATCCCTTTCGTTCACCAAAGTATAGTAGTTGGCCATTACCTGAACAGCTTGCATACGGGTGTTTACATAGGCTTTAACCTTATCAACGACACCCATATCGCTATTGAGTATAATGTTGATTTTTTCGCGTAGGGCATCGGCCTCTTTATCAACCACAGCCTTAAAAATATCTTCCTTGCTACTGAAGTAATAGTAAATTGAGCTCTTCCCCTTGCGAAGGGCTTGGGCAATATCGTCAACCGTAGTTTTTTTAAACCCAAACTTTGCGAATACCTCTGAGGCAATCCCCACAATTGTGTTACGCATATCATTATGTGCCAGCGTATTATTGTCTTTTGTCATTTTATATTCGACTATTCGTTTATTTTAGTCCAAAGGTACAACAATCGAAAGCAACAATCCAATAGAATTTTCGACTATTTTTGTTAAATAGTCGAAAATGTTTTGCAACACTCACCCATAACGTTAATTATCTGCTAATTAAGCACAACAATCAACCTGATATAAAAAATATTTTAAGTATTGACTTTTGTAGTGTTACAGTTATGCAGAAAAATATACTTTTGCCTAATAGTTTTTCTCGATTTAAGGCAATTGAATAATAAATTAGAACTGTAAAAAGTCTTTCTTATGAAAAAGATTCTAGTTGTTGGAGCAGGCGGACAGATTGGTTCCGAGCTTATACCTCACCTGAGGAGCATATATGGCGATTCGAATGTGGTTGCCTCCGACCTTGATTGTAGCAAATGCGCTGAGCTAGGCCAAGCGGGCCCTCTTGAAAATTTTGATGCCCTCGACGGAAAGAGATTTGCAGAGATTGTTAAAAAATACGATATCGATACCATCTTTAATATGGTGGCACTGCTATCGGCAACTGGCGAAAAGAATCCACAGCTGGCGTGGAAAATTAATATGGGTGCGCTGCTCAACTCACTAGACATTGCCCTTGAGAACAATTGCGCTGTATTTACACCAAGTTCAATTGGTGCTTTTGGCCCCTCTACCCCAATGGATAACACGCCACAGGACACGATAATGCGCCCAACCACCATTTATGGTGTTTGTAAAGTTTCGGGCGAAATGCTTAGCGATTACTACCACCAACGCTTTGGGCTCGATACACGAAGCGTACGCTTCCCCGGTATTATATCGAACCTAACACTACCTGGTGGTGGAACTACCGATTACGCTGTGGAAATTTATTACGGCGCCATTAAAGACAAGAAATTCACCTGCCCATTGCCACAGGGCACCTATTTGGATATGATGTATATGCCCGATGC
>DDWD01000166.1 GCA_002345825.1 Bacteroidales bacterium UBA2295
TAAAGATTTTGAGAATCCATGGGGAATAAAAACGCCCAAAGGAGTAACCAAAATGATGTCGCAGATACTTAACAGCAGCGTGTTCCCAGGTGTTCAGGGTGGTCCTCTTGAGCACGTAATCGCCTCAAAGGCTGTTGCCTTTGGCGAAGCTTTACAGCCCGAGTATAAGGAGTATCAAACCCAGGTTAAGAAAAATGCTGCAGCCATGGCCCAAGCATTCATCAACAAGGGCTACAAGGTGATTTCGGGTGGAACTGATAATCACTCTATGCTGATTGACCTAAGACCTAAATTCCCTGAGATTACTGGGAAAAAAGTTGAGAATACGCTAGTTCTTGCCGATATCACCATTAACAAGAATATGGTTCCTTTCGACTCTCGCTCACCATTCCAAACTTCAGGTATAAGGGTAGGTACACCAGCCATAACAACCCGAGGCCTAAAAGAGCAACATATGGCCACTATTGTTGATTTGATTGACGAGGTTATCTCAAATATCGACGATGAGAAGGTTATTGCATCTGTTCGCGAGAAGGTAAATAAACTAATGGAAGAATTCCCATTGTTTGCTTGGTAGTTATTATACACTACATACAGAAAAGCCTCTGGATCAAACCCAGGGGCTTTTTTATTATGCAAACAGTAATTAAACTGAAAAAAAATATTTTACCTTTGGATTGATCAACCTTAAAACCAATACCCAATGGAATCCTTCAATATTAACCTTAACCAAACAACCGAAACTGGCAACAGGTATAAAAAGTTTTTGGTTATCCTCATGGTCCTATTCCTTGCCGCTGCAATATTGTCATTCCTAATTCTTAATCAGCAAAACGATCCCAGAGAATGGATTTTCCTTGCATTTGGTATCTATGGATTAGGTTTTATCTACTTTGCATACGCGGGATGTAAAGCCAAAATTTATTTTAAAGCCGATGATTTTGCCATTGAGTACCAATTTGGATTCTTTCTGAAAACACCCACTAGCATTATGTGGGACGTGATTAAGAAGATTCGATTAGGCCCAACTTACATTACCTTTTCAAAAAAATCGGGGAAAGATAAAAAGGTACAGCTGGGCTGGCTGCCCTACACTAAGGTAATTGAGATAAAAGATAAGGTTAACTCATTTGCGCAGAGTAAAGGGGTAGATATTGAGATTGCTGAATTCAGTAAGGAATAATGCTAACGAAACAACCTTGACCAAAGGCTTTGTTTTGGCCTATCGGCACGTGTGGTAAATTTGGAGCATCCCGGTTCATTTTTTCGCTTCGGTGTAACAGGGATATGCTGTTTCAGATCATGATTATACACGCTCTCTGGGTATAGTATCGATATCAACTCCGAATTATCAAGCACTATCTGCTCATTATTCCTAGCAACATACATTTGAAATTTTTGTGGTTTTATTATTGGGACTGGTAACTTATCAGGCTTAAGGCTTGCCATTGTGTTAGGCACTTGATGGCTATAGTGAACAACAACCCCATGAAAAAGATTTTTGGCCTGTACCTCATTGCTGCACTGAGTTTGCATTATGAATCGCCACTCAATATCCGTTGAATTCAAACTCGAATCAAGCCTAATCAGTTCGGCTACTCGGCTGGCTAACAATTCGTAATAATTAGTTCTCCAATCGTGTTTGTTAATAGGGTAATGCGTGTAAACCACATCTACCCTTAAGGGCATTAGTCCGTATTTCGATAGTGGAAGGTTAGACTTATCCTCAAGAGTATGCTTAGCATATCCGTTGGGAAGGCATAAACTACGCACATTCTCAAATTGGTAATTATCAATATACAACACATTGAATTTACTATCAAACCAAGTAGAATTATCAACGGGGTAATTCAACTGTTGGGAGGGAAAAAGAGGTGCTTTTTCAGCTTGTGAATAAGCTGGAGGTGTGATGCAAAATAAGATAACTATGAAAAGTAAAAATAAATTCATTGAAAACTGGACTAAACTATTTGGAAACGCAAATTTATAAAACTTATTACATTTTCGTGTTTTTAACTACCTATAACAGAGTGGCACGAATTATGCAATAGGTTATCAACTTAACCAAAAATCATAAAAATATGAAACGTATTCTTGCGCTTATAATCATACTGCTACCCATATTCACTTCAGGACAAATTCTTGGAAAACGCACACCTGATTGGGTGAAAAACACTCCCAAGTCGAGTGAAAACTATTATGCAGTAGGCGAAGGGTCATCAGCAACGCTTGATGTGGCAGAACGGAAAGCGCGCTTAAACGCTAATGTAAAGCTAGCTGAACAGGTAGGCCCTGTAGTTAAAACAGAAACCACACGGTTTGAAAACGTAGTCCGCAATAACAAGCTTCTAAAAGAAAAGGTTTACACTATGCGTAAAACAGTAGTTGCCAGTCTTCATGACACCCGAATAGTGGAACAGTACTCAAAAGAAAAAAATGGAGTACACACCGTTTACCTGCTTGTGGAAATGCCTAAAAAAAGTATTGCCCAGTCAATAATATCACAGGTAAACAACGACAAAGATTTACATAGGGCACTTGCCGGATCAAAGGCGTACAAGAAGCTACTTGCTGAGGCCAAGTAAGAAATTTTTACAATAGTAAAGCGGCTGCAAATAATTGTACTATTTGCAGCCGCTTTGTATATGGATTGCTATGTACTATAGGATATTAAGACAACTCTTTAACAATTTCTTTAACCTTGGCAACCTTCTCGTTTAGCATTTCCTGTGTTTTAGCCTCGGCTATAAACCTTAGATAGGGTTCTGTGTTGGATGGGCGGATATTGAACCACCAATCGGGGAATTCCACCCTATAGCCATCAAAATCGAACGATGCATTTGGCTCTTCTATTGAAGTAAAATAATCCCTTACAGCATCCATTGCATCCTTTTTCCGCTCGATGCGGAAGTTTATCTCTCCTGAGTTGGCGTATGTCTCAATACGCGAAATCAGCTGCGAAAGGGTAATACCATCCTTTTTAAACTTGGCAATAACATCAAGAATAATCAGGCAGGCCATAAGGCCTGAGTCGGAGTAGTAAAAATCGCGGAAATAGTAATGGCCAGCCAGCTCGCCACCATAAATCCCTCCTATTTCGCGCAGTTTGTGGGCAGCGAAAGCTCTGCCAACTCGCCATGTACGCATCTCACCTCCAAGAGGTTTAAGGTACTCACCCACCGCCTTAGATGTTCTAATATCCTGAAGAACCAAGCCCTTCTCCCCTTTTTCCTCAAGAAAGTAGTGACCTAGCAACGCAATCATCAGGTCTGGCGAAATGAATCGGCCATTCTCATCTACAAACATCACCCGGTCGGCATCGCCATCGAAAATCACACCAATATCACACTTCTCGCTTTTCACAAGATTCTGTAGGTCGATCACATTCTCCGGCACCAATGGGTTGGCCTCATGATTAGGAAATGTTCCGTCAAGCTCATCGTATATGTAAATAGGAGCATCACCAAGCAATTCCTTGATAAGCAGAGCGGCCATACCATTGGAGCAATCAATACCAATGCGGAGATTGCTGTAATCGCCCACATATTTTTTCAAAAAAGCGATATACTCGCCCCTAACATCAAGCGTTTTAATTTCTCCAAGAGTATGAGATTTTACAATGGCTTCTCCATTCTTAATTTTTTGCTCAATTTCTTTTAATCCCGTATCGTAACCAACAGGCAAAGCGTTTTCTCGCGATACCTTCATCCCGTTATACTCCTTAGAGTTATGCGATGCAGTAATCTGAACCGATGCGCTAAAATCGTACTTGGCTGTAGAGTAGTAAACCATTGGCGTAGTGGCTAGCCCAACGTCGTACACATCTGCACCAGCATCGGTAATGCCTTTCGCAAGGTTTTCAAATATTTCATCGGATGATACTCTTGCATCACGGCCAACCAGCACCTTTTGGGTGTTTAGCAGTTCTACCAAGAAGTAACCAATCTTATAGGCATCATCTTTATTAAAATCCTTATTGTAGATACCTCTAATATCATATGCATGAAATGCTCCCATAGTCATTAATTTTTTCTCAAAAATAGGAAATTTAGGCCTTTTAGCAACTATTTAAACCAAAACCAACCCCTATTTGTTTACATAGTTAAATACTCAAACCACTAGTATGTATAACAAAACCAATATTAACGAATGTAGCCGAATGGGTAAAACTTTTTTCACACCCTAAATTATTGATTAAACGATTGTTAAACGCCAGCAATATGCTGACCAACATTTTTTATGCTACATTATATGTCATACAACATATTTACTGTTTATATTTGCCCCGAAAAGACAAACAGATTTTGATTGTTTTAGTTGGGAAAACAAATCAAAAAAGAAGGGACTTGTTATGATTAAAAAGATTTTAATTGCCAATAGAGGCGAAATTGCTGTGCGCATTATTCGCTCATGCAGAGAGCTGGGCATACGCTCAGTTGCTGTATATTCCGATGCCGACCGCGGTGCCATGCATGTTCGGTATGCTAGTGAGGCATACCATATTGGACCATCGCCCTCAAACCAAAGCTACTTAAATGCCGATAAGATTATTGAGGTAGCATTGCATGCAAATGTAGACGCCATTCATCCGGGGTACGGATTTCTGTCAGAAAATGCAGAGTTTGCTCGGAAATGTCAAGAGGTAGGCCTGATTTTCATAGGACCATCGGCTGATGCCATTACCCGAATGGGTAACAAAATTACTGCCCGGCAAACTATGATTGATGCTGGTGTTCCTGTTGTTCCGGGAACACAGCAAAGCATTTCAAACCCAGAAGAGATAAACCAAGTTGTTAAGGATATTGGACTTCCGATAATGATAAAAGCCTCAGCCGGAGGCGGTGGTAAAGGAATGCGCCTGGTTCGTGACACAAAAGATTTGTATTCTTCAGTTAAAATGGCACAATCAGAGGCTATGTCGTCGTTTGGCGACGATACGGTTTACATCGAAAAGTATATTGAATCGCCACACCATATCGAGTTTCAGATTTTAGCCGACAAGCAAGGCAACACAGTTCATCTATTTGAGAGGGAATGCTCTGTGCAGCGTCGTCACCAGAAGGTGGTGGAAGAAACTCCCTCACCATTCCTCACTCCTGAACTCCGCAATAGAATGGGTGAAGCAGCCATTGAGGCTGCAAAAGCAGTGAATTACGAAGGAGCTGGCACCATCGAGTTTTTGGTTGATGCCAACAGAAATTTCTACTTTCTGGAGATGAACACCCGCCTTCAGGTTGAACACCCAATTACCGAACGTACCACTGGAATTGATATTGTTAAAGAGCAAATAAACATTGCATCGGGAAAAACTCTATCATTTAAACAAGATGAAGTTTTTCAGTTTGGGCATTCCATCGAGTGCCGCATATCTGCTGAAGATCCTTTTAACAACTTCATGCCAAGCCCTGGAGTAGTCCGGCATATTAGCGAACCAAACGGATTAGGGATCAGAACTGACGGATATGTTTATGAGGGTTATGAGATTCCAATGCACTACGATCCGATGATCAGCAAGGTTATTACCTGGGGGCGAACACGTGCTGAAGCTCTTGATAGGATGCGCAGAGCACTTTACGAATACAAAATTACTGGCGTAAAAACATCCACCAAGTTCCTAGAACGGATAATGGTGAATAAAGATTTTATGGAAGGAAATTACGATACCCACTTTATTGAAAAGAATAGTGAGGAATTGCTAACGCCTTGCGCCAACGAAGAAACCCTTAGCGCTGATATGGCAATTATTGCCACCTACATTGACTATACCAATAGGATAGAAAAAGCAGCAATGGGCGATTTTACTTTATCACGAACAGGCGATAAGTGGAAGGAATACGCGCTTAAAAAATCAATACAAAGGATTTAGCCATGGCAATAGATATAAAGATAGGTGATCGAGAGGCAAACGTTCGCCTGATTAAACGGGACGGTTCAAAAGCCACTATAGATGTGGATGGAATAACCTACGATGTGGACATTGTAATGGTTGAAGAAGGGGTTTACTCCATTCTGCACAACGGAGAATCGTTTAGCATTGAAATGATTCCTGGCAATGGGCCCAAAAATTACTTTGTAAACACATACACCTCTGCCCATGAGGTAGAAATAATTGATGCCCAAAGCCGATACCAAAAAAGCCGGAACAAGGATAGCATTGAGTCTACCGAAAAAACAATCAGCACCCCAATGCCGGGAAAGGTTGTTCGTATACCTGTAATCGAAGGCCAAAAAGTGACGAAAGGAGATACTCTAATCGTAATATCGGCTATGAAAATGGAGAGTAACTACAATGCAACACTCGACGGTACAGTTAAGAAAATACATGTGAGTGAGGGAGACTCTGTGACCAACAACCAACCATTAATCGAACTAGAATAACCTAATCAAAATGGATAGCTTAGAAAAAAAGTTCTCCCAGTTCGAGCAAAAAGTAAAGCAAGCCGAACAGGGAGCAGGTGAAGAACGCGTTGCCAAGCAGCATGAGGCTGGTAAAAAAAGTGCCCGTGAACGTATTGCCGAACTACTGGATCCAAACACTTTTAACGAGTTCGACAAACTTGTCACACACCGATCGCATGAGTTTGGGCTTGAAAAGATTAAAATACCAGGCGATGGAGTTATCACTGGATATGGAAAAATTGACGGACAGCTGGTTTACGTTTATGCCTACGATTTTACCGTTCTGGGCGGAACCCTTAGCCGTGCCAATGCCGATAAGATTATCAAGCTACAAAATATGGCAATAAGGACTGGAACGCCTATTATTGGGCTAAACGATTCCGGTGGTGCACGTATTCAGGAGGGAGTTCAAAGCCTAGCGGGCTATGCCGAAATTTTTTACAATAACGTGAAAAGTTCGGGGGTAATTCCTCAAATCACCTGCATTATGGGACCATGCGCTGGTGGTGCCGTATACTCCCCTGCCCTCAACGATTTTATCATTATGATAAAAGATACAAGCTATATGTTCGTAACTGGCCCCGATGTAATTAAGGCAGTTACCCATGAAGATGTAACCAAGGAGGACCTTGGAGGAGCAACCACCCACAATTCCAAAAGCGGAGTAGCACATTTTATGGCCGACAACGAGGAGCAAGCACTAATGCTTATACGTGAGCTCATAGGATTTATCCCAGCCAACAATATGGAGCATGCCCCTGAGTATCCCACAACAGACGACCGATTTAGGGAAGATGAAGCGCTACAAACGATAGTTCCTGCCGACCCTAACAAGCCTTATGATATCAAGGATTTACTTCTAGTTGTGCTCGATGACAAAAACTTTTTGGAGGTTCAAGCCCACTTCGCAAAAAATATTGTGGTAGGCTTTGGCCGAATGGCAGGACAAACCGTGGGTATTGTGGCTAACCAGCCAGCATATTTAGCGGGCGTTTTAGATATTGACTCCTCGGTCAAAGCGGCTAGGTTTATCCGCTTTTGCGATGCTTTCAATATCCCCCTTATCACATTTGTTGATGTTCCAGGATTTTTACCAGGAGTAAATCAGGAGGAAAATGGCATTATCAAACATGGGGCGAAGCTACTTTATGCATACGCCGAAGCTACTGTCCCTAAAATCACAGTAATTACCCGAAAAGCGTATGGTGGTGCATACTGTGTAATGTCGAGCAAACAGGTAGGTGCCGATGTAAATTTTGCCTACCCAACTGCCGAGATAGCAGTGATGGGCCCCGAGGGAGCGGTTAATATTATTCATCGACATAATATAAAAAACGAGAAGGAGCGGCAGAAACTCATTGATGAGTACCGCGAAACGCTGGCCAATCCATATAAAGCGGCTGAGCTAGGATATATCGACGAAATTATTTACCCCAAACAAACCCGAGCCAAACTTGTTCAAGCATTGGAACTTACACAAAATAAAAGCCAACAACAGCCCGCACGTAAGCATGGCAACATTGTACTATAAAGAGATGTCAATCAGCGAAAAAGCATTTTTTTGTGCGTTTGGCTAAAAAAAACCTCATTTTTTTTGGTTGGTTTGGCTAAATACAATATTTTTGCATTCGCAATTGAGGGGATGGTTAGTGGAGTTTAGAAAAATTGACATACTGCGGAAATAGCTCAGTTGGTAGAGCACAACCTTGCCAAGGTTGGGGTCGCGAGTTCGAGTCTCGTTTTCCGCTCAACAGAAAAAAGCGGATAAAGTCCGCTTTTTTTCTACCAACACTTTTCTTTTCGTAATGGGCCCGGATGGTGGAATTGGTAGACACGCAGGACTTAAAATCCTGTAGCCATTGCGGCTGTGCCGGTTCGACCCCGGCTCCGGGTACCAAATCAAAGGCCTGACTTCTCGTCAGGCTTTTTTTTTGCATTATACACACCATATCGAAAAAATAAGACGGGGCGATCCGTTTCCGAATCGCCCCGCTGTAGCTAACAAATCTAACTTGTTGTAAACACCTAAACTAAAACATGGAAAAAACTATTGGTAATCGGGTAATGCATTCATAAGCTTTTGGCGCGAGAAGAAAATTCGACTCTTTACGGTACCAATTTTTAGGTTAAGCTTATCGGCAATCTCCTTGTACTTATAGCCTGACGTATGCATCTGGAATGGGATACGGAAATCGTCGTCGAGCTCATTCACCTTTCGATTAATCTCGCTATGCGAGTAGGTTGACTCGGGCCCCTCATCGAAAGTGCGCCCATTTACCAAGTACTGATTATCGCTCGAATCGAAAGTGGTACGCTGCTTAACCGCCTTGCGGTAATTATTAATAAAGGTATTCTTCATAATGGTGAAAGTCCATGCCTTTATATTTGTATTGTCTTCAAACTTATCTTTGTAGGTTAAGGCCTTTAGATAAGTCTCCTGAAGTAGGTCGCGAGCATCCTCAGGATTGGCAGTTAAACTGTATGCAAATCTTTCGAGATTTGGCTCTAGCTCAATAAGTGCTGTGTTGAATTCTGCTGTTGACATAGTGATATGGTTTAAGTTTTATTTTTATTCAGTCTAAATAAATGTCTATGCAAATATACAACAGGATTAAACAAAACCAAATGGGGGTGTATATTTACACCCCCATTTCTATGGTTATTCTAAATAAAAAGCAGCACGAATTCACCATAAACAGGCAAACTAGTAGTTCTGTTCTAAATTAGTTCTAAACAATAAAATTTTATAAAAATTACTTGGTAAATTCGCCATTACATGATTAGCAACAACTTACATATTACTAAAATGGAATATAAGTTGACCTACTGAAGATCAACATAATAAATAGTGCGAAAAGAGAATACTATTTAACGTGCTTGCTTAAGAACTGCGTAAATTGCACTGCAGAAGATACCATATATGCTCCCTTCGGAATATCCACCTCTCCCTCCTCGACTTGGTAACCGGTTACAACTAGCATAGCATCGGGTAATCCGTTAAGCAATCTTTCGAAGTGATTTGCCACCACATCCTTAGACATCGAAATGGTTAAAGCTGTGAAGAGAACTTTGATACCTTGTTTGTTGGCAACCCTTACAACATCATCAACTGGAACTGTTTGCCCCAGATAGGTTGTGCTATACCCCTTGGAAAGAGCCAGGTAGTTAAAATACAGAATACCTAACTCGTGCAACTCTCCTTCGGGCAGATAAAAAAGGATTCTATTTTGATGCGACACCTTCACATCTAAATCAAGAGTGGCTTTTATAATTGAGTTGCGAAGGATGGTTGAAGTGAAGTGCTCTTGAGCTGGGACAATTCCACCTGATTGCCACAGTAGTCCCATACGCTTTTGAAATGGAACCAATAGATTCTCATAAGTCCACTCAAAGCCCCTTTCTGCAATAAACTCTTTGAGTTTGCCTACAAAAGTCTCCTCGTCCATATTTATGGCAGCAGTAAGTAAACTCTCGGGTACTGGGGGTGCCCCCACGTACTTATTACCCTGATTTACTATTGTAGCCATCTCCTCTGACGACATTCTTGATATCCGACTTATGCGATATCCAACACTCAAAAGCATTTTAATGTTGAGGGCCAATCTCATATCATCTTCGGAATACCTGCGGATATTAGTATCGGTCCGAGAGGGTGAAAACATATTGTATCGTTTCTCCCAAACCCTAATGGTATGTGGCTTTATGCCAGTAAGAACTGAGAGCTGTTTAATGCTGTACATTTCGGTTTGCGTTGTTAGTAATGTTTAAACAACTGATAGGCAAATTGGTTCATTATGTACAATACTCAACAAACGGGCTACAACTTGCGGATGAGCATTAAACCATCACGTAATGGTAAAAGCACTTGCTCAAGTCCATTATGGTTGGCAACCAAGTCGTTGAAATGCATTACACCCTTGGTATAGGCATCGTCTGGCTCGTTGAGCAATACTTTACCTCCCCAAATTACATTGTCGGCCAAAATATACCCGTTTGTTTTCACTTTAGGAAGCACCAATTCCAAATACCTTGGATATTGCCGCTTATCTCCATCAATAAGGACCAAATCGAACTCCTCGTTAAGCATTGGAATTATGTCTAAAGCACTTCCAATATGCAGTGTAATCTTACTCGCCATATCGGCCAGCCGAAAAAATTCCAAAGCGGTATCGCAAATCTCGTCATTTATATCGATGGTGTGGAGGTGCCCGTTGTCGGTCAAACCCTTTGCTAGACAAATAGCAGAGTAGCCAGTATAAGTTCCAATTTCAAGGATTCTTTGGGGCGCAATCATCCTGCTAATCATCTCAAGAAGTTTTCCCTGTATAGGGCCACTAAGCATTCGTGGTTGTAAACTTGTAAGATGAGTGTGACGATTGAGTTTATAAAGGATATCATCCTCGGGTGTAGTGTGTTGTAGTAGGTATTCCTCCATATCGTTGGAGTGATACAAGCCAGTTTCCATTACTTATATATTAAGGTTGTCAAGCTATGCGGATCAAAATTCTCATTGGCTATTCGAAGCAGATCATCGGCAGTGATTCTCTCAATTTTAGCATTCACCTCTTTAAAACTCTCCACCGAGTTATAAAACAGATAGCTACGAGCTACGCTGAGCATAAGCGATTCACTATTCTCTGCAGATATTGCCAATTGGCCAATTAGTTGCCGCTTTGCCTTGGCGAGTTGCTGTACACCCAACTTTTTATTTCGCAAAATGTTCAGCTCGTTGTGCAGCATTTCAAGCGACCTTTCAAAATTTGATTTATCGCTACCAAAGTATATGCTAAAAACGCCTGTATCGGAATATGGTGTGTACGATGACTCAACGTTGTATGCATATCCGGTCCGCTCACGAAGAGCCAAATTTAGGCGAGAGTTTTGCCCTGGTCCACCAAGAACGTTATTGAGCAAATACATAGCTACCCTTTTAGGATCGTGCAGATCGTATGCCCTGCAACCAATAATACAGTGCTGCTGATATGTTCGTTTGCGCACCTCCTTAATAATTGGTAGCGATGGTTCTATTGGTAATCGGGAAACTTTACGCAGGTTGGCCGACACCGAACCGAAATAGCGTTCAGCTAGCTTAACAACCCTCGTAAATGGTATGTTACCAATGGAGCAAAAAACCATCTGGTCGGTGTTGTAACACCGATCCATAAAGCTAAAGATATCGTTGCGAGAAAATCGCTTAATATGTTTCTTTGCCCCTAGAATATTTCGGCCAAAAGGATGGTTTGGATAAAGCAGCTCCTCAAAATCATCAAAGATTAGCTCAGACGGTGCATCTTTGTATGAATTTATCTCATCGAGCACTACGTCCTTTTCCTTAACCAACTCTTTTTCGGGGAAATTAGAGCGAAACATGATGTCATACATAAGCTCAATTGCCCGATGATAATCCTCCTTCAAGAAGGTTGAGTGAATTACAGTTTCCTCCTTAGTGGTATAGGCATTTAGTTCTCCCCCCACATCCTCGAGCCTACTATTTATATGATAGGCTTTGCGCCGCTTTGTGCCTTTAAAAAGCACGTGCTCAATAAAATGTGCCAGCCCGTGCTCATGCTCTGTCTCGTCTCTAGTACCTGCATTTACCATTACGCTACTATACGCCACCGGCGAATTGGTGCGACCATGTATCACTCTAATACCATTCTGCAGGGTGTAATTTTCAAACGTCATTAAGTGCAAATTTAATCTGCAAACGTAGTGAATTTCAACGATAAGCCAAAGCAATATTTATCCGTATGCTCGAATTGCACGCCATACCCAAGGCCTATGAGGTGTTTTATTTTAAACCATTCTAAATAGAAGACGTGAATTGGAATAAGTATCCTGATAGTCAAGCCACATAGGGATAACAAAAAATATTTCTTTAGATAATGTTTGGCGATAAAATAATTTTACATACTTTTGCAACCGCAAAACGCTGGTGCCATAGCTCAGTTGGTAGAGCAAAGGACTGAAAATCCTTGTGTCCCCGGTTCGATTCCTGGTGGCACCACAAAAAGAGAACCGTGTGTACACGGTTCTCTTTTTTTATGCCAGTATTAGAATGCTTCGCGTGGTGTGTATAATAAAAAATCCTTGGGGATTACTATTTCCACAAGGATTTTAACATCGATTCGTAAAGGGGCTAATCCATACTGTCGGGACGAAAAAGCAGCTTTTCGTTAAGGATTTGATCAAATGCTTCGGGGTTTAGTATTGTAGCAACCCTAAAGTTGGGATCGAGGAAGAAAAGCTCCTCTTTAATTTTAGGTTCCCCGTCAACTCCTGTTGTAGAGTACCTGTGAAGTATGGTATATCCCAGTAAAAGCCCCATGTTGTTTTCAAGTAGATTTTTAAGGCTATCCAGCTTGGGTGAGTTTTCGCTTTTGGCGCGCTCCTCCTCAATAAGATTTGTTAGCTGCAGGGTTCTGTCGGTGCGTTCGTAGCGGGGAGTAATCTCGCTAAAGCTTAGCGATTTGTACTTTGGGTGTTCGTCGGTGGAGTTTTCCATCCATTGCGTAATAGACTGTTCTGCCTTGGCCTGAGGTGTGTCCTGTTCCTTTTTACTGCCTATGTTGCAGCTGCAAAGAAGGGATAGTAGCACTACTGTTATGGTAATTATCCTATCGGTTTTTTTCATGATCTCGCAATTAGGTGGGTGGTGGTATAGGGCAATGATAGGAAAAAAACCATGCGGACAAGGGTGTCCGCATGGTTAAATTAGGCGTTACTTGTTAAGCTCTGCAAAATTTTTGTAGAAATGGGTTATTGTTTCAATACCCTTGTAGAAGTTTTCTAGTGGGTAGTTCTCGTTTGGAGAGTGGATTGCATCCGATTCAAGTCCAAATCCAAGAAGAATGGACTTAATACCAAGAATAGATTCAAAGGAGCTAATAATAGGAATACTTCCACCGCTACGGTATGGAACGGGTTTTTTGCCTAGAACTGTTTCAACGGCTTTGCTAGCAGCCATGTATGCAGGACTTGTGGTAGGTGAAACATATGAATGACCGCCATGATGAGCAGTAACCTTAACCTTTACGCATTTGGGGGCAATGGCCTCAAAATGCTCTTGGAATAGGTTGGCAATTTTGTGATGATCTTGATTTGGCACCAAGCGCATAGAGATTTTTGCGAAGGCTTTTGATGGAAGTACGGTTTTAGCACCCTCGCCAATGTATCCGCCCCACATACCATTAACATCAAGGGTTGGGCGAATTCCTGTGCGCTCAAGGGTTGTGTACCCCTTTTCGCCATGAACCTCTTCTATATCAAGGGCTTTTTTGTAGTTGTCGAGATTGAATGGAGCCTTTGCCATTTCGGCACGTTCTTCGGCGCTAACCTCCATTACATCGTCGTAAAAGCCTTTTACGGTGATATGGTTGTTCTCGTCGTGAAGTGAGCCTATTAGCTTTGATAGTACGTTTATTGGGTTGGCAACAGCACCACCAAATAGTCCGCTATGAAGGTCGCGGTTAGGGCCAGTAACCTCCACTTCCATGTAGGCTAATCCCCTTAACCCGGTGGTTATAGAAGGAACATCTTTGCCAAGCATTGAAGTGTCTGATACAAGAATAATATCGGCTTTAAGCATGTCTTTATGGTCTTCGCACCATTTGCCTAGGCTGCCAGATCCAATCTCCTCTTCGCCCTCAATCATAAACTTAACATTGCAGGGAAGCGTGTTGTTCTTTACCATTAGCTCAAAGGCTTTGGCGTGCATAAAACCTTGTCCTTTGTCGTCGTCGGCACCACGAGCCCA
>DDWD01000097.1 GCA_002345825.1 Bacteroidales bacterium UBA2295
TTTCCTCTTTCGAGTGAGCTTACCATACTCATTAACAACCCTAGCCTCAATTATTCTAAGAATTTGTTCTGTATTTACATTACCACAGCATTGGCATTCGCTTTCGTCGGCTTTTAAGAATTGCCCTTCATGTTTAAAGTAAACTACAGCATCCATGGGGTTGCCCTGGTATATAACCCTTCCGCCATGATCCATAACAATCAACTTGTCGAATAATTTGTAAATATCCGATGAGGGTTGGTGTACATTGGCTATTACAATCTTACCCTTAAAGGTTTGGCGCTTGAGCATATGTACAATTCGTTCCGAATCGAATGACGAAAGCCCCGATGTGGGCTCATCAACAAAAAGTATGGCGGGTTNNAATCATCATATTGTCGAACATCTTGTAGATGTCGGATGATGGCTGGTGAATAACTACGAAAATGAGCTTCCCCTTAAGGGTAAGCTCCCTTAGCAGGTCCATCACATTCTCCGAGTCTCGCGATGAGAGGCCCGAGGTGGGTTCATCAACAAAAAGTATGGCGGGTTCGCGAATAAGCTCCATGGCTATATTTAAACGCTTGCGTTGCCCCCCGCTAATAAATTTATTAATCGGATTTCCAACCTTGAGATCGCGTGCTTCGTTCAAATCAAAATCTTTGAGGGTCTCGTTTACAAGGTCAATAATATCACTTTCGGTCTTATCGTTAAAGCAGAACCTAGCCCCAAAATACAAATTGTCAAATACGGTAAGATCCTCTACAAGGAGATCGTCCTGAGGAACATACCCAATAATCCCCATTAGGTCGTTCTGGTCATTGTTTAGTTCGTACCCATTAATGTATATCTGACCGTTGGCAGGTTTTAGGTTTCCGTTAAGCAGGTTGAGCAATGTTGATTTACCCACCCCGCTGCCACCCATTATGGCAACAAGCTGGCCCGAGTGAGCATCAAAAGTGAAGGGGTGAATCCCATCCTTACTACCCTTATGTCTGTATTCAATATTTTCGGCTGTGAGCCTAATGTTCGTTTTGCTCCATGATTGAAAAAAAACTCCCGATATCTTACTATAATATATGGGGTCAACTCTAGGGCTTCGTATTACTCCTCCAACACCAAAAATGTAGGCTCTACCGGGTTTTAATGCTTTGCTGTTGAGAAACACGTTGCTCTCTCCAAAGTATTTAACCAATAAGGTGTTTGTGGTAGGGATATGGATAAAGTACAGCTTACCCTGCAGGTTTGGTTGCACAAGGTGTTGGATTGATTTTTCTTGCTGCTCTTCACCATCAAGTCTTATAACGTTGATGTTTTGGGGGATATCTTCGGGCAATTTTGCCAGGATAAAATCTTTTCCATTGATGAACTCGTCGTGGGGAATATTGAATTTTTTTGCAATAGATTGAATAAAGTTCAGCCGAGAGGTTGACACGTAACCAGTATCAACAATAAACTCAACAAGTTGTAATGTAAGCCAAACCTTTTGGTGCTGCTCAAACTCAGTGTTTATCCCGTTGCAAATAATCTCAATACGTTCGTCGAGTGAGGGTTCCTCGCTACCACCATTGGGTTTGTCGCCGTTTGTTGGATGAAAGAAACCAAGGGCATCCAAATATTCATCAATCTGTTCCCTGCTAAGCTCCTTATTTAAAAAATCGGCAATCACTCGGTGAGCCGATTCTGAAACGTTACCCTCTTCGGTTTCAACAACTATGGCAAATAATCGAATTAGTGATTTTAGTAACGCCTCATTCATTTATGTAAAATAAAACCAGTAAAAAATACAGTGATAGTTCTTGCCCTCTTAAAATAGGTTGAAAGGATCAACTAATGCTTCAATCATCGATTCCTTTTCCATAGGGATAGTAGGGGTGAGGCTCAATACGGGGATCTCAGATCCATTTATAACATGATGGGCAAAGGCTCCAATGTAGTAATCCCTAACACGACCCTCCTGGTGTGTCATAACCATTATTAGGTCGGCGTTTACCTCTTTTGAGTATTCCAAAACATACTCGTAATCGGCTTTGTCGTTCCTTTTAAAGAATTTGTGTGTACATTCAATTCCGTTGCTACGGAAAACCTTTTCAATTTTCTTAATCCGCTTGAAAAGATTTGTGGTTTGATATATAATTCCCTGATTGTGAACCGAAACTAAATGTATGTGTGATCCAAAAAATTTACTGAAAGATATGGCGCTAGCCACCTTTTCCTTTGTGCTTTTCGATAGGTCAAGAGGTAAAACAATGTTTTTGTATCCAATGCTATGCGATCCTTTGATGGATATAACAGGAAAATCAGATTCGCTAATAACCTTTGTGGTGTTGGATCCAAGGAATTTTTTTATACCACTTGTTGACCCGTTTTTCCCCATTATTATAAAACGAGCATTAATTTCCTTTGCTGTTTCTATTATACTGTCGGAAGCCTTACCACTCTTAATCACATAGGTGAAATTTAGCCCTGAATCAGCACATTCCTCTTCTATCAGTTGGTCAAGTCGTTTCTTAACCTCACCCTTGGCCTTCTCTATATCGGTGCTAAAAAATTTTGAAAGAATGTCTGATGATTCAATAACATACAAAAGGACAACCTCTGCCTTCAAAAATCGTGAAATGTCGTAGCATTGGTGTAATGCAGCAAGTGATTGATCATGAAAATCAATACAAACTAGTATTTTATTGGTTCTCATACATAATCTTGTTTAACGAATAAATTTACTGTATGCTTGTAAAATTAGTAAAGATTTTGGGATATTTGGCCTTCTTGGCGCTAATAAAATTACCAAACCAAATGAATGATGATTTATATCACTGTTTGATATGGTATACTGCGAGGAAACCCTTGATAATAGGCTAACACCAGCATTAAGCCCATATTATATGTTGTAAAACTTGTTGTTATTTGAATAACAATAAGTTTTCAACCAATCTGCTATTTATCAGAATTGTACAAATATCCAATTAGGTCAGTAGTTTACCTCATTATAAGCAAGAGATATTAATAAATGAGAATTATCAATTGCTAAACACCAAAAATGAATTATTTTTGTTTGGGATAAATATGAAAATATCTTAATTTCTAGGAACGAAGAAAGTACACTGAATTATAAATACATTAGTTAATAAATACTGGAGGACAAGTTATGCAAAACAAGCTTCAAGAGCTCACCGAAAAAATTTACAAGGAGGGCTTAACAAAAGGAACTGAAGAGGCTAACCAGTTGGTAAATAAAGCCAAGGAAGATGCAGCCAAAATTGTAGCCGACGCCAAAAAGCAAGCGGAGCAAATTTTGGCACAAGCCAAAAAGGAAGCCGAGGACCTGAAGAAAAACGTTGATACCGAGGTGGCAATTTCAACACGTCAGGTTATTAGCGGGTTAAAGCAGGATATTTCGAATATTATTGAAACAAAGGTAATTGAGAAACCCATAACCGATGCCTTAAAGGATGTTGACTTTGTTAAGTCAATTATTGAAGCTGCTATTAAGAATTGGAATCCCGAGTCAACCCAACGGGTTTCACTTCAAGTGCTTGTTCCCGAAAACACTGAGAAGGAGCTTAGCGAATTCGTTAAGAGCAAGGTTATATCATCACTAAACCAAGAACTTGCCGTTACCGCAGATAAAAACATCAAGTATGGTTTCAAAATTGGCCCATCAGACGGAAGCTACCTTATTAGCTTTACCGAAAAAGATTTTGACAACCTATTCAAAGAGTACATGCGCCCACGTATCCTAGAATTACTTCTTGAAAATAAATAGTATGGCACGAGAGTATTACTACTTAATTGCCGGTTTACCCGACCTGTTTATCGACCAGGAGCGGAAAGACTTTAATCTGGTTAAGCTAAAGGACGAGATTAAGGAGAGCATCCACCCCGACGATTTCAAGTTGGTTGAAAAACTATTTCTTGAATACGACAACGAGAATTTCCAAAATTTCCTTTTTGAGCGAAAAAGTGAGTTTAATCTGTTAGGAAACTACCCCGAGGAACTATATAAAGAGTTTGCCGAGAACCTATCAGAGTTTCCTGAGTATATCCAAGAATTTTATCTATCGTTTACTGGCAAGAACGACGAATCTGACGAAGAGGATCAGGAAAACGACTACTACTCCGATCAGGTTGAGAAAATACCTGAGGTGAAATTCCAGGAGATGTTTTATCAATACATCCAAAAATCCAACAATCGGTTCCTTAACAAGTGGTACAATTTTTTACAGGTGTTTAACAATCTGTTAGTTGCCATTAGCAGCAGAAAGAATAGTGCCGAAATGGCTCCACAAATGGTTGGCGAAGGCGAACTTATTGAGACCTTTACTCGCAGTCAGGCTGCCGATTTTGGCCTGAAAAGAGAAATAGATTTTCTTGAACCCTTGCTGCAAATAACCGAGCAAACAGATATTATTGAGCGAGAGCGCCGTATTGATATGCTTAAATGGGATATGGCCGATGAGTTTACTACTTTCGACTACTTTAATATCAACAAAATTTTAGCTTTCATGGTGAAAGCAAAAATTGTTAACCGATGGGCAAAACTCGATAGCACTATTGGAGCCCAAATGTTTGAAAAGCTGGTTACCGATTTACGCGAAACCTACGAGATGCCAAAAGAATTTGATAAATAGTAACGATTCAATAAATCAAAATGTAAATAAATGAAAACCAAAGGAAAAGTAACAGGCATTATCGCCAACCTTGTAACCGTTGAGGTTGATGGCCCCGTTGCGCAAAACGAAATATGTTACATTTACCGCGGTGAGACCAAGCTTATGGCAGAGGTAATTAAGGTTACCGGTAAGTTTGCCTACGTACAGGTTTTTGAGAGTACTCGTGGACTTAAGGTTAACGATACCGTGGATTTTGAAGGACATATGCTCGAGGTGACGCTAGGCCCTGGGTTGCTATCAAAAAACTACGACGGTTTGCAGCACGACCTTGCTAAAATGGAGGGCGTTTTTCTGAAGGCAGGCGATTACACCGAGGCTCTAGACTATGATGTTGATTGGGAGTTCACACCCATATCAAAACCTGGCGATACTGTTATTGCTGGCGATTGGCTTGGTGAAGTACCCGAAAACTGGGCAAGCCATAAAATAATGGTACCCTTCAAACTCAAGGGGTCGTACACCGTAAAATCCGTCGCCGAAAAAGGTAACTATAAAGTAAACGAGGTTGTGGCCGTTTTAACCGACAACGATGGAGAAGACATCGAGGTTACAATGGAACAGAAATGGCCAGTAAAAATGGCTATTACAGCCTTTAATAACAAACCCCGTCCATTTAAAATTATGGAAACGGGCGTTCGTGCTATCGATACCTTTAACCCAATAGCCGAAGGGGGTACTGGGTTTATTCCTGGCCCATTTGGATGCGGTAAAACTGTGCTCCAGCACGCCATATCCAAACAGGCCGAAGCCGACCTGATTGTTATGGCTGCCTGTGGTGAACGTGCTAACGAGGTGGTTGAAATTTTTGCCGAGTTCCCACACCTCGATGACCCTCGTACAGGTCGTAAGCTAATGGAGCGTACCACCATTATCGCAAATACATCCAATATGCCCGTAGCGGCTCGTGAAGCCTCGGTTTACACAGCTATGACCATTGCGGAGTATTACCGCTCGATGGGGCTAAAGGTTCTGCTACTGGCCGACTCAACCTCACGCTGGGCACAAGCGCTTCGTGAGATGAGTAACCGTATGGAGGAGCTACCAGGACCCGATGCGTTCCCAATGGATCTTCCTGCTGTTATTGCAAACTTTTACTCTCGAGCAGGTTTGGTATATCTCAATAACGGACAAACTGGTTCGGTTACCTTTATCGGTACCGTATCGCCTGCGGGTGGTAACCTAAAGGAGCCCGTTACCGAATCAACAAAAAAAGCAGCTCGCTGTTTCTACGCTCTATCGCAGCAACGTGCCGATGGTAAGCGTTACCCCGCAATCGATCCAATGGAATCGTACTCAAAATACCTTGAGTATCCCGAGATTATGGATTACCTAAATAAAACCATCGACGAGAACTGGGTTGAGGATGTGCTAAAGGCCAAAAACTACGTTCAGAAAGGTAAAGAAGCCGCAGAACAAATAAATATTCTTGGTGATGATGGCGTACCTATTGAGTATCATGACCGTTTTTGGAAGGCCGAGCTTATCGATTTTATTATACTTCAGCAAGATGCATTCGATAAAATTGATTCGTCGTGTCCCTTAAACAGGCAGAAATATATGCTCGATAAGGTTATGAGCATTTGCCAAATGGATTTTAGCTTTGAACATTTTGAGGAATGCTCAACATTCTACAAGAATATGATAAACGATTTGCGACAAATGAACTACTCTGTGTTTGAGAGTGACGAGTTCAATAAGTACGAGAAAGATGTTGATACAATACTAAACGAAAGAAAGGCAGAATAATGGAAACGAAAGCTTTTCAGAAAATATACACACAGCTGGTTGGTATAACCAAAGCAACCTGTACGCTTAAGGCGCAAGGTGTATCGAACGAGGAGTTGGCTATGGTGCACGGCAGGTTAGCCCAGGTTGTGAAAATATATGGCGATATGATTACCCTTCAGGTGTTTGGGGGTACCGAAGGTATCCCAACCAACGCCGAGGTAATTTTTTACGGAGAACCCCCTAAGCTAAAAGTGGGCGACGATCTGGCTGGCCGTTTTTTCAATGCCTACGGGCATCCCCTTTTTGGTGGAACCGAAATTGAAGGAATTGACCGCGAAATTGGTGGCCCTTCGGTTAACCCGTTGAGACGTAAGCAACCATCGGAACTAATTGCAACTGGTATTGCTGGTATCGACCTGAACAACACATTGGTGACGGGCCAAAAAATACCATTCTTTGCCGATCCCGACCAACCTTACAACCAGGTAATGGCAAACGTTGCACTTCGTGCGCAAGCCGACAAGATTATCCTTGGTGGAATGGGCCTTACAAACGATGACTTTTTGTACTTCAAAAATATATTTGAAAATGCAGGAGCACTCGACCGTATTATTTGTTTTGTAAACACTACTGAGCAACCACCGGTTGAGCGTTTGCTTGTACCCGATATGGCCCTTACAGCAGCCGAGTACTTTGCAACAGAAAAAAATCAGAAGGTGCTTGTACTGCTTACAGACATGACCCTTTATGCCGATGCGTTGAGTATTGTATCGAACCGTATGGATCAAATCCCATCGAAAGATTCGATGCCCGGTTCGCTTTACTCGGACCTTGCCAAAATATACGAGAAGGCGGTGCAGTTCCCCGATGGCGGTTCAATTACCATTGTTGCAGTAACAACCCTTTCGGGTGGCGATATTACACATGCTATCCCCGACAACACGGGTTACATCACAGAGGGTCAGCTATTCCTACGTACCGATTCGGACACAAACAAGGTGATTGTTGACCCATTCCGAAGCTTATCGCGCTTGAAACAGCTAGTTATTGGTAAGAAAACCCGTGAGGATCACCCACAGGTTATGAATGCTGCCGTTAGGCTATATGCCGATGCTGCCAATGCTAAAACCAAGCTAGAGAATGGATTCGACCTTTCGGATTACGACGAGCGCTGCCTTAAGTTTGCTCATGATTACTCAATCAAACTTTTGGCCATTGACGTTAACATGGAGATTGAATCGATGCTTAACCTGGGTTGGGAACTGTTTGCTAAATATTTCACTAAGGCAGAAGTTGCAATCCGTCAGGAGCTGGTTGATAAATACTGGCCAGCCAAGCAGTAAAACCATAAACTATGGCAATAAAATTTCAGTTTAATAAAACTTCGCTTAACGATCTTAATAAGCAGCTAAAAATTCGTCAGCGAGCCCTGCCTACCCTTAAGAACAAGGAGTCGGCATTGCGAGCCGAGGTTAAGCGCGCAAAGGATAAGGCCAAAGAGCTTGAAAAGCACTTGGAACAGAAAATGCGCGATTTTGACTACATGGTGAGCCTTTGGGGTGAGTTTGAGCACAACCTGATTAGCGTTGAAGATGTTAAGTTGAACATCATAAAAATTGCCGGGGTACGAATTCCTGTACTACAGGAGGTTATCTTTAAAGTGAAGGATTATAGCCTTTTTGCCCGACCTTTTTGGTATCCCGAGGGGGTGCAAATATTAAAGGAGTTGGCTAGCATAGGTATCGAAAGTATATTTTACAGCGAAAAAATGCGACTCCTTGACCATGCCAGGAAAAAAACTACACAAAAGGTAAACCTGTACGAGAAAGTTCAAATACCCGGATACGAAACAGCCATAAGGAAGATAAAACGCTTTATGGAAGACGAGGAGAACCTTGCTAAATCGTCAATGAAAATTGTGAAAACCCGACAGCAGAATATGGAGGTAGAAGCATGATAGTACCAATGATCAAATACGGATTCCTGGTATATCACCGCGATTTTGACTCATTTCTGGGTAGGTTGCAGGATATGGGAATGGTTGATATCGAAAAACACACCAAGGCGCTTTCCGAAGAGGAACGTAGCCTTATGAACGAGATCAATCGGTATTCTCAAACCCTTAAAGACCTAAAGATTAGAGCATCGCAGCTTGACCAGGTACCCCAGGGATCACCATTAGATTCTGATGCGGTTATTGTAGAGTTTGATAACCTAATTAAAGAGAAAGAGCAGGTTGATAACTCTTTACGTAAAGCGCAGAAGGATTTGAACGATGTTCGCCCATGGGGGAGTTTCAGCATCGATTTGCTTAATAAAATTAACAACTCGGGGCTGAAAATTAGGTTCTTTGTAACTAACGAAAAGGCTTTTAACGAAAGTACCCTCGGCGATTTTACCATTGAGGTAATTAACAACGAGGCCGGACAAATTTACTTTGTTTGGATTCAGGAAAACAGCGAGGCAACTCTGCCGTTTGATGCTGTTGAAGTGAAAGCCCCAACGTACTCTGCTTCTGGTAAGGAGGCCGAAATAGCTTCGCTAAAAGGCCATAGCCATGAAATTGACAACCGGCTAGATGAGTTAACCTACTACATCCCTCAGCTAGAGGCCACTAAAGATGAGCTTGTTAATAAACTTGAGATTAATTCGGTAACGCTTAGCGCCGACAAGCAAGCCGACGAAAAGGTTTACGTTTTACAGGGATGGGTTCCCGTTCCAAAGAACAAAGAGTTTGTTCAGTTTCTTGAACAGGAAAGCATTATTTTCGTATCCGAAAAAGCAAAAAGAGAGGATAATGCGCCGATCCTGCTCAAGAATAATAAGTTTGCCAGACTTTTTGAACCTATTGGAAATTTGTTTACCAATCCAACCTACGGTGAGTTAGACCTAACCCCACTGTTTGCACCCTTCTTCATGATGTTTTTCGGTTTTTGTTTGGGTGATGCAGGGTACGGCCTCGTTATGCTTTTAGGTGCAAGTTTGTATAAGTTTAAGGCCAAGAAAGAGTTCCGCCCAATTTTATCGTTAGTGCAATGGCTCTCTCTATCAACCGTAATATTTGGCATTATCACCGGTACATTCTTTGGCATTGAACTGGTTAAAGTAACAATTCCCTTTGTGGCGAAGTTTAAGAGCATGTTCCTTGATCAAAACCAGCTATTCGCTTTAGCCCTAATTATAGGAGCCATACAAATAGTATTTGGTATGTTTGTTAAGGCGGCCAACCAAATTCGACTTTGGGGCTGGCAATATGCCATTTCAACCTTTGGCTGGTTACTATTAATTATTGGGTCGGCTGCTTTTTATGGCCTATCACAACTAGAGGAATTTAACGTTGAATTTATGGGCTTAGCTCATAAAATTACGCTAGGTATTGCAGCCATTGGAATATTGTTTTTCAATAGTCCTGGTAAAAATCCTTTTGTAAACTTTGGATTAGGCCTTTGGGACTCATATAATATGGTAACCGGATTGTTTGGCGACATTCTATCGTATATCCGATTGTTTGCCCTTGGCCTATCGAGTGCAATTTTGGGTAACGTATTTAACAGCCTTGCGTTTGGTATGGCGCCAGATATACCTGTGGTTGGCGCAATTGTAACCATAATCATTCTTGTTGCTGGGCACTCAATCAACCTGTTTATGGCAGCCTTGGGCTCCCTTGTACACCCAATGCGTTTAACCTTTGTTGAGTTTTATAAAAACGCAGGCTTTGTTGGGGGAGGAAAAACGTATCAACCTTTTCACAAAAAGAACAAACAAACAATTTAACTTAATTATTTAAATAACAATTAATTCGAACATTATGGAACCAATTATTTTTGCTTACATCGGAATCGGTATTATGATCATCCTATCGGGTGTTGGTAGCGCATTTGGCGTAACCTATGGCGGAAACGCTTCAATCGGATCAATGAAAAAAGATCCTTCAGCTTTTGGTAACTATATGGTACTAAGTGCGCTTCCTGGCACACAGGGTTTGTACGGATTTGCAGGTTACTTCATGCTTGCAAGCTACTTAGTTCCAGGTATGACATGGGCTACTGCTGCTGCAATTTTTGGTGCAGGGATTGCCATGGGATTCGTAGGCTTGTTCTCTGCTCTTCGTCAGGGTCAGGTTTGTGCCAATGGTATTGCTGCCATCGGATCGGGTCACAAGGTGTTTGGTAACACACTAATTCTTGCGGTATTCCCAGAACTTTATGCAATTGTTGCTCTTGCTGCTGTTTTCCTAATCGGACAATCGCTAGCTTAAGACATCAATTTATTATAAAAATCCCCTTGGACTTTGATTCAAGGGGATTTTTGGTTTTTACCCCCACTGGATTATAATGTAGACTTTATAAATCAATATGTATATAGATTTAACAATATAACAAACCTTTACCTTTTTTAACGCTTTTTAACGCTGTAAAGCCCATTAATTCTGCATATTTGTGTTCGTAAAAAGAAAAATTTAACTGATAGTATATCTCTAAAAATTCTACAAATGAGCGAAATTTCAACCGTAAACATTAAAGAGCTTAACGAACGAATAAGAATTGAAAGCTCTTTTGTTGATATTATCAATATGGAGATGGACAAGGTGATTGTGGGGCAAAAGCACCTTGTGGAATCTTTGCTAATAGGCCTTTTAGCCGATGGGCATATACTACTTGAGGGTGTGCCCGGCTTGGCTAAGACTTTGGCAATTAACACTCTGGCAAGTTCCATCGATGCTGGATTTTCTCGCATTCAGTTTACGCCCGATTTGCTGCCAGCCGACCTTATAGGAACAATGGTATATAGCCAAAAAAATGAGCAGTTCAACGTTAAGAAAGGCCCCATTTTCACCAACTTTGTACTAGCCGATGAGATAAACCGTGCCCCTGCTAAGGTGCAAAGTGCACTGCTCGAGGCTATGCAGGAACGCCAGGTTACCATTGGCGAGGAAACATTTAAACTACCCTCACCATTTCTGGTAATGGCTACCCAGAACCCCATTGAACAGGAAGGGACCTATCCGCTACCCGAAGCACAGGTGGACCGATTCATGCTAAAGGTTAAAATAACCTACCCCAAAGTAGAGGAGGAGAAGCTGATAATCCGTCAGAATGTAACATCATCATTCCCAAAGGCTAGCAAGGTTGTTAAGCCCGAAGAGATTATTAAAGCACGAAGCGTGGTTCGCGATGTTTATATGGACGAAAAGATTGAGAAATACATTGTAGATATTGTTTTTGCAACCCGTTTCCCTAAAGATTATAAGCTGGAGCGATTTGAGAATATGATTGCATATGGCGGATCGCCAAGGGCAAGTATCAACCTATCGTTGGCTGCAAAAGCCTATGCATTTATCAAGCGTAGAGGCTACGTAATTCCCGAGGATGTGCGTTCGGTATGTCACGATGTGCTTCGTCACAGGATAGGGCTTACCTACGAGGCCGAAGCTGAGAATATTACTAGCGAGGATATTATTACTGAAATACTTAATACCATTGAGGTGCCGTAGCATATGGCAATAGCTAAACGCTTTCTTCTTTTATCGATCCTTTTGCTAGTGTTTTGCACATCCTATGGGCAAAACTACATAGGAATGCATAAGGGCGAGATTATAAAGAAAGTGGGTGAAGAGTTGCCTGGGTTTAAGTTCTCAAAAGAAGTTTACAATAACAGCAAAAGTTTTATCAAGTTTGAGAACACTTTTGAGGAGCAAACCTTAATATTTATGCTAAATACCGACGGTTATTGTACTGCTGTCTCCCGAATGTATAACACTTGGCTATTCAATCGACTAAAAGATGAACTCAATAGCAAATACGGGAAGTCAAACAAGCTCAAATGGATTGAGGATAGAGAAGGAATTCGATATGAGATTGAATTGATTAAGGGTAAGTGGTTTTTAACCGTTGTAACCCGTAAGTACAAAGACCAAAAGGATTAAAACTTGTTCAAGCCGTGGAAGCATCAGATCTACTAAAACGCGTTCGTAAAATTGAGATAAAAACTAGGGGGCTATCGCGCCAAATTTTCGCGGGAGAGTACCATAGCGCTTTTAAGGGTAGAGGTATGGCCTTTAGCGAGGTACGCGAATATCAGTATGGCGACGATATCAGAAATATTGATTGGAATGTTACAGCCCGTTTTAATCAACCATTTGTGAAGATTTTCGAGGAGGAGCGAGAGCTCACCGTAATGCTGCTTATTGATGTTAGCGGATCGAGGATGTTTGGTACAACCAGTATGCTTAAAAAGAACCTGATCACTGAGATATCGGCAGTGCTTGCCTTCTCGGCAATTCAAAATAACGATAAGATTGGCGTTTTGATGTTTAGCGATAAGGTTGAAAAATTTATCCCACCCAAAAAGGGACGAACTCATATTCTGCACATCATTCGTGAGTTGATAAACTTCACGCCAACCAGCGAGGGAACAGATCTCTCGGAGGCATTTAGGTATCTAACCAATGCCATCAAAAAGCGTTGTACCGCTTTTGTGCTTAGCGATTTTATGGATTTTAAAGCGGACACTGTTGAGCCAAATTTTACAAATGCTCTCACAATTGCAGGCAATAAGCATGATGTAGTTGGACTAAGAATTTACGATCCCCGAGAGGTAGTGCTGCCACCCATGGGACTGGTAAAAATGAAAGATGCCGAATCGGGGCACTATTCCTGGATAGATACAACCAGCAAATCTGTTCGTGAGGCCTATGCTAAATGGTGGCGCGATACTGAGGGTTCGCTAAAACAAACCTTTTCAAGGTGTAAGGTCGATTCGGTAGCCATTGCCACCAATGAAGATTACGTGAAACCATTAATCAAGCTGTTTAAGCAGCGCGCATAAAAATCAAACTAAAAGTTAATGACAAGATTTCTGAACAATATTGCATTTATGCTTTTGGTGTTGGCGCTTTGTCATACTGCGACAGCACAAAATCCAACATATACCTTCAAATCATCAGTAAGCAACGATAGCATACTCATTGGCGATCAGGTGGAGCTGCTGATTGAGGCAACAGTGCCAAGTAATTACAGCGTTGATTTTCCTGTTTTTGCCGATACCTTGGTTACGGGTATTGAGATTCTGGGGCAACCTGTACTCGACACTTTATCCAAAAAATCTGAGGGAAAGAACTTTACCTGTAAGCTTAAGATTACTTCGTTTGATGAGGGTTACTACCGAATTCCCCCATTTCGCCTCCCATTCTCTGATGGGGTAAAGCACGATACAGCCCAAACCTCGCCAATTTGGTTCTTAGTTAACACCTTACCTCCCGATAGCACGGTAGCCGCAATTTACGATATTAAGCAACCAATAGCTGAGCCAATTACCTTTGCCGAGTTGGCGCCCTGGGTAGGTGGGGCTTTACTGATTACTGGGCTTATCGCACTGTTAATATATATAGTTGCCAAAAGAAAAAAAGGAGAACCCATATTCTTTAATCTAAAACCCAAAGAACCGCCTCATATTATTGCTATTAGAGAGCTAGAGCAGCTAAAATCGAAAAAGTTGTGGGAAACAGATAGCCCAAAACAGTTTCAGTCGCGCCTTACAGATATTATCAGAACCTATATTGAGGGTAGATTTGNNTTAAGCCAGCAGAACCACCCCATGTTGTTGCGTTGCGCAAGCTGGAGCACATGAAGTTACATAAACTTTGGAATACCGAAAACCCAAAGGAATTGCAATCGCACCTAACCGATATTATTAGAACGTACATCGAGGGACGCTTTGCAGTACCAGCCATGGAGCAAACCACCTACGAAACTATCCGTAGCCTAAAAGATGCTAAACTAATAGATTCAAGGTTGCTCGAAAAGTTGCAGGATGTTCTATCGTTAGCCGATTTGGCTAAATTCGCCAAGTTTGCTCCAGATGCTTCGGAGAATTTATCGAGTTTAGAGTTTGGTTTCACGTTGGTAAATGAAACAATGATTGAGGTAGAAGAAGATAGTGAGGAAAAACCAAAACAAGAAAACGAAGCCTCTCAAAACACATTTGTTGAGCCCAAAGAATCACCTGTTGAACACCGTAAAACCGACGACAAATGAACGGAATAACCTTTGTGCATCCTAAAATGTTTTATCTGCTGCTGCTAATCCCAGTTTTTGTGGCTTGGTATATTTGGAAGCAGAAAGATACAAGGGCAAGCCTTCAGATGTCATCGTTAATGCCCTTTGGAGGCATTCAGCCATCACTAAGGGTATATCTACGCCATTTACCTTTTGCCTTGCGAATGTTGGCTATTGCTTTGGTGGTGATGGTTCTAGCGCGCCCACAATCATTTAATGTTTCACAAAATATCGAAACCGAAGGGATTGATATTATGCTCGCGATCGATATTTCAAGCAGTATGCTGGCGCAGGATTTTAAGCCCGATAGGCTTGAGGCAGCAAAGGATATCGGCATTCAGTTTGTGTCGGGACGACAAAACGATAGGATTGGATTAGTGACATTTGCTGGCGAAAGTTTTACATTATGTCCTCTTACTACAGATCTTACATCGGTTGCAAATCAGCTTAATGGTATAGAGCTAGGCCTTATTGAGGATGGAACTGCAATTGGTGTAGGTTTGGCAACAGCCGTGGCGCGACTAAAGGAGAGCGACGCGGTGAGCAAGGTAGTAATTTTGCTAACCGATGGCGTGAACAATAAGGGCGAGGTTGCCCCGCTTACGGCTGCTGATATTGCCAATACATTTAGCATTAGGGTTTATACCGTTGGGGTTGGTTCGCATGGTACTGCACCTTATCCCGTGCAAACCCCTTTTGGTACGCGGATGCAAGATATGAAGGTTGAAATTGATGAAGATGTGCTGAAAGAAATTGCAGCCATTACAGGCGGGCAATATTTTAGGGCGACCGACGGCAAAGGGTTGGCCAAAGTGTATGAGCAAATTGACGAGCTTGAAAAAACAAAAATCGAAGTGATTGAGACCACAAGAAAGAGTGAGGAGTTTTTACTTTTCGCATTGCTGGCTCTCCTTATGCTGGCCATCGATATCATGCTAAGAACAACTATTTTAAGGAGTATACCTTAAGAGTTTGATAATTGAATTTTGATAAATATTTACAAGCAATACAAGTAAACGATGTTTAGATTTGCTAACCCCGAATATTTATACTTACTTTTAGTAATCCCCGTTTTTGTGGGACTAAATTTTTTATCGTCCCACTATAGAAAACAAAAACTTTCGGAGTTTGGTAATATGGATATCATCCGCCAGCTGATGCCAGGGGTTTCACCCCGCAGGGGATGGATAAAATTCATAATCTACATGCTGGCATTTACAACCATGGTGATAGGGGTAGCTCGCCCTCAATTTGGTTCGAAACTTACCGAAGCCAAACGCAAAGGTATTGAGCTAATGATCGCCCTTGATGTATCTAACAGTATGATGGCACAAGATATTCAGCCCGATAGGCTCGAAAGAGCCAAGCAGGCAATATCGCGATTGGTTGACCAGCTTACTACCGATAGGATAGGGCTTGTTGTGTTTGCTGGCGATGCCTACGTGCAACTTCCCATTACCAACGACTATACATCGGCCAAGATGTTTCTGTCCTCCATATCACCAGGCATTGTACCTAAGCAGGGCACTGCCATTGGCGCTGCCATCAATTTGGCTGCTAACTCGTTCAGCCCTCAGGAGGAAACCAGTAAGGTTATAATCGTGATTTCTGATGGAGAAAATCATGAGGACAACCCTGTTGAGGAGGCACAGCGTGTTAGCGAGCGGGGAATAATTGTGCACACAATTGGAATTGGCTCACCGAAGGGAGCCCCCATTCCTGTTAGTCCTAATAGCCGCGATTTTTTGCGCGATAAGGAGGATAAAGTTGTGGTAACAAGGCTCGACGAGGAAACCCTTTCGAAAATAGCATTATCCACAGGAGGGAAATACGTAAGAGCCTCAAATTCACAGATTGGCCTTTTACCTCTATTTGAGGAGATAAATAGAATGGAACGAGTGGAGCTAAAGGAGAAGGTGTTTTCTGAGTACGACGATCAATTTCAATATCTATTTGGGTTGGCATTAATATTATTGGCAATTGATTTTTTTATTCTGGAGCGAAGAAATAGAATGATCCAGAAACTAAATCTTTTTGGCGATAGGGAATAGGTTTTACTAGCGAATTTGCTTAAAACATAAAAAGTAAAATAGTTTGATATTATGATACGCACAACATTTGTTCTAACGGCTTTACTTGTGTTTGTTACGATTTTAAGTTTTGCCCAGTCGGAACGCAAAGCCGTGCGCCAAGGAAATAGAGAGTTTAAAAAGGGCGAATTTCTCGATTCAGAGATTTCGTATCGATCGGCTGTAGAGTTGAATCCTTCTACTTTTAAGGGTAATTTTAACCTTGGCAGCGCTTTGTATAAGCAGGAAAAATTTGAAGAAACAGCCAATCTGTATGCCGATATGGCCAGTTTAAATGCTGATGCCAACAATCTGGCCAAGGTTTATCATAATTTGGGCAATAGCTTATTCAAGCAGGAGAAATTCGAAGAGAGCGTAGAAGCCTCTAAAAATGCGCTAAGGAATAATCCTGATGATATGGAAACCAAATATAATCTAGCTCAAGCTCAGCGAATGCTTGCTCAACAACAACAGCAACAGCAGCAGGATCAGAACCAAGATGAGCAGGACAAGGATCAAGATCAAGATCAGCACAATCAGGATCAAAATCAAGATCAGGACAAAAAGGATCAAGAGCAAGACCAACAGAACCAAGATCAGAAAGAGCAGAATCAACAGCAACGCGAGCAAAAAATATCACCTGAAGATGCCCGTCGTATGCTCGAAGCCATTCAGAATAACGAGAAACAGGTTCAAGAGCGAGTAAAGGAAGAGAAGGCCCAAAAAGCTAAGGTTCAGGTAGAAAAGAATTGGTAATACACAAACAATATGTATTTAAAACAACTAACAGTTCTTCTAGTATTTCTATCATCTTGCACAAACCTATTTGCACAGGATGTGGAATTTACCGTATCGGCACCCAATGTGGTGGCGGTGGGTGAGCAGTTCAGATTAGTGTATAAACTTAATGCCCGACCACAAGAGTTAAATCCTCCTGCATTTGATAATTTTTACATACTAGCTGGCCCTAGCACGTCGACCAGTAGTAGTATCCAAATTATTAATGGGCAAATGACTCAAACCTATGAGTTTACATACACCTATATACTAGAGGCAACCGAGGAAGGCAAGTTTACTATTGGCCCTGCAACAGCAACCGTATCAAAAAGAGATTATAAAACGGAGGCCTTTGATATTGAGGTTGTTCGTGGTTCTGGAAATCAGAGCCGACAGGCCAGTCCTAAACCAGGAGCTGCTAATCAACCACAAGCCGAACAACCATCCGATAACATCTTTATCGATATTGAGTTTGATAGGCAAACGGCTTACCGTGGTCAACCAATACTAGCCACCCTAAAGATTTACACCAGATCAAATATTGCTGGTTTCGAAGATTTTAAATTTCCGTCCTTCAATGGGTTTTGGAGTCAAGATGTGGAAACTCCAAACAACATTAGTTTTCAAAGGGTAAATGTCGACGGGCGTATTTACAATATGGGGGTGCTTAAAAAGTATTTGCTTTTTCCGCAACGTACTGGCGATATCAAGATAGATCCGTTTGAACTTGTAGTTGTTGCCCAGCAGCAAGGAGGCCGCCCTCAGTCGATTTTCGATGAGTTTTTTGGCTCGTATCAAAACGTAAGATTACAACTTGCAAGTAAGGAAAAAGTGCTTAAAATAAGAGATTTACCGCCAAATGCACCCGCATCGTTTACAGGAGCTGTTGGTAGCTACAACCTTGAGGCAAGCTTCGATAAAATGGAGTTAAAAACAAATGAGGCGGTAAACCTAAAGGTTAGGGTTGCTGGGAGCGGAAACCTTAAGCTTATTGAAACGCCAAAATTTGAGTTTCCTAGTAGTTTCGAGATTTTCGATCCTAAAACTAGCGATAGGATTAATACCACATCGCAGGGAGCTACCGGATCCAAAACTTTTGAGTATGTTGCTATTCCTCGCGGGCCTGGCAAGTTTGATCTGGGTAAACTGGAATTCTCCTATTTTGATCCGTTAAAAGAAAAATATGTTACCTTAAAGTCTAAACCCCTTGTGCTGACTGTAGAGGCCGATGGAACTGAGCAAGCCGGATCGCCTATGGTAGGTTTTGGCCGAGAGGATATCCGTTTTATTGGACAAGATATTCGCTTTATTAAAACCGATGATATTAAAATAGATAGAGGATTCCCCATTCTAATTGGCAGTAAAAAATATTGGGCAATAATTACTATCATAATTGTACTTTTTGTAGCCGTATTTTGGTGGGTGCAGCAGCAACGGAAATTGCTCAACAACATTATGCTGGTAAAAAATAAAAGGGCCAATAAGGTTGCAAGAAGACGACTCCAGCTAGCGCAGAAGCATCTGCAGCAATCAAACTCGGAACTATTCCATGAGGAATTGTTAAAAGCATTATGGGGATATATTGCAGATAAGCTTAGCATTCCTGTAGCAAACCTCTCTAGCGACAGCGCTAGGGCTACATTGCGAAGCAATAATGTGGAAGAGTCTGATATTGAAGAATTCTTGAGGATAATTGCTGCTTGCGAATATGCTCGGTATGCCCCAAAAGGTGAGTATTCGCAAATGCAGGGGCTTTACGAAAATGCAATTCAGTTAATATCCAAACTCGAGGGGGTGATTTCCAAATAGCAACTGAGCCCAATGCTTTATGTGTGTTGATTCAGAAAAAAGAATACTATGCGACACTTGATTATTACAATATTTATCCTGTTAGGTAATCTTAGCCTAAGCGCTAAAATTGTTCCCGATTCGTTGCTCAACAAGGCCAATGAACACTATATCGAGAGTAATTTCGATAGAGCAGCTGAACTATATCAAACATTAGTTGATAGTGGATACCATAATGCAGAACTATACTACAACCTGGCCAATTCTTACTTTAAATTGGGGAAACCTGCGTATGCGATTCTAAACTATGAGCGGGCTCATAGGTTACAACCCAACGACGAGGATATATTGTTTAACCTGGAGTACGCACGAACCTTTACTGTCGATAGAATTGAACCCTTACCTGTGTTCTTTCTCATTAAGTGGTACCGATCGCTTAGAGGAATTCTTTCAACCAATGGTTGGGCCTGGGTCAGCCTTTTCTGGTTTGCGGCAACCCTATCATTAGCGTTGTTGTTTTGGTTTTCGTTACGCCCATGGACCAAACGAATCACTTTTACCCTTGGTATACTATCTGCAATGCTAACCGTTTTGTCCATTGTATTCAGCTTGCAGGAGAAGGAAAGGGTAATGCTTAGGGATGAGGCCATTATTTTTCAGCCTGTGGTAATGGTGAAAAGTTCGCCGGGTGATGCTGGAAAGGAACTTTTCATTATCCACTCCGGAACAAAAGTGCAGATAACCAAAGCCATAGGGCAGTGGGTAGAAATACGAATTGCCGATGGCAATAAGGGCTGGATACAGAGTGAAGCGCTCGAACTAATATAGATTTTTTGCCTAAGGGCAATGCTTGTAAACGAGTTCTTGAGCCACAAAACTTCCCAACTCAATAGCTTTTTTCCAATCGGAACAGGCACCCGATGAGTTCCCTTGGTTAAAGCGACAGGTTCCTCGGCTAAGGTACAACTCCTTGCTATTTGCGCCAAGTTCCTTCGCTTTGTTGTAATCTATTTCAGCCACCTCCCAGTTTTTCGATTCCTTATAGATATTTGCCCTGGTGAGGTAAAGCTCATAGTTGTCGGGTTTCATCTTAATAAGCCTATTAACGATTAGCAGAGCATCAATATTTCGTTTTAACCTTAAAGAAACATCAAGTTTTATTATCATACCCTCCTTGCAATTTGGGTAAAATGACAGGTAGTGATTAATATCTGATAGGGCATTATCTAGTTCCTGATTACTTGCGAACGCTTTAGCTCGAGCCATGAAGTACTCAGGTTCGCCACCCGATTGGGCAATTGCCTGGCTCAATAGCCTAATGGCTTTTCTGTGTTTACTTAATGCCGATAAACTTTTTCCACGCCACGCCATATAGGAATGGTTTCTGCGACTTCGTTTCAATGCTTGGGCAAAATCGTCATCAGCAGCCTTGTAACTACCGATGTTGTAGTAAGCTTCGCCACGCAGAGCATAAAACAGATGACGAACATTGCGACCATGCATTCTTTCGTTAAGTATATCTATAGCGTAATCCCATTCGCGCCGCGAAAAATGGTATGCTACGTCAGCGGCAAGGAGCTCATTGCTATTATACCATTGCTTTAGCCATAAGTCTTGCCATTGCTCTGTGTTTCTAATTGATTGAAAAGCCGTGTCGAGCTGTATGGTGGACTCAAATTCCTTGGGAATAGAGGAGAGATGCCTTTCTAATTCAGCAATTGCATTGACTGTATCGCCAGAAAGGCTGTGGTATTTCGCTATCCAATACGAGGCAATTCCATTCCTAAGCTTATCGGCATGGTAAAAGCTTTTCAGTGCGCTATCGGGTTTGTTCAAATGGTAGAATATTTCGCCTTTCTTTAACCAGATATTGGGCTGCCGAGGTGAATCAACTATTGCCGAGTCAATCCAGTGTAATGCAGTTTCAACCTTCTTGTTTTCGAGCGCAGCTTGTGAACGGTAATAGCTCTCAGGTAATTTTTGCGAAAACGCTGTTGTGGCTGTAACGAGAAATAGAGATATTATGGATATTCTATACATCCAGCTAGTAGTTTTCAATTGAGTCAATCGACGATGCGAACAACGTTTAGTAATGGTTCTTCATAAGATTTTTCACTTCGCTAATTTCCATAAACGTGGCTCCATTGCTGGGTCCAAAACTACCACCAATTACCAAAACCATATCCTCTTCACACACCTTTTTATTGTCAATCAGAAATGTTATGGCATCGCTCAGGAAGCTATCACGGCTTTCAATTAGCTCCATGTAATTGGCCATAATACCAAAAGATAATGCAAGTTGTCGCATTACTGTTGGGTTGTAACACATGGCATATACAGGAACCTTACCCCTGAATGCAGAAAGGTAACGACCTGTGCGCCCCGACATGGTGTCTATCACAATGGCTTTAATGGGGAGCGAGGTGCATGAACGCACAGCATTACGAGCAAGTGTTGCCGTTACCTTGTTGTGGATTCTTGTTAATGAAATATCCGGATCGGCATTGAGCATACATTCAACTTCCTGAGCAACTCTTGTCATAGTTTTCACAGCATCTACAGGGTACTGTCCGTAGGCAGTTTCGCCGCTAAGCATCACCGCATCGGCATGGTTGTATATTGCGCTGGCCACATCATTTATCTCGGCACGAGTAGGCCGTGGATGTTCTATCATAGAATGTAGCATCTGCGTTGCAATAATCACTGGTTTTTTGCTCTCAACGCATTTGTTTATTAGATATCGCTGTATGGTTGGGATTTTTTCGGCAGGAATTTCAATGCCCAAATCGCCCCGGGCCACCATAATACCGTAAGTATGATCAAGTATTTCGTCAATATTATCAACCCCTTGCTGGTTTTCAATCTTTGCAATTATTTTTATGGGGCTGTTGTGCTTTTTAATGATGTTTTTGATATCGATAACATCCTGCTTAGTGCGAACAAATGAGTGTGCTATGAAATCGAGATTGTTTTCTATGGCAAACTCAATGAATTGCCTATCCTTATCGGTTAGCGAGGGTAAATTGATGGAAACATTGGGTATGTTAACACTTTTGCGAAATTTAATTACTCCAGAGTTTGTGGCTTGGCACTCAAGGTAATCGTTTTCATTCGAAACTACTCGCAGTTCAATCTCGCCATCGTCTATTAGCAAATACTTGCCTTTCGATACCTCTTTGGTAATTCTTGGATACGAAACGTATAACACGCCATTGCCCGACAATCCCTTAGGATCGCCATAAACCCTAATGGTGTCGCCGGTGTTTACTGCTAATTCTTGCCCCAGAGCGGATGTGCGAATTTCAGGCCCCTTAGTATCAACCAGAATAGCAATTCTGTCGGATACACTGCGTACAATATCGATAACCTTTTTGGCTTGTTCAAAGTTCTGGTGGGCTGTATTCAGTCGAACCACGTTCATTCCGGCATCAAAAAGCTGGCGAATAAATTCCACATCGCACTTTTTGTCCGATATGGTGGCTACTATCTTGGTTTTCTTAAGCATATTGTTGTAGTTTGGTGTGAAGAGCTGAACAAAGATAGTTTATTTGAAATTAGCTACAAACACTAATCTAAATTGCAATTTAAAACTTGGGTGAAACCAATAACCTAATTATCGCAAACAAGAGTTAACTTTGCCTGCCTAAAAATAGTTACATGAGCTGGGAACTTGCCATAGACGATTACGTGCGGTTTTTACGTCTTGAGAAATCGCTTGCCGATAATTCCATTAGCGCATATGTGCGTGATGTTAAGGTGCTTCGGACTTTTGCTGAGGATCATTTAGGGAAAGAGCCTGAATCGCTCAATGCTGAGGACATGAGCCAGTTCCTGGAATTTGTTCAAACCAATAATTACAACCATCGATCTCAGGCTCGCATTCTATCTGGTGTAAAAGGGTTTTACAAGTACCTAATGGTGGAGGAAGTGATAGACATTGATCCCACGGAGCAAATTGTGGGGCCAAAGATGACCCGTAAACTGCCTGATGTTCTTAGCATCGAGGAGATTGATAGCATGCTCTCTACTTTCGATTTGAGCAAACCCGAGGGGCAGCGTAACAAGGCGATAATTGAAACGCTGTATAGCTGTGGGCTCCGGGTTTCGGAATTAGTTGGCTTAAGAATAACCGATTTGCATTTCGACGAGGGGTTTGTAAAAGTGCTTGGCAAAGGCGACAAGGAACGGTTGGTTCCCATAGGCCAAAAAGCCATAAAGGAGATAAAACTCTATATGCCCGATAGGCATAGCCTGCCAAAAATTGATAAATCATCGGAGAATATTTTGTTCTTGAATCGTCGTGGTAAAAAACTTACCCGCGAGATGATTTTTACCATAGTGAAAACCTCCGCTGGTAATGCAGGTATTAAGAAAACCATTAGTCCACATACTCTTAGGCATTCGTTTGCAACGCATTTGGTAGAAGGGGGCGCTGATATTAGGGTTGTGCAGGAGATGCTTGGCCATGAGTCAATACTTACAACCGAAATATACACACACCTCGATAGAGAATACCTTAAAGATACGATAGTTCGGTTTCATCCAAGATCGGGGAGATAGAGAGAGTTCTAACATCAGAAAAAGCTGGGGTATGTAAAGTTCTCAACTTTCGCATACAATTTATCCCCCTAATATATAGTCAATTAATTATCTTTAAGACTTATATATACTTATTAATGAACAACTTAATTGTTTATATAAATACATTGTGAAACTCTGTTTAATCCTTCGGGAAACTTTATGTTACAACTCTTTTACTATTACACAAAAAACACCAAGAAGACACAAAAATCGCAAAGAATAATATTTAAAGCACACAAATAC
>DDWD01000038.1 GCA_002345825.1 Bacteroidales bacterium UBA2295
GATTCCGTCACCTACGATGCATCGGGTGCCATAGTTATAGAGGAAACCTCGCAATGGATTTTCTGGAACAAGCAAAACGATCCAAACACGGGTACATCTGCTAAAATTATGTTATACATATCTGAAAATCGATACCCCGAGATAAACAATAATACCAACCTAAGCGAAATGCCCATGAACCTTAAAAACAAGGTATGGTCTATCCTTAACTCGTCCATCAAAATGAATCCCGTGCAGCTCAAAATTTCCGATATATCACATCCAAAAGCAACCTACCTAGAGCTCAACGGGCACCATATTGCCTATGCCGTTAGCACAGCAAAATCCGATGTCGATCTCATAATATCAACCTACTTAATCTTTTTAAAGAACAATGAGGTTTTTGAGATGAAGGTAACTATGGCCAACGACGAAAGAAGAATGGTACTTGAAGATTTGATTGCCAAATCTCTAAAGTCAATAACATTTTACTAACCTATAAATAAGGCTAGTAGAACTTTTAAAAATAGTCAAGCAATGTCATTCAAAAAATCAGCGCAGCTGCAACAATATGTGAACTTAACTTAACAACAAACTATATGAGAAAACTAACCTTTGCTTTATCTGTGCTTATGGCACTTTGTTTACTAAACGCCAAAGCCCAAACTTCAGTTCCAATACCCGTTGGCAAAACGTTTTATATCCAGTCGGCCATGAACTATGGCAAGAACAATGGCGGTTACTGGGATGTTCCTGGCTATCCTAAAGAAATTCAAAAGGGTTCCAACATTCAGGTTTACGATTTTGATGAGGGACACGACAGAACCTTCTCCATGCATTTTAGAGACGCTGATGGGTATTACGAGATTAAAATTGGTAATACTGTTAATTCAAGAATTGATATTCAGGGAGGGGGAAAGGAGAATGGAACCAGCGTAAAAACGTGGACTCGTAATCAAGGGAATAACCAAAAGTTCCTTTTTAAGCATTTGGGCAATGGCAGATTTAAAATTTTCGACCGCAATAGCGGTAAAGCCATATGCCTGGCTGGCCGTAAAAATGCCAATGGAACCAATGTGCACATATGGGACGATCACGATGGCCCTTGGATGGAATGGTATTTAATTGATACGAAAACAAAAAAAGCATTCATTCCACAAACTGCTAGTAAAACCCCTGATTTTTTCATCAAAAACAAGCACTTTAAATATACCAGCGGATCAATGGGCGGGGGTAGTTCTGAGGGTAAAGGAAGCGTTGAAAAGATTGAAGACAATAAAATATTTGTAAAGGTTGAGGGTACTAACCGAAACCTAGATGTGCCTCCCGGAGAACCCACTGAAAAACCATTTAGCCATGTATTGGAAATAACTTACGAAAACGGCAAGTATATTTACATCCCCGATGTTTTCAACCCTGGAGAATTGAGTGACGACGGCAAAAAACTCTCTTTCTCCGGCGATGCATACATTGATTTCACTGTGGCTCGTCCCCCATCGGAGCTAAAAGGATGGATTGAATCTACAAACAACTTCTCGCTTGATCCATACCTAAAAAAAGTGTCGTATGCCGATATTAAAGCCGATGACGAAAACACCATTGCCACCGAAGTTAGCAAACTAAACGCTAACGATCAGGCAACACTAGTTGTTCAAATGATTAGTAGCGTTGCCAATAATAATGATCTAAAGGTACGTAAGCACGTGTATAGCGAACTTTCAAAAGCAACCTACAAAAAGCAAAGCGGAATCATTAAAATGACCCTTAATGCTGGTCTTAATAATCTTATTGCGAAAGAACCAGTTCAGGAAGCAAAAGTTCTGCTACAAGACATCCAAAGCAAGATGATTAACGCCAAATAGCAAAATATTAGGAATACCTCATGTTGGTGTTGTGCTAAAGGGTTTGCACAACACCAACATTTTTTGTATCATTAAAACCTTAAAAAATACCAGTATGAAAAAAGCAACCACTCCTTATGCCCTAGTAATAGCAGCCTTGCTAACTATGGCATTTACCAATGCTAACGAAAGCATAGGTAAATTTATTAAAACCAACTATTTCGACCTTCCATTTGGCAAGGTAAAAGAGCTAAGTGCCCAGCTACAAACCACCGATATTGAGTTACTGCCAACCCAAAGCGCAACCATTCTGGGCAATTATCTGTCGAAAAAGGTTTTGGAAACGCCAAATCCATACGGGATTAATATGCGGAGCAACTACTTTTGGAATATCTACAATGCCCTGCCCTCGTTTGTAAGCGCCAAGGAACGACACACTGGCTACAACCAAGGGGCACGAGAATATTCAGCCACCGAACAACTAATGGCCTACGCCATTTACAGAATTGATAGAAGCCCCGGTAACCTAAGACGGATTTTCGAGTTTTTTAAACCAACCCTAACCACGCTGGTTTCGCCAAGCGTTTACAAGGAGTTGGGTATCGAAACGTACCTCCACCAAGCCATTAACAGCTACAAGCGCATATCACAAACCCCAAACTTCCGTAAGTTTCTCCAAGATGCATACAATCAGATTGACACCACAACCGGCAGTGTTTCATGGGAGGGTAATCGGCAGTCGTTCCATAAGTTTGAGAACTCAGCCTACGGCTTTTCGGTTGATGAGGTTAACCAGATTATTGCAAAACATATGAAATTGGATAGGTATAGCGATATGATGTACTCGCCCTGGCTCTCGTTCTGGATGCGACGCAACCATGAAGGCAATATGGATGAGGTGCTAAAAATCCTAAACGAAATAGATGAAATATACAACGATCAACAGCAGCCAGATAACACAAACGCCTATGGTCACGAGGTTTCGCACCTCGACCACACGGGCAAAATTGTTTATCACCAGAAATGGACCGACAACAATGGCGAGAACATCATCCTACTATCCGAAGAAATTACTGAGAATAACCCGAACGACGATATGCCTACCCTATCGGTAAATCTGTATGCCTACCACTATGCCAAAACGGGAAGAAGCTACAAGCTAATGAGTAAGCACACCGATAGCCAGCTAAACTGTGGATTCGAGAACCGTGCCCGCTTTATGGAGAAATCGGTTACCATTGCCGATGCCGATAACAATGGATTCTTAGAGGTTTCGATCGTTTACCGAAAGGGTTGCTCCAGCGAAATATCGCCCGATGGGCTTACTCTGGTAACTATGGAGAATGGTAAAAAGTACACCATTGAGGGAACCACCAAGGCCATTCTGCATAGCAGCGTTCCGCCCATGGGCGGCGAAACCAACATTAGCAAGGAATTTTACACCGCCGACTACAAGATACTCTCGCAGGCGCTTCAGCTCTGGCAAGAACAACAGGAGAACCATAACGGTTATTACACACCCCGCTTATACCAACTAACCGATTTAGAACCATATCACAACCTAAAACTACTTGGAGTTGAGCCCTACTGGACCATTGACATGCACTACGACAAGCTGGCCTACTTCGAGATTTCGCAAGAGGCTGTTTGGTATATGTATACCCGTATCAGAAAAGTTGATGGCGGTTTCGAGGTAGAAGCCGAACGCATGAACAGCAACGATTTTGTGGTTATTACCTTTCAGGAGGGCGATTGTAGCGATGGAATGTCGGACAACACCTACCCCTACAAGGTAACCTTAGTGCGACAAGGCAGAACCTACGAAGGTTGTGGCAGATGGGTTGAGTAAACGGTACATATGACGATTATCAACCACAAAGGCTAGGATAATTATTCTAGCCTTTGTGGTTTACTATTATAGTAATAGAAAATAATTACCTTTGATTTTAAACCAATTGAGTATGACTGAAAAGAAACTCTTAGAAAAAATTGTAGATTACTTTGAAACCAATATTTTCAAGAATCATGTTGCAATGTCACTTACCAAAAATGCAACGTTAAAATCATACAACATCAATCCAATTGTTGTCAAGTATCTTTCGAGAGTACTTGAGGGTAACTATAGTCCCGAGGGAGTTGCCAAAGCACTTTACTATCCGCGTGTACTTGGCACATCAATTAATACTTCATTTGGCACCAGAATCCAAAATATGTTTGTTGAGCTAGAGTTAGCAAGCGGTTCCCTAATCAAAGGTATGGATATTGAATTTGTTGATAAGATTGATGGGCGAAAAAAGTGGTGTCAACTTAAGTCTGGGCCAAACACAATAAACTCAGAAGACGTAAAACCTTTAATTCAAAAGTTCTCAAAAACAATAAATCTTGCACGAACAAACAAAGCCCTACAAGGTATAAGCAATTCCGATTTTGTGGTTGGAGTTCTTTACGGCGAGCAGCATGAGCTCAGCATGCACTACAAATTAATCGATAAGGTTCACCCAGTAATTATCGGCAAAGAGTTTTGGCATAGATTAACGGGATATGAGGAATTTTACAATATGCTCGTCGCCTCACTGCACACAAGTATCAACAGTGTGGACACTGAGGATCTCATTAACAGGGGTTGCGCTATGCTAGCCGATGAGATTAGAAATTCACCGCTTTTTGATTTTTCGTAGCGGAGTAATCGTTGAGAAACTTTATGAGAGAATAACCAATTTCTTCACCCAAATTTACAGGAACCGCATTACCAATCTGCTTGTATTGCTGCGCCATTGGCCCTGCAAACATCCAGCTATCGGGAAACGTTTGAATTCGAGCATATTCCCTTACCGTAAACGGACGAGTCTCATCGGGATGACATCTCTCGGTTTGTTTCTGAGCAGGGCTACATGTCAATGTCAACGATGGCTCATCCCAGCCAATTCTTCGAGCCATCCCTGTTTTACCCCCTCCCAAGTAAAAACTACCGCCCATATACTCCTTTTGGATATCGAGTGGCAAGTCGCGCCAATAACCTTTGGGTGGCACTAAATCTAACACCTGCTTTTTATACTTGGGATATTTTGCACCATCTGAGCTGGGCACATCGCTATCGAACAAGTCACCTTTTTTCAGGGCATCTTTCAGCGTGTAAACCTTTGAATGGGGTTTAGGATACTCAAATTCTATGTCTATATCTTTTCGTATTCCAACCAGAATCAACCTCTCTCTTTTTTGGGGTACTCTATAATCAATTGCCCTAAGCACCTTGACAGGAACAACATTATAACCAATCTCATCAAGAATTGAAATCATCCCATTTAGTGTTTTTCCACTGTCATGGCTAAGGAGTCCTCTTACATTTTCGCCCAAACAGATTGGAGGATTAACCTGTTGTACAACCCTTGCAAATTCGTAAAACAAGGTACCACGGGCATCCTTTAGTCCAAGTTTTTTCCCTGCATAGCTAAATGCTTGACAAGGGAAACCACCAGTAACAAGATCTACTTTATATCTATAGAATGAAAAATCAAAATCTTTCACATCTCCCTCTAGAACATTCCAGCCGGGCCTGTTTGTTCTGAGCGTTTGGCACGCCCATTTATCAATCTCGTTTAAGGCAGCGCATTTCAAACCTGCTTTTTCAAGACCTAAAGCCAGCCCACCAGCACCAGCAAAAAGTTCAACCACAGAATACTCTGCTTGTGCTTCAACAAAATTGGACACCTCATCACTGGTTTCCTCGGGAAACAAACTGCCCATTAAGGTCTTAATGTCCGATGCTTTATACACCCGGTAATTGGAAACAGGTTCACGAACGGCATTCAGAATCCCTTCATTATCCCACCTGCGTAGCGTTTCTTTGCTTTTCCCTATTAGTTCAGCAGCTTCCGACAATGACAAATACTCCTTCATATAACCATATTATTAAACCTTACACAATGGTTACAAATATAGGGATAATTTTATCTTTCAGCAACGCCATTTTGTATAAGATTCTTCAATTATTTGATCAATGCAAGATATAGAAATACACTTTTACGTACCGATCACTTTTTACAACTAAGCAAGTTGATTATGAAACTTGCGGTTACTGCTACACCTAAAGCATTTAGAGTAATGACAAGATCAATAAAATAAGCCTATCATGTCACTAAAACCAAAAAAATATTTCAATCACAAAATTCTTCGCAACAGAGTAAATAAGGAAAACAGTTTAAACCAAAAAATTGAAAACTATGAGAAGAATTGTTTTAACTATTGGTATCTTTCTGATTTTAGGAGGGTTAAACCTTAACGCCCAAACCCCAACCGAAATTCCGACGGGAAAAAAGTTTTACATTCAATCTGCCATGAATTATGGGTACAATAATGGTGGTTACTGGGATATCCCCGGAAAACCTACAGACATCAAGAAAGGCTCTAATATTCAGGTGTGGAATTTGGATGATGGACATGATAGGGAATACATTTTCTTCAGCACTTCGAATGGGTACTATGAGATTCGAATTGGTAACACCCGCGGTTCCAGGATTGATATACAAGGTGGAAAAACTGCCAATGGTACTAGCGTGAAAACCTGGGATCATCATGGGAAAGCTAACCAAAATTTCCTTTTTCATCATATGGGCAATGGCCGCTTTAAAATTTTCGATCGCAATAGCGGAAAGGCCATATGTTTGGCAGGTCGCAAAAACGCCAATGGAACCAATGTACATATTTGGGACGACCACAATGGCCCCTGGATGGAATGGTACCTGATTGATGCCAAAACCAAAAAAGTTTACAACCCTGACAGCGGCAACGCTACATCGCGACCATCGCAAAGGGTAAGTACCAAGGGTTCCACGAAAAAAGGAACTAAAAGATAATTAGTAAAACCAACACAGGGGTGAAGCAAAAGTTTCACCCTTTTTCTTTTACCATAGGAATTTGGGATACCCCAATTGAAAACACACAATAAGTAACAATCTCTCTCTGCAATAAATTTGGAATAAAGAATTAGGTGAACAAACACTTTATAATTATGAGAAAAATCGTTTTTATAATTAGCCTATTTATGCTTAGCAATTCATATAATGCTAAAGCCCAGAAAGCAACCGAAATGCCCACGGGCAAAAAGTTTTATATCCAATCGGCAATGAACTATGGCAAGAACTATGGCGGCTACTGGGATCTTCCTGGGGTGTACCAACCTAGCAGGGCTATTAACAAAGGTGCCAACATTCAGGTGTGGAATTTGGATGCCCACCATGATAGGCAGTTCACACTAGTAAAATCTAATTTAAAAGGATACTACGAGATCCAGGTTGGCTATACAACCAATTCGAGGGTTGATATACAAGGAAGAGGAACGGGCAATGGCACCAGTGTAAAAATTTGGGATAAAAATGGACAAAACAACCAGAAATTTCTTTTTCAGCATTTGGGCAATGGCCGATTTAAAATTTACGACCGCAATAGCGGAAAAGCCATATGCTTGGCTGGTCGAAAAAATGCTAATGGAACCAATGTGCATATCTGGGACGACCACAATGGTCCCTGGATGGAGTGGTACCTAATTGATGTGGAAACAAAAAAAGCCTATGAGCCAAGCCAATCGAAACAAAAAATTACCGAAGTAAAAATTGGCGATCAGGTATGGATGGGCGAGAATTTGAACGTATCACACTTTCGTAATGGCGATCCAATACCCGTTGCTCAAACTTATTCTGACTATAAAAAAGCAACAGACGAGGAAAAACCTATATCGTGCTACTATGAATTCGATTCAGTTAATGGGGTAAAGTATGGTAAAATGTACAATTGGTATACCGTGAATGACCCACGTGGCCTTGCACCCAATGGTTGGCGCGTAGCAAGCGATGCCGATTGGAAACAACTCGTAGATTTTTTGGGTGACAAAACAAGTATCAAACTCAAAAGTAAAAGCGGCTGGAAACAAAATGGCAACGGTACAGATGATTACGGCTTTTCCGCCCTTCCGGCGGGCAGTTTAGGATATACTGGGTATGGTAGTGGTATCGGTTTAACTGCTAAATGGTGGACATCAACGGAGATTGGTGAAGAAAAAGCTTGGTTTTGGAGTGCTAATTACAACAGTAAGAATCTCCCAAATATAGGAAGTTTCAAATCCCCAAAATCATCGGGATTTTCGGTTCGCTGCGTAAAAGACTAAATTTATTAACATCTTTTTGCCTCACAATAATTCATTCTTTCAGCCTGTAGGCAACTAACACTAAGTGAAAAAAGCAACTTATTAAACTAAAAGCTATGAAAAGGATTCTATTAACCATCAGCATTTTAATGCTAACCACAGCTATGGCTCTTATGGCCCAAGCGCCAACCGAAATGCCCAATGGCAAAACGTTCAACATCCAGTCGGCCATGAACTATGGCAAGAACCAGGGTGGATACTGGGATATTCCCGGCAAACCTAGCCATATTAAGGAAGGACTAAACATTCAGGTATGGAACATTGACAATGAGCACGACCGTAATTTTACGCTTTGGAAAGCGTCCAATGGCTATTACGAGATTCAGATAGGCAATACCACTCTTTCGCGAGTTGATATTCAGGGAGGTAAAAAGGATAATGGGACTAGCGTTAAGGTTTGGAAGAAAAACAACGCAAACAATCAGCAGTTTAAGTTTGTACACCTTGGTAACGGCCGCTTCAAAATTTACGACCGCAATAGCGGAAAAGCCATATGCTTGGCTGGACGCAAGAATGCCAACGGAACCAATGTACATATTTGGGACGACCATAATGGACCTTGGATGGAATGGTACCTGATTGATTCCGAAACCGGACGACCATTTATCCCCAAATCAAAAGCCAACTTTGCAAGCTGGATATCATCGAACAACACTACCGTAATTGATAACTACTTAAAAGATGTTTCATCCTCGCAGCTTGCTAGCGACGATAGTGGTTCAATAAGAGGTGCCATGGATAAACTTGATGCTGCAGCGCAGGTAAATGTAACGGTAACTCTAATGAATTCGGTTTTGAAAAATGATGACAAGAATGCCCGTAAGCATATCTACACGCAGCTCGAGAATGTGAAATACAAAAAAATTCCTTTCTTGGTAAAGGCTATCATGACAGCACATTTCAGCAAGTTTCAAGAGCCTGATACCAATCTGAAAAATAAGGTTAACGCCATTCAGCAAAAGATGAATAGCGCTAAGTAAATTTTAACATACAACAAGAAATCAGAAGGCTGCCCAAAATAATAGGGGCAGCCTTTTTTCGTAAAACTTGGAAATAATTTTTGGAAAAAAGATTAATATTGGCTAAGTTAACGTCTCAATTCCTCAGCCACAACTCAACAAATTATAAAAGCCATCAAAACTTAAAGCAAGCAGATTATGAAAAAAGCGTTTACTCTCCTTACTGCAACGCTATTGGCAATGGTATTAGCAAATGCACAAACCCCAACCGAAATACCCACGGGCAAAAAGTTTTACATCCAATCGGCCATGAACTATGGCAAGAATAATGGCGGCTACTGGGATGTACCAGGCTATCCCAAAGAAATTCAAAAGGGTTCCAACATTCAGGTTTACGATTTTGATGAGGGACACGACAGAACCTTCTCCATGCATTTCAGAGACTCTGATGGGTATTACGAGATAAAAATTGGTAATACTATAAACTCCCGAATTGATATTCAGGGAGGGGAAACGAAGAATGGAACCAGTGTAAAAACGTGGACTCGTAATCATAGGAATAACCAAATGTTCCTTTTTCACCATTTGGGCAATGGCAAATTTAAAATTTTCGATAAGAATAGTGGGAAAATCATTTGTCTTAAGGGAAGGAGTAATGCCAATGGAACAAACGTTCATATTTGGGATAACCACAATGGCCCATCGGTGGAGTGGTACCTAATTGATGCCAATACAAAAAAACCCTTTACACCCAATGCTCATAACAATAAGATACCAAAACCAACCGGTAGAGTAATTGTACCCAATGGCTACAATATGGATAATGTTGTTGTTAAATTTTACCTAAAAAAATATGTAACCGCCCCTTTAACAACTAAGCCAAATGCAAATGGATACTACAGCTTTCCCGATGCAGAAATTGATGATGAAGACTATGTTGGAGTTGTACTTGCCGAAGCCGATGGGCTTGTTTCCGACCACTACAAATACCATAAAACAATTGCTCCCGGCAAAATTGAACTCAATTTAACGTACCCTCCCAAAGACTCTAAGCTTGTAAACAGTCAGCATAGAGGCAATATACCTTTTGCAGAAAAAGGCAAGTACTACATCAACATCAAGGGACTTGTAACCAACAATAGGCACAACTTCTTTTTCAGAGATTTAAACAAGCAAACCTCACAAAAAAGTCAAATCAGAGAACTTATTGGTGTTTCGGGTACCGATGCGCAATCCGACAAGGAAATCTACGATATTCTGAAAAAAACTTGGGAGTTTTACTCAAAAGCAAAGAAAAGCGCTATGTTTAACCCCTCCAATGAGGTTGAACAGGCCTTTAACGAAAGTCTTAATAGGGATAAACCGCATGATCCTGTTTCGTACTGGACAACCGTTGAGCAATTTGTAAACATATACAACAAGTACGGCTTTATTCCCATAGGCAACTGCTCATCGCAAGCTCTAGCTTTTGCTGCATTTTTAAGGGCTGCCGGAGTACCCGCAAATAAAATGGCTATAGAACGTTTATACTACGACTATTACCAAGACCATTGGGCAATTATAGTAGAAATAAAGGACAGATGGTATTGGTTTGACCCAACGTATTCGCATTTCAACTTCCCCAACTTCGAAAACCTCAATAGTATCCCGAAGAATCGCAAGGGCTTTAACTATCATATTCCTTTCGAAATTATTACAGTTCCGGGCAGCACGTTAGATTACGTTCCGTACTGTGGAGAGGATGGGGTTATCAGTAACACAAACAATGCAGCTACCTAGGGCTACCTGCCGGACGTAGTGACTATAAGGGTGATACTAAAAGTATTGGATATTCTGCCACATGGTGGAGTCCTACCGAAACGGCGAAGGGAGCAGCTTGGAGCTGGGCCATTATAAGCAGTACAAAATATTTGAACAAAATGAGTGGGACAATAATATATGGGTATTCGGTTCGCTGCGTAAAAGACTAATAAACTTAATTATAGCTGTTACAGCTATACAATTTATTTGATGATTTATCTAAAAGTGTAATTACAAACAAGTTAACCAATAAAACAAAAAACTATGAGAAGGACTTTATTCACAATTAGCATTTTAATGCTAACCCTTGCAACTGGGATTAAAGCCCAAACCCCAACCGAAATGCCCACGGGCAAAAAGTTTTACATTCAATCGGCCATGAACTATGGCACGAACAATGGAGGCTATTGGGATGTTCCAGGCTATCCCAATGAAATACAAAAAGGCTCCAATATTCAGGTTTACGATCTTGATGAGGGTCACGACCGCACTTTCTCTCTTCACAGATCATCGCCCGAGGGATATTACGAAATTCAAATAGGAAACACATCCAAGTCCAGAATCGATATCCAAGGAGCAGGCAAGGGTAATGGAACTAGCGTTAAAACATGGGACAGGAACGGTAAGGATCACCAGCGATTCTTATTTCACCATTTGGGCAATGGCCGCTTTAAAATTTTCGATAAAAATAGCGGTAAAGCCATATGCTTGGCAGGTCGAAAAAATGCCAATAGAACCAATGTGCATATTTGGGACGATCACAACGGCGCCTGGATGGAATGGTACCTGATTGACGTACAAACAAAAAAAGCCTTTGTACCAAAACCTGTGAGCAAAACCCCCGATTTCTTTATTGATAACAAAAACTTCATTCAAAAAAATTCATTCATGACTGGCTCTTCAACTGAAAGCAGAGTTGTTGTTGAGAGTGTAAACGGTAACATCATCACCTTGCGTGATATTGATAAAAATAGAGAGCTAAAGATAGAGTACAAGGATGGTAAGTACATATACGATCCGGGAGGACTTTACTCTAGTAGATTATCAGACGATGGCAAAAGGCTAAGCTTCTCGGGCGAGTATGGTGCAGATTTTATTGTATCGGCTCCACATGCTAGCCAAACACCCGACTTTTTTATCAATAACAAAACGTTTAAGTACGAGTCGGCCTCAATGGTATCGCGCTCACAGGGCACAGCAACAG
>DDWD01000139.1 GCA_002345825.1 Bacteroidales bacterium UBA2295
GCCAAGGTTGATATTGGCCTTGCCCGAGGTAAAAAGATGCACGACAAACGTGAAGACCTGAAGAAAAAAGATTCGAAGCGGGAGATGGAACGGTTGCGGAAATACTAATCTTTTTTAAACCAATTTCACTATATAGAATCTGAAAACTGATGCCTTAGGAATTATATTTAGTTCCTAGGTTTTCTTTTGTCTGTTTAATAAATTATTGGAGTCCAGAAACCAATTAAACGGGGCGTAACCGAAAGGCCTTATGAGTAGGGTTTATATTTAACTTTTTAGTATTTATGAAAAGGCTATTTTTTTTATTTTCTCTTTTTTCTTTAGTTCTTATTGCATCTTCGTGTGATAAGGATGACAATGTTGATGCATTTGCAAAAGTTGAAGTGAAACAAAACGGAGTTGCTCAGTCGGGAGTTACTGTATATATGTTTACAGAGCAAACTGGACCCACCACAAGTTTCTTTAAACCTCTTCATTCAAGTAAATCAGTAGTTACTGAAAGCGATGGAATTGCAACCTTTGAACTTCAAGAAACATTTGATTTAAACGCAATTGACACCCAAACTACACTATACTTTGGTGTATTTGGTCAAAATGATATTGTACTAGGGAGCACAGCATTAACCATAAAAGAAGGCGAAACAAAAACAGTTACTATAAACATTTAAGAACATTGGTTTTTTGCCTTATAAAGAATCAGTTGTACATCCAACTGAATATGTAAATTGATTTTTTTTAAACAGCTCACGCAACCTTTTGGCTGATCATTTCATCTATGGTATGTAAATCGACGATAGCTTCAAAGATTTTATATACTCCAGCCTAAAAACAAAAAGCTCGCCGCAAGGATTATTCCACGGCGAGTTTTTTTATGGTTCAAAGCCTTATCTTTTAAGGATTATACCTTGCCCTATTAAGAATATTTTGATAATCGGTCTCGCTCATAAGCTGTTGTAACGTGTAATCCTTATTCCTATCCATAAACCGCGAAACAATTCGGTAGCCCAACCATACTGCAGCCTTTCCGGGCGATTCGGGTGGAAATCCTTTTGTAAATGGTGCGCCACTCACATACTGGTTTATAATGAAATCATCGGTTGAAAAGAGCTGCTTATGCTCTACTAAATATCCCCACATATGCGACTCGTTGTTTTTACACCACTTCATCTGATCTGGTGAAAAACCAAAAATTAGGCTATCGGGCTGGTTAGGCAGCATTTTTTTGGTTGCATACATCAATGCGCCCTCGTATATCATATTATTAACAAGATTATCAATAGAATCGTTAAACTGAAATTCGCTAAAGATCCAGGCTCTAACCAAATCCGATGAAATTTTCTTGGGGTGCATGTTGTACTGCAAGTACTTTGGAATGCCAAGCATTGGATAGTACTCGCTATCTCGACCAAGGTAACGATCAAAGCTAACCGCCAAAAGGCTATCAGCAATCACCACCGAGTTGTTAAACCCCGATACAAAACCATACACTCGAGGAATTTTACTATCGGGGAAGTAGTAAGCATAACGCTTAAAGGCATCAGTTAGCTCGTTATCTAACCATTTGGTATTTGGGAAAACACGCTGCACTTCACGATAGGTTTCCGATACCATATTATCCGTTATAAAGCTGTATAGGAAGTCCTCAAAACCCGGATCGGCCAATGTACCAATTCCAATAATACCATTGGTAAATAGCTCAAAAAAATCACTGTACTGGTCGTTCAACTTACGCGCCTCTATCGACAAGCTATCGGTATCAATACTAAAAAGGGCTTGGTCAAATCGATCGACCTCAATAGTCACATCGATACTATCAACAGGAACTTTATCGCCCCTATTACAGGTACACGATATCGCAAGGGCTGTAAGAGCAATGAGGATAAAAGTAAATAGCTTATTAAGCATAATTATTAAATTTGAAATGTTCTGTAAAAATAAGGCTTTTTTGAAACCGAGCAGGCAAACTATTCTGTTAAACGGAGCTAATCGCAATTTTCACAAAAAAACTTTAGCTTAATCATTCGTCATATTTTTGTACTTTTAAAAGATATTTAAAATCATTTCGATACAATCAATAGAATGGATTTTCAAATCACCCCCCAGCTACAGTTAGCCCTCGATTTTGTCGAAACAACAGGCAAAAACATCTTTTTAACCGGTAAGGCCGGTACGGGTAAAACCACCTTTTTGCACAACCTTAAAAGGCAAACCTCCAAACGAATGGTGGTGGTTGCCCCAACAGGAGTTGCAGCAATAAATGCGGGGGGAGTTACAATTCATTCATTCTTTCAGCTCTCGTTTGGTCCTCAACTACCCTACTCTGCCACAGGCATCGAAAATAGAGATAACTCGAGGATACAACGGTTCAGTAAAATCAAAATCAATATCATAAAAAGCCTCGATCTGCTTGTAATTGATGAGGTGAGCATGGTGCGTGCCGACCTGCTTGATGGTATCGACTCGGTTCTTCGCCGATTTAAAAACCGGAACAAACCATTTGGAGGCGTTCAACTACTTATGATTGGCGACCTAAAACAGCTGGCTCCCATTGCCAAAGACGATGAGTGGGCCATACTGCGTGAGTACTACGATACGGTATTCTTTTTCAGCAGCAAAGCGTTAAAACAAACAAATTTTGTGAGCATTGAACTTAAAGACATATTCCGCCAAAGTGACCAACAGTTTATAGATTTGCTAAATAAAGTACGAAACAACGAGCTAAATATTGATGATGTTGATCTGCTTAACCAGCGCTACATCCCACAATTCAATCCAAACGAGAGCGATGGATATATAACCCTAACCACGCATAACAATCAGGCGCATAGCCTTAATGCAGCAAAACTAAAAGAGCTGAAAACCCAGTCCAAAATATTTACAGCCACAGTAACAGGAGATTTTCCTGAACACGCCTACCCCACTGATTATGAACTAACGCTCAAGGTGGGTGCCCAGGTGATGTTTGTAAAAAACGACCCAACCTACGAGAAACTTTTCTTCAACGGAAAAATCGGTACCGTTGAGGATATCGACGAGGAGGGTATATACGTTCAGTGCCCAGGCGATCCTGCTCCCATTCTGGTTACACCCTTGGAATGGGAAAATACCAACTATACCATCGATCCAACAACTAAGGAGATTAAGGAGAATGTTACGGGAGAGTTTAAGCAATATCCGCTTAAGTTGGCATGGGCCATCACAATCCACAAAAGCCAGGGGTTGACTTTTGATAGAGCAATAATTGATGCCCAAGCCGCTTTTGCCCACGGTCAGGTTTACGTGGCGCTTAGCCGTTGTCGTTCGCTCGAGGGGTTGGTGCTTAGTTCCAAGGTGAACACCAACGCCATAATTACCGATAAAACGGTAACGGGCTTCTCTAAAGATGTGGAGAAGAACCAACCCAGCAAATCGGAGCTTAGCGAAGCGCAACTTCAATATCAAAGAGAGCTAGTGCTAGAACTATTTGACTTCATGCAGATAAAAAAAACTATTGATTACACCCAAAGATTAGTACGTGAAAATGCTGGAAGTTTTCCACCGCAGCTATCAGAAACACTAACCACACAGAGCAACAAATTCAAAACAGATATTTTTGATGTTGCAGCAAAATTCGGCCACCAAGTCGATAGGTTAGTGGTTGATTATCAATCAGTACAAAACAATATTACTCTGCAAGAGCGAATTAGAAAGGCAACCTCCTACTTTATACCAAAAATTGAGGAAGAATTTCTTCATTTTTTTAACACCACCAACTACGAATCGGATAGCCTTGAGTTGGAGAGTAAAGCCAAAGATCAGTTCGATAAGATAATAAAAGCTATGGGCGAAAAGGTTATATGCCTTAGGGCTTGCGATAGCGGGTTTGATTTAACAAAATATTTAGAAGTAAGGGCTAAAGCAGCCATTGAGGATTTTAAGAAGAAAAAAACGAAAACAAAAGATACTGAACAGCATATTAAATCTGAGCATCCTGAACTTTTCGAAAGACTGAGGGTATGGCGACAGGCAGCAGCCGATGAGCGAAAAGTAAAAATATACAGGATTCTCCGACAGAACACGCTTTACGAAATAACCAACCAGCTTCCATACAACAAGGCGCTCCTTAAACCAATCAAAGGGTTAGGGCCCAAAAAAATTGAAGAATTTGGCAATGACATTATAGATATTGTTTGCGAATACAGAAACGAGAAAAATATGGATATTCCTGAGATCGACGTTTTTGATCAGGGCAAAGATAATTCCTCAAAACCAAAATCTTGGGAAATATCCTTTCAGCTATTTCGGCAGGGCAAAAACATAGCTCAAATAGCGACAGAGCGCTCTATGGTTGAATCGACCATAGCAAACCACCTAACCCGCTACATCGAATCGGGAGAAATAAAACTAGACGAAGTAGTTACATCAAAAAAGATTGATGCAATAACCGAATACTTTTTAAACGCAGATGAAACAAGGCTTGGGCCGGCCAAAGAAGCACTGGGTGACGAATACTCATACAACGAAATCCGTTGGGTTCTTAAGCATCTACTAAAAACTGGGAAGGTAAAGATAGTTGATTAATAAGATTCCATTACAGCTATTCAAATCGCCTTAACTTATCAGCTAAATCTCGCAGGCTATTGGATTTAAACACCAAATTCTCGCTCTCAGTTACCATCCAGCAAGTGATATCATCTGTAATGCAAGTTACCTTTAGGTTGGCCTGCTCTACATTTTCGGTACAAAAACCAATACGTTCGAGCATTCGAGCAGTCCAAAGGCGTACATTCCCATTGCCCTCCAGTACAATTGATTTTGATGGCTGACGATAGTTTCGAAAAAGCCCCGATTCGGCATCGAACACTACTTGAGTATCCGAAAGCAAATCTTGAAAGCTATTGCTCAGAGCCAAGTCCTCGGGTGCTCCGGCAACCAAACCACTCTGAAGCATCATCCAAATAATATCGGACTCATGAATAGCTCCCTGCAAATCGTGGGTGGAGTAAACTATGGTTTTTCCTTTGGTATGGGCCAAATGCGATAGCAGACGAACCATTTCGAACTTATTGGGCAGATCGAGAAAAGCAGTAGGCTCATCGAGTACAATAATTCGAGTATCCTGGGCAAGAGCAAAGGCAATCATAGCCCGTTGGCGCTCTCCATCGCTCACAGTGGTTATATCCCTATGGGCAAGATGATCAATGCCAACAAGCGTTAGGGCATAATCCACCATCTCCCAATCATGTGGAGATAATGCCCGCGACCAGCTGAGATGGGGAAAGCGACCAACGGCAACAAAATCGCGTACAAATAAATTTGCGACCCTTACTGGCTCTGCCGGCACAAAACTTAAGGCCCTAGCCCTTTGCTTTCGCACTAGAGCCGTCGATTTTTTGCCCTCAACCAAAATATCTCCCGAAAGGGGTTGCTGTAAACCAATAATGGAGCGGAGGAGCGTTGATTTACCAATGCCATTACGCCCCACCAGCGCAATTAGCTCACCCAAATGAGCATCAACAGAAAATTTGGGCAGTAACGGGTTACTTGGGCTATATCCCAACTCTACATCCCTTACCGATATCGAAACCCTTCTGTGCTCCATGCTACACTCCTGCAAATCTTTGGTTTTTAATCACTACATAAATTACAATAGGAATACCCAGCAGGGCCGTAACCGAGTTTATGGGCAGCGTAACCTCAAAACCTGGTAGCTGCGAAACGATATCGGCAAATAGCATGGCAATGCTGCCCAGCAGCATCACTCCAGGGATTAGCACCACATGGTTTGCCGTTCTAAAAATCATTCGAGCCAGATGAGGTACCGCAATACCAATAAAACCAATGGGTCCACAAAACGCGGTTACACCACCAGCCAATAGGCTGGTTGATGTAAAAATTAGCACACGGGTTACAGTTAGGTTTAGCCCAACACCCTTGGCATAGGCATCGCCCAGCAGCATAACATTTAGCAAACGTATAGAGATAAAACTTAGCAGCAGACCAACAGCGATAATAATGGCATACACCTGAAGCTGCATACCTGCTACTGAACTTAAACTCCCCATGGTCCAAATAACAAAAGCTTTAAGCATCGACTCGCTACTAAAATACTGAAGCACGCTAACCAATGCCGATGCTCCCGAGCCAAACATCATCCCTAGAATAAGGATAGTCATAATATCCTTTACCCTCAGCGATACGGCGAGCACGACCATTAGCACCAGCATAGCACCCAGGATGGCTGCACCAGCCAGGCTAAAACTTGTAGCCAAACCCGATAGGCTTGCCGCTCCAATTGAAGCTATTCCCAAAACCATAATGGCCACGCCAAGACTTGCTCCGGCACTAATACCCAACACATATGGGCCAGCCAAGGGGTTTCGGAATGTGGTTTGCATCTGCAATCCGCTCACCGATAACGCAGCACCAGCAAGCACGGCAGTAATTGATTTGGGTAACCGAAAATCGCGCACAATGGTGCTCCAAACCTCATTATCGGTATTGCCAAAAAGTGATTTTATAACATCAACCCAGGGAATTGAAACTGAACCTAGCAGCAAATCCAAAACAAAGAAAACTGCCAAAAGCAAAACCATTCCGCTAAAAATTAGCAGATTTGTTGATGAAAAAGGGTTTGGTTTTACTCTTTCGGTAATCATTGTAGCTGCTTATAGTATACCAACCGATGGTTTTGGTTTTGTGGGTACAAAATCTCTATTAAATCTTTGAGAATAATATGTGGATTAACCACGCCAGACTCCCAAAAATCATTCCCCCCCGTTGGGTTTACCCTGTTATTGTTGTTGAAAACATTCCCTGCAGAGAGTACTGGTAACCCTTTAACAATGGGCAGTTCACTCTCAATCTCGCTAATTGAGTTCGCCATTCCTGTGTTAAGCCATACTTCCGATTTTGCAGCGTACTCCAATGCATTCTCGATACTAAATGGATAACTTTTGCTGCCTTGTAAATGATTAAGGACATAATCGCCACCCGCATCGGCAATTAGATTGGCCATATACCCCCGACCTCCTGGAAAATACCAAACATCTTTCCATGGAAGGTTGAGAAAAACTTTAGGTTTATCCACATTGACGGGCAATTGGGCTTTTGTTTGATTATATTCCTGAGCAATGCCTCCAAACAGGCTATCGGCCTGTTGATATTTACCAAGCAAAAGTCCAAAAACCTTAAGCCATTCGGCCTTACCCAACGGGTTCTCCTCTAGATAATCGCCAACAAAAACTACAGGTATTCTGAGATCTTTTAACTTTTGAAGATAACCTGCCATTTCAGCTCCCACACCGTAGGCAAGCACCACATCGGGTTTGAGGCTAACCAGCAGCTCGTAATTAAGCGCCTGCTCATATCCCACATCCTTCACCAATCCGTTACCTATTTTATTTTGAACACTTGTATTCGATACATAATCAGCACCCGATACACCTACAATTACATCGCAAGCACCAAGCCTATCGATATAAGCAATATGCGTTGTTGATAAACATACCACCCTTTTTGCTGGAATTGGGATAACTTCTGAATAGCCATTGCCAGAAGTTTTTTCGGTATTTGAGCAAAGCAAATACTTGTATTGCACATTTTTGGCATCTTGCCAAGGATTTGATACAACAAGCTCGTAGCCATTGTCCAACTCTGAAATTGTAAAACCCTGAGCATAGCTAACTGGCAGTTCGGATGCATTGGGGTTATCCTCTTTATGTTCCTTGCTCTGCTTTTGGCCACACGAAACTAGCAAGACCAATAGGAACAGTAGTAGAATGGGATAATGGTATAGTTCAGCAGCTCTATTTCTTTGCATTCTTGTAGTTATTTGGAAAGATACCCTCTGCAATGCCTTTCACTCTGTGGGCTATACTTGGATTCAAACTTTGCACATCCACTTGGCGCTCCCCATCCAAACCATAGCGAATAATAACAGTGTCATCATCAGCAATGCTATCATTATCAATGCTCTCGTTAATTTTAAGAATGAGTGCCCTTTGATAAAAGCCCATATCGTTCATAATAAGTTTCTGCTTAAGCAAATCCTTTGGATTTGTTGTTAAGGATTTCTCGAACTCGATGCGAATTTTTGGTTTTAGTGTGGACATATAGAGAGTTTTGTGTATTATGTTTAGGGTTTAGGGTTTGGCGTTCGGCGTTTAGCGTTTAGAGATTAGCGTTTGGCGTTTAGCGTTTAGCAGGCATATTCACTTTAAACTTTAAACCTTAAACATTGAACCTTGAACATTGAACGTTGAACTTAAAACGTTGAACTTTAATCTCTATGCTACACAAACCCTCTCTCCTTCTTTATTCTCTCATAGGCTTCGTTCACCTTTTGAAACTTCACCTCAGCCGCTTTGCGAATATCTTCACCAAGATAGCTAACCTTATCGGGGTGATGCTTAAGGGCCATATTTCGGTACGCCTTTTTAATCTCCTCCACGGTTGCATTGGGCGATATTTCGAGCACTTTGTAGCTAGATTCCAACGAATCGTAGAACATTGACTTGATTGACTCAAAATCGGCAGTGGAAATACCAATCCACGATGCAATATTGGTTATAACACTTACCTCGCTGGGATGCAAAACACCATCGGCATTACTAATTCCAAATAGTAGATGCATTAGCTGTAGGCGCGATGGATAGTCCATATTATCGCGTACCTGGTAACAAACATCCTTAAGCGGGACACTCTTTTTCAGGATATCGCGCAGAAGCACCAGAGCTTCTTTTGATGCGGCCTCGCCAAAATTTTTAAGGAAATACTTTTTCACATATTCAAGTTCCGATCGAACCACCTTACCGTCGGCACGCATAACTTCGGCAACCAGAACTAAAAGGCTAACCAAAAAGCTATTGCGACTTGTTTGACCGGTATAAACCGTTGTATCCGTATTTTCCAAAAGAGATCCGAGTGCAAAACCAATTATTCCTCCAATTGGCCCCAGAACAGCCCAGCCCAAACCTCCTGCAATCCATTTACCATATTTCGACATAGCGTATAAAAAAATTAATCGTTTAGCAATTTATCTATTAATTCTACTACTTGGGTAGTTAGCAATGTATCCTCATTGTTGTTGATAACATAATCAGCCCGTTTAACCAATTGCTCCTGCGGCATTTGGTTACTTATTCTTTGTTTAACCTCTTCCTCCGAAACTCCATCGCGCTTGCAAACTCTCTCAATTCTTAACGAGTTGTGTGCCCAAACAACGATAGATCTATCTACCTGTTTATATGCACCACTCTCAAAAAGGATGGCGGCTTCTTTGAATAGCAAGGTATGATTTGAATTTTTCTTGATCCACTCTTCGAAATGGGCTGAAACCACTGGATGTATAATCGAATTTAGCTGCTCAAGCAAATCTTTATTAGCGAAAACCAGCTGCCCTACCCGTTTTCTATCTAGCTCACCATTTACATAAATATCTTTTCCGAAAAGAGTGCTTACCCCCCTAACTATTTCAGGATTTTGGTTTGTGAGCTTTTTGGCTTCAATATCTGCATTGTAAACAGGATAGCCCATTGCGCTAATAATCTTACAAACGGTGGATTTACCACTACCTATTCCCCCTGTAATTCCTACTCGTAACATCAAATTCGCTCAATTATAAAATCAACAAATTTGGGCTCAATATCAACTACGCGTACGGCGTAGGGTTGGGTCTCTACCTGTATGCGAAGCTTATTACCTGACTGCTGGTAGGAATCACGAAAATCGACATAAGGCATTACTATATCATCTTCAAAAAGATCTTTGTACCTACTAATGGGTACGTTACATTTTAGCGTAACGGTTCGGGGTAAAAGAATAAGCCTTAGGGTATCGGGTAAGTTTATAACCTTAAGCGATTTGGAAAGTTCTGCCTCGGTATACTTCTCAACAGGTATGGTAAGGGTTACCCTGCGATGCGAAAATCCAACCTGTGGAATCTCACCCAACCCAATAGATGAAGTGTAAGCATTCGCAAGACGATCAAGACGCACACTAATAGTATTGATACTATTCACAGTATCAATCAGTGTACCGGGTCCACTTATGGTTATGCTATCGGGTTTTATTACCATGGGGCCTGTTAGCATATGCTGGCGTTCAAGCGTGTATTGTAACTGTGGAACAACCTGCACCTTTTTTTGCTGCATTGTAGTAAACTCAAAGTGGAGCGTATCGGTAGCAATTACCCCGAGTTGTAGCTCACCTTTTAGTTGATTTGATATTGTGTTGCGCAGTGTGTTAGTGAGGATATACTGCTTTGACTGTGAACTATTGAGAGAAAACAAAGGAGCCTCCTCTAAATCGATTACCACAGGTAAAAGCGATGCGCCTAACTTGTAGCGAAGTAAGGTATAGCCATAAGCCCTAACCTGTAGGCTAATTTGCTTGGGAGGATCACCCACAAGCACTTTTCCCTTAGGCATATTTACTATACTAAGCGGGAATGTTATTTGAGTAGTGTACTCATAGGTTAGCTTATTGAGATACCAAAGGATTGAGGCTACAAATACGAAGAAAGTAAATAACGCCAATCTAACGTTAAGGTTAACGTTACGCTGAGTAAAGACCTGTAGAATTTTTTTAACGGCTGAATATTCCATGGGCTACAGGATAGATGTAACAAAAAAACAGAGTTCAAAACCTCTCCTACGGAAAGTTTTGAACTCTGTAAAGGTATAAAAAATTCCTACTTCTGCTGTAAATCGGACGAATCGCGAAGAACGGTGCTCTTAATCACCTTAATCCTCACGTTGTCAGAAATTTCTACAGAAATATGATCGTCTTTTATGTCGGCCACTTTACCAAAAACGCCACCGGCTACAATCACCTTATCGCCTTTCTGTAGGGCTTCCTGAAATTTTCTAAGTTCTTTCTGACGCTTCATCTGTGGACGAATCATGAACATGTAGAAAACTACAATAATAAGTGCCAGCATAATGAATGACATGTAAGGGCTAGCCTCACCTGCTTGAAGAATTACGAATAGTGTGTTTGTCATAACTGTGATTTTAAAAGATTATTCAAATGAAAAAATTTACTTAACTATATTAACTTTTAGTGTAACTGAACGTTTTGGGGTGATGGCGTTTGAAACCAGAGTTACCGACTTGAATTGCGAGCCATACCAACCACGGCTATCGAATACAACCTCAAGCGATCCCTCTTCTTGGGGCTTAAGCACCTCCTTACTTAGATTAACCCTGGTACAGCCACAACCAGCAATAACATCATTAATTAGCAAAGGGATGTTTCCAATATTCTTTAGTTCAAAGGTATAAGTTACAACCTCACCGTGTTTAATTGTACCTAAATCAACAAAATCGGTATCAAACTCTATATCGGCATGCTGTTCACGGCCATCATCGATGTATTCTGGTAAGTTATCACCCTTACTAGCCGACGAATCTTTTGAACCACAAGAAACACACAATGTAATGGCCAACAAGCCAGCACAACAAAGCAACAAGAGGGATTTACCAGAGAAATTCATCTAAATATAATTTCAATAAACTATTTACATATCATCCTCACCAACTAGTCCACGGCCCTGTTTCTGTATCTTACCATCGGTACGGTATGCTGCAATAATCTTATCGAGTACGCCATTAATAAAGTTGCTACTTTGCTCGGTACTATAATATTTGCTAATTTCGATATACTCGTTGAAACTTACCTTAACCGGAACCGATGGGAAATCTGTTATCTCGGTAAGCGCCATCTCCATAATCAGGATATCCATACTAGCAATTCGATCAACATCCCAATTCTTGGTGTAGTGATCAATAGTATTGGTATTCTCGGTATGATTAACCACAACCTTTCGGAGCAAACGCCGAGCAAAATCCTCGTCCTCCTCGTTTTTAAACATCGGAAAAACAGGTGTTGTAGTGGGCTGATCGGCTTCGAACTTTTTTAGGGTTTTCACCACCATACCAATCATAAAATCGAGGTCGTCGTTCCAGTATATGCTTTGCTCCTCAAGGCACTGAACAAAATCATCGAAATCGACAAGCTCTTTGGTTAGAATATTGATTATCAATTGCCTGTGGGCAGTCATATCGGCCGCTGGTAACTCCATGTACTTCTGATAGTATTCCGAGGCTGTAATCTTTTGATATAACTTTTTAATTAACTCGGGATAGTTTACCCAGCTCAACTTGTTGTAGGTAAGGTAATCATGTATTGACTCGTTCTCGCGAATTAGGGCGAAGTAGGGATTCTCTACAAAGCGTAAGTTCGGATTCAGATCTTCATGAGTAGGCATCAACTTTTGCCTTGAAGTTTCAATTCGCTTTTGCGCAAAACCTTGTATTTCGAGAAGGAGCAGGAACAGGTATTGGTAAAGATCATACCCCTTCTTAATGCTGTGAAAAAGTTCTTTCTCGGCTTTTGCCAACGAATCGTTTTCTCCCCTATAAAAGGCAAACAAAATATGTAATGCCTTTATCCTAAGTATTCTTCTGCTTATCATCTAAGAACGTAAGTAAATATGGTATTTATTTGAACGGCAAAGATACGCCCAAATTTTTAGATTGTAAAAGGTTTTTAAGAAAATGAGTGCCTTGGGAGGAATAACCTTAAAAAATGACATGCGACAAGGGGGTTATAGTTAGAACACTACTGGGCGAGAATTACTTACCACGTTTTTCGGCAAAACCTTATGTTTAATTGCACGATAATGCTCAAAAAGGATTGACATTTTTTTAAAAATATCCATAATCATAATGGTTCTGAAAATATTTTTTTATTTTTGAGCGGTAAATATCCAGTGTTAAATCATTAAAAAACATAGAAATGATGGATGAGTTAAATAATCACGATGGGTTTGAAAGGAACGAGCGGGATGATATTTTCTCTAAAGTTGTTAGAGCGGGTAAGAGAACCTATTTTTTTGATGTAAAAGCAACGCGTCAAAATGATTACTACCTAACAATTACAGAGAGCAAAAAAAGGTTTGGACAAGATGGTAAATTTTTCTTTGAAAAACACAAGATTTTCCTTTACAAGGAGGACTTCGAAAAGTTTGCTGAAGGGCTAACTGAGGTTGTTGATTATATCAAGGCCAACAATGGGGAACCACAAGAATACCATGAGCCAAAGCAGCAGGAAAAAGAAGAGGTGGAAATACTACAGGATGAGCTCTCGAACATCAGTTTTGATGATTTAGACAACAAATAGCATCATAAGTTTACAGTAATATAAAACCAGTACTTCTTGTGCTGGTTTTTTTATTCCTCTCCTTCGTCCTTGGAAGGTTTACTCACTATTTCCTTAATCTCGTCATCGGTAAGCTTTTTAACATTAGTAATAATAAAAGCATCCTTAATAAACCTCCCCAATGAGTTGCACTCATCTATGGCCTTTTTAAACGGTAACCTTACCTGAACCGATAAGGGAACCAGGGCCATTATGCATACATGCTCGGGGGTAAACTCCAACGATTCAATCTCGGCATTACTTTGCTTAAGGCTGTATTCAAATTCGCTCTCAATAAGCTTTTGCTGCGATGCGGTAAACGATTCGGTTTGCTCGGGAAAGGCTACAACATAGTAACGGAGTTTACCATCCTTACCTCCCAAACCGGTGGAAATGAAAACTTGCTGCTCATCGAGTAGCTGCGATTCGAGTAGCATTCTACTTTCTTGAGTAGCCATTACAGCCCAATCCTTAATATCTGCAGGGGCACTAGGTGAGAATCGCTCAAGAACACGATATGCTTCGGGTTTATCTATTGATGCGAGTTTAACCAACAGTAATTTCTTCTCATCCAGCGGAACAGATTGGTCGTATAGCTTTGGCTCTTGAGCCAAAACATCTTCAGTTTCAAATTTACTGCGATGTGATTTTGAGTATTCAAAATACTCCATCTGCACCTTTATGTCAATCTGGTGCTCGAGTATACTAAACGATGTGGATGGATCGCCTAAAATCTCTCTTATCCTATCAAGGATATTGTCATTATCCTTCAATTCGTCCAACTTTAAAAGTTTTTAAATGTTATAATGTATGACTGCACAATATAGCATTGGTTTAGCAAAAATACCAACAATTAGGGATACCTAAGTTTAATAAAAGATGCTAAGTTTGCAGATTATTTATAACAAGTCTTTATAAAAACTATCAAAATGCTTTTAAGCGAACTTCAAAATGGCGAATACGGAATAATTTCGAAGGTAAGGGGGCGTGGGGCATTCCGTAAGCGTATAATCGAAATGGGATTTATCAAAGGAAAAAAGGTTACGGTTATAAAGAATGCACCACTAAAAGACCCAATTGAATACTCAATACTAGGATACGAAGTATCGTTACGCCGTAGCGAAGCAAGCTTAATAGAAGTTGTAACCCCCGAAGAGGCCAAAAGCCTTGTAAAAAATAGTTATAACGGTGTTCTTAAAAACAAAGATGAACTAGAGATAGTTGCCACTGGAGCAAAAGAGGTAGGGAAAATTGTAACCATTGCCCTGGTGGGCAATCCTAATTCTGGAAAAACAACTCTATTTAACTATGCATCGGGTGCTCGCGAGCACGTAGGAAACTACAGCGGTGTAACTGTCGACTCTAAGTTGGCGCACTTTAAACACAAAGGTTACACATTTAATATTACCGACCTGCCTGGCACCTACTCACTGAGCGCCTATACACCTGAAGAGCTATACGTTCGTCGGTTTATCCATGAACAAAAACCTGATGTGGTCATCAACGTGGTCGATTCATCGAACCTGGAGCGTAACATATACCTCACCACCCAGCTTATTGATATGGACATAAAAGTGGTGCTTGCTCTCAACATGTACGATGAGCTCGAGTCTCGTGGCGATAAGTTTAACTACAAGGATTTGGGTAAAATGATTGGTATTCCCATGGTCCCCACGGTAAGTTCAAAGGGAAAGGGAATTAAGGAGCTTTTCGATACTGTTATCAACGTGTATACCGACAAGGATAAAACGCTACGGCATGTACACCTTAACTATGGAGAACACATTGAGCGAGCCATCGAAGCAATTCAAGTACCAATAAAACAGCACGATAACACACAGCTTAACCTTCACTACTCATCGCGATACCTTGCAATAAAGCTGTTGGAAAAAGATAGGCAGGCTCACCGGATACTGAGCAAGTCTTCGGGTTACACTGAGGTGAGCAATGTGGCCAACATTCAGATTAAAAGATTAGAAGAAATTTACAAGGAGGATTCGGAAACACTTATCACCGATGCAAAGTATGGCTTTATTGCTGGTGCGCTAAAGGAAACTTTCACTGAAAATCCTCATCAAAAAAGGAAAAACACACAGACCATCGATACTTTTGTTACCCACAAATTCTTTGGATTTCCAATTTTTCTCCTATTCATGTGGTTCAGCTTTTACACCACGTTCAAGTTGGGTGCATATCCAATGGATTGGATCGATCAGGGAATATCACTGCTCAGCAGCTTCCTGAGCGATATTATGCCCGCAGGAGCATTCAAAGACCTGCTGATTGGCGGAATTATTAGTGGAGTTGGTAGTGTTATCGTGTTCCTCCCTAACATTCTGCTGCTATTCTTTTTCCTTTCAATCCTTGAAGATACGGGTTACATGGCGCGTGCAGTTTTTATTATGGATAAGCTAATGCACAAGATTGGCCTGCACGGCAAATCGTTTATCCCCTTAGTTATGGGCTTTGGGTGTAATGTTCCCGCCATTATGGCTACCCGCACTATTGAGAATAGAAATAATCGGATGGTCACCATGCTCATCAACCCATTCATGTCGTGTAGCGCTAGGTTACCGGTGTATATACTAATTCTAGGTGCATTTTTTCCAAATAAAGCTGGCTCTTTGCTATTTATGATTTATCTTATTGGAATTGTAATGGCAATACTAATGGCCATCCTATTCAAGAAAACCCTTTTTAAAGGCGATGATATTCCATTTGTTATGGAGCTTCCGCCCTACCGAATACCTACCATAAAATCTACCATTAGGCATATGTGGTTCAAGGCCTCGCAGTACTTAAAGAAAATGGGGGGTGTAATTCTTATTGCAGTAATAATAATTTGGGCTCTTGAATATTATCCCAAAAATGTTAAGTATAGCCGCGATTACGCTAGCCAAATTGAACAGATCAGTAATCAAATTGAGCAAAAATCGAAACCCAACACTGCCGATCAACCAATTAATGGAGAATTGATTAATGACCTAGAAGCAAAAAAATATATTATTGAAAACCAAATGGTTGCCGAAAAACAAGCCAACTCGTACTTGGGACGTATTGGTAAAACCATAGAACCAGTTATCAGTCCACTTGGTTTCGACTGGAAAATGGGTGTAAGCCTTCTCTCGGGCATTGCTGCCAAAGAGATTGTGGTTAGCACCCTCGGTGTATTGGTTCAGGCTGGCAACAACTCCGATGAGACAAACCAAACCCTTATCCACAATCTTAAAAACGAAGTGCATACTAGCGGCCCACGAGTAGGGCAAAAAGTTTACACGCCCCTAAGCGCTTTCTCGTTTCTACTTTTTATCTTAATCTACTTCCCTTGTGTTGCAGTAATTGCAGCAATAAAAAAGGAATCGGGTAGCTGGAAATGGGCAGCATTCACCATTATTTACACAACCACCCTGGCCTGGATTGTGTCGTTTGCATTTTACCAAATTGGCAGCTTAATCATGTAGCACATCAAGATAAATTTGTTGGGTTAAAAAAATTAAAAAAATACCACCAATTTGTTGCGCTACGCATAATACTAAACGTAACTTTACGTAAGTGTTATTGCTGTTCTATAGTTTTTTATAGTTACTTATCGAGTTTTTTTTACTTTGCAATATTGCAAAGGATTTAAACTACTCCTATGTTGATTAGCTAATAATCACAAAGAATTTAGATTTAAGGTAATGAGATCGTTCTATTTGATCTTAAGCCGATTATCCTAAAGCATTAGCCAGTGTGCATTCATTTTATAAATGCTGTTCATATTTCATTCAACTCTATCTGTCGTTATAACTTAATAAAACCTAAAGCCATGAAAAAACTTCTACTATTAGCGGTAGCTTTCCTTAGCATATCATGTTCTGACGATATTGAAGATGTTGATTTTAAGGAAGAAATGAGGAAGTTTGTAATTGAAATTGCTAACTACGCCCATACGGTTGATAATGATTTTATTATAATTCCTCAAAACGGGCAGGAGCTAATAACATCAACAGGAGAACCCGACGCCTCGGTCCATCATAACTACATCAATGCTATTGATGGGGTGGGTCGCGAAGATCTATACTTTGGATACGACAACGATAACGAACCAACAAACGAACAAGACACTGAATACCTTACCGTTTTTTTAGACAAGTGCACCGCCAATTCGATTGCAGTACTTGTTACAGATTACTGCTGGACAACTGCTAGCGTTGATTTATCTTACCAAAAAAACTTTGCCAAAGGGTACATAGGTTTTGCCGCTCCTAGCAGAGAGTTGGATCAAGTCCCCACCTATCCGACAGAACCGTATAACTCTAACGAAGAGGAAGTAAATAGCCTATCCGAAGCAAAAAATTTTCTTTACCTATTAAACCCATCAAACTTTTCGTCTCCGTCGGAAATGGTAAATTTGGTAAGCCAAACAAACTACGATTTAATAATTATTGACCTGTTTTTTTCAGACAATTTGGAGCTAACCAGCGAACAGGTTGCAGCGCTAAAAACAAAACACAACCAGCATTCACGATTGGTTGTATGCTATATGAGCATTGGCGAAGCAGAAGATTATAGGTTTTACTGGGACGAAAGTTGGAATACTGATGAACCGGAATGGCTTGAGGCTGAAAACCCCGACTGGGAAGGAAACTACAAGGTTAGGTACTGGAACAATTATTGGAAATCGATAATATATGGATCGCAAGATGCATATCTCGATAAAATATTAGCAAAAGGATTTGATGGCGTTTACTTAGATATTATTGATGCCTTTGAATATTTTGAGTAGAAAAATCATCGATAAAAGAATCATTATCGTTTTAAAAAAACCGCATCGTTAAAAAACGATGCGGCTCTAATATTTTAAAACTAAGTTATATCTTAGCAAGTAATGCTTTAAAAAGAAACTTGCTACTCTGCAGCTGTTTCATCAACAAATTGGCGAGTTTTCAACTCTTTATCGAGCATATATATACCATGCCCCTTATCGCCCAATAGCTTCAGGCTGTCGATTATTTCCTGTGCACTGGCCTCTTCTTCAACCTGCTCATCGATAAACCATTGTAGTACACTCTTGGTGGCGTGATCCTTTTCCTCAATGGCTATATCCATAATATTATTTATTAAGGAAGTAACCTTCTGCTCATGCTTTAAAGTTTCCTCCATAGCGTGAAGGGCATTATCCCACTTCTCAGGCACTTCATCAATGGGCTTAAGAATAGGTCGCTCGCCCCTTTCGGTTAAGTAGTCGAAAAACTTCATGGCGTGGGTTAACTCCTCTTGCCACTGAACCTTCATCCAGTTTGAGAATCCATTTAGCCCTTCCGAAGCGAAATACGCTGACATAGAAAGGTACATATAGGCCGACCAAATCTCTGCGTTGATCTGATCATTAATGGCGTTGTAAACTCGTTGATTTAACATAATGATTAAATTTTTAGGTGATTAATAAATGATCTATAAAAACTATTTCAAAGATTAAACAAGTATAGTATTCAAAAGTTTATATTACACACAAGCTAATCAAAATCTAAATTAAGCTGCTGCTTTAGGTTCAAAACTTTTGGGTTTTTTTGGCTCAGAAACTTAAACTTATCCTCGGTTGTATACATTTTGCCATTTCCATTGCCATTGGGTTGGCTCTGAAAACTCGCCTCGATTACAACCGATTTGCTACCCAATTTTAATCGTAAAAAGTGTGTCAACTCGCTCTGTATCTCGGTAAACATATCGAGCTGTAACTGTGACTCGAAAACAACTTTTACTTGCAAATTGCTTCCCAATATGGGTTGATATGTGGTAAGCAAGCTGGCGAATCGAGGCTTACCCGCCAAATGACTTTGGGTAAACTGTAGCCAACGGCGTTCCAAATCGACTTGATTTACAATCACGTCTTCGTCAGCAGTAACCTCCAAATCAGCAATGTCGTCATCAACTTCATCATCAACAGGCAAACTACTTTCAGCTTGCTGCTTAGGCATTGGTGTAGTTTTTCCCTCAAGAGCATCCTTAATTGAGATGCTCTTTGGACTCGATTTGGGGATTTTAACCAGTTTGGTTACAGGCTGCTTCTCAACAGCCTTAGGGCTAGGTTGTTTAACCGACAGTGGTGTATCTTCTGCACTATCCCTTAGAATCGTGAGTTCAACATCAGGCGAATCTAACCATTGGTAGAGGTTATTTTTTTTTTTCTTGATTAAGGCCACACAACCTTATCAGCATTAGCTCAATATGGAGTCGCTGATTGCTACTTTGCCGGTACGAGATATCGGCCTGGTTAACCACATCCAAGGCTTTTATCAGAAACTCCACCGAGCATTCGGTTGCAAATTTGATATAACGCTCTGCAATGGCTGCTCCAACCTCAAGTATCTGAGCAGTTTGGGGATCTTTACAAACCAATAGATTGCGCAAATGATCGCTCATTCCCGAAACAAACTGCTGAACATCGAAGCCTTTGGATAGCAGCTCGTCGAACACTCGCAGAGCATTGGCAAAATCGCCCTTCAAAAAATCTTCTGTAAGAGTGAAGTAGTATTGAAAATCGAGCACATTCAGATTCTCAATTACCTTTTGGTACGTAATGTTGTTATCGCTAAAGCTAACCACCTGATCGAAAATGGAGAGTGCATCGCGCATGGCTCCGTCGGCCTTTTGAGCAATAATATTAAGTCCTTCCACCTCGCAGGTTACATTCTCCTCCTTGGCAATATATTCAAGATATTTAACCGTATCCTCAACGCGAATTCTGTTGAAATCGTAGATTTGACAACGCGACAGGATGGTTGGCAAGATTTTATGCTTCTCCGTGGTAGCCAAAATAAATATGGCGTGTGCAGGTGGTTCCTCCAGTGTTTTCAGGAATGCATTGAATGCAGATTGAGACAGCATATGCACCTCATCGATAATGTAAACGCTATACTTGCCAATTTGAGGTGGAATACGCACCTGCTCAATCAGCTTACGAATTCCATCGACCGAGCTATTGGATGCTGCATCGAGCTCATGAATATTGAAAGATCGCTGATTGATGAAAGCCTTGCAACTTTCACACTCGTTACAAGCCTCCATCTCGGCAGTGGGGTTAAGACAATTTATTGTTTTTGCAAAAATTCGGGCACATGTTGTTTTTCCCACACCACGAGGTCCACAGAAAAGGTATGCTTGCGCCAGCTGTTTACGCTGTATTGCATTTTTTAGCGTTGTGATAAGCGCATGTTGGCCTATCACGCTCTTGAAACTATTTGGACGATATTTCCGGGCTGAAACAACAAAGTTCTCCATAAATCAATAAATTGCTGTTAAATGGCTTTAATAACTGACCATATATGTATGTACAAAAGTAGCAAAAATTAGAGATGTTATGAAACTTTTAGGGCACCTAGAGTGAATAAAAAAAACAGGTAAGCATAATGAGCTGACCTGTTTTGGGATAATTGATGTACAAGTTAGAATAAGTCTACTGATATATTCTGAATAAATGCAGTAATTGTAAACTCACGACCCACCTTAGCCTCGGTAAGTAGCATCAGCAAATTAAGCTCTTCACCATCCTTACGGGTAATTGAAATTTCACGCCTCTCGCCTACAATTGCAGACTTCTCTGGATCGAGATATGAGGCCAAGAAATCATCATTATCTGCCGCATCGGTTGGGAAAAGCATACGAATGCTTTGTCCTAGTATCTCATCTTTTGTAACCCCAAGCAACTCTTCGGCTGCCTTGTTGAAAAACTGGACTATTCCATCCTGATCGGTGGTTATTATGGCATCAAGGAAACCCTCAAGGGTCTTTTCGTTCCTAATTTTTACTCGTTCAATTTCTTTAAACTGGTTCTTGATATCTTCCTTGGCCTCACGGAGTTTCCGGTTAAGCTCTACCTCGTTCTGACGTAGCATCTCTTCCTGACGTTTGAGCTGTTCGGTTTGCTCCATGGTTTCAATTTCCATAAGCTTCTCACGGGTATTATCATGGCCTATGAAAACCACTTTAGCCACTTCGCCATACATATCGTTAACAGCAGTGAAAGTACCACGTAGCCATCGCTCCTGATTATCCTTCATGAGCATTTTCACTTGACCCTCGAACGGTATGCCATGGGTTACATCATCCCAAATGCTCTCAATTTGCTTACGATCGTTCTTATGGAATAAATCGTACACGGCTTTTGCTTTGGCTTCAACTAGCGATAATCCGAAGGTTTGCTGGAACTTATCGTTAGCATCGATTAAGTCACCTGTGGGGCTAAACTCAATCTTTATGCTCGATCGGTTAAGAGCTTCAATCTGCCCCTCAAAATCGAGACTTTGATTTTTTTGCTCTGTGGTATCGATGGCAAGGAATAATATTTTTTCTACTCCTCCGTGCTGATTTCGGACACAAGTATAGGTTGCAATGGTCCACAAATCTTTTCCACTCTTGGTAACATGCTTCATGTCGCCCTCAAAGTGATGACCTCCTTTTGCCAGACTTTCCCAAATCTCATCGAACCAAACTCTATCCTTCTTATTGATAAACATTGAGATCTGCTTTCCTTCGACTTCGGAGTTTGAAGAGTACTCCAACTTGTTTAGGAACTTGGTGTTGGCGTAGAGCAACATTCCATTAACATCATATTCGGCACGAATCAGCGTATGGTTGACGGAATTGGTGAAACTGATAAATTTTTCACCCTGACGAGCAGCCTCCTCTTGAGTAGCCTGCAGTTCTTCCATGTTCTGACGCATCTGCTCTTCCTGAGCCTGCAAAATCTCGGCCTGTTCCTGAGACTCTTTTAGAAGCTTAGCAGTTCGGATATTAATTTTGGTGTTCGATATGGTTGAGGCAATGCTTTCGGCAACCTTTTCAATAAATTCTATCTTATGCTGTTCAAAGGGCTTAAATGCAGCAATTTCAATTACTCCGTGCACCTCGTCGTTAACCCTCAAAGGGACAAGAATAATGTTTTTAGGGTTGGCAGTTCCAAGTCCTGATGTGATTTTTAAGTATGTATCGGGAACTTTTTTGAGTACTGTTGTTTGTTTTTCTAAAGCACAAGCACCTACCAAACCCTCTCCCCAATCGATACGCCTATCAGCGTATTTGCGGCGCTCGTATGCATAGCACCCTGTAAGGTTAAAAAATTTATCACCCGGGTCGGTATCATCTAAAAGGTAAAACCCTCCCTGATTGGCATCAATGTACTTGACCAAGTTGCTGATAATTAAATACGACAACTCCTCAATATCATCTTTCTCCGTACGGAGAATTTCTCCAAATTTGGCTAAACCCTCAGCCGTCCAACTACGCTGATCATCCTCTTTTCTGCGAACTAATTCCTCCTCTTTGCTTTGCTTGAGCGTATCACGCAGGTTTACAATAGCCTTGCCCAGCACATCATTTTCATCGGGGATAAAATCGGTTTCAATATCACCATCCTTTAGCTTTTGGACAAACCTATAGAGCTTTCGCTGACGAGTTATTTCCGACTCTGTAAAATCTTTGGCTTCATTTTGCACTTGCGATACAAATCGAGCCAGATAGTACGATACAGCAGCGTATATAAAGGGAATGAAGTCGAGCAGGTAGAACAGAGGAAAATGTTGATGTAGTTTTACAATTCCCCCTCCGGTGAATGCGACGTTTTGCATTTGAGCCTGCACAAACATCATTATCAACAGAAATACTAAACTTATTACAAAGGTTATTAGTGTAAAACGAATAACATACCACTTGGAGTAATTACGCTGCATAGTCGGAAAAATTTGACTAAAAATAGATAATATTTGTTATAATCACTAAAATGTTACTAAAAAACTACCCCATTTTGGTAATTAGTTTAAACTAGTGTTGGAGTTAGTGTCGTTATTTTTATCAGCGGCAATCTGCGTTTCATCATCAAGGAGGTCATCATCGTTCTCCTCCAAAATATCTTTAAGGTCTGGCGACTCCTCGGGCACAAAAAGTTTGGTTGTTTTATCTTCACCAGTTTGCTCAAGCGGAGCGTCATCGGGGTTTAATAAATCCTCAGCGGTAGTGAGTTTTTGTATCTCCTCCTCCTTCCATTTGATAATCTTAAGCTTGTTGATTTCGCTTAAAACCTCAGCCTCATTCCTGATATGATCCTTTTCTACCTCATATAGCTTATCGTTTCGTTCTTTCTCAAGTAATCGATGAAGGTCGATATGGTGATCCTCAGTAAGTTCGACCTGAACAACATCGCGGCGAATCTCTACCTGTTTAATGTATTCCTCGGCTTCAAGTAAATCGTCGTATGGGCCTCTCCCCGATAGTAGCTTTACAATAATGGGTGCACTCTCTATGGTAATGAAAAGAAGTATTATAAACCAGCTTGCCCACTGTATGCTACTACTGCTGCTTGTTAAGGAATTCATTGCTTGTAACCGAGCCAAAAAACCATCGGATTGTTTTGTTACGTTGGTGGCAATAGTCTGCGCCTGATCGCGTCTATATCGGAGTTGTTTTAGTGCTTCATTATTCTCTTCAATTGATTTATTATTGATGGTTCTAAGCTGGTTAAGCTCCGCATCCACTTTATCATACTCCATCTTTTTCTCCCTATACACAGGGCCTTTACCGGGAGTTTGCGTTGGGCTCATACCCTCAGCTTCGGCAATAATCATTTCGAAAAGTTGGTTTCTTTGGCGTTCCTTACGAGCCAGCTCATCCCGTAAAGCAGCATTTTGATTTTCAATCCTTTCTATATCAGCAAATTCCTTTGCTACCAATTCGGAGTACCTGATGTTGCTCTGCTGCTGATCGAAAACCATTTGCTGCTCTATCTCCCGCTCAAAAAGTTTAAGCTTAAGTGGCATAGATACTACAAAAGCAATAAGTATTGCTAGCACAAATCGTGGGAGAGCCATACCAAACTCTTTGAGTTTACTCTGTTGTTTTCTCAAACTAGCCACTATGTACCAATCAATTGAGAATATCAAAAAACCCCACAATGCGCCAAATGCAATGGCAATCTCTAACTTTCTGAAAACGGTAAAAATTGCATAACCTCCGGACAAGGAGGCCATAATTCCGGTTAGAAAAACAATTACTCCTATGCCATAAAACTTGTTAAACTCCGAGGGGCACTGCTTAATTATGTACAGCCGTGCTCCAGAGCACCAACAAAAAAAACGATAAAGCAAAGGTAGCTTATGCTTTGGGAGTTGCTTCTCGGGTTTTGGATCTGATAGGGTTTGCATAAAATTTTGTATTGTGTACCCAAGTATAGAAACCGACGGGTATCATTAAATGGCAATTATAAGAAAAAAATGGCTACGGAGCAATGCAAAAAAAGCGCTTGTTACAGCGCTTTTATGTTAATGAGGCTTAACTACAAATGGCGCAATTGCATCAAGAGGTAGTACTTTATCTACTCCTCCAAGTTTGATGGCCTCCTTAGGCATTCCGAACACAACGCACGTATGTTCATCCTGCGCAACTGTTTTTGCACCAGCCTGTTTCATCTCAAGCATACCTTTGGCTCCATCATCGCCCATTCCGGTCATGATAACACCAACTGCATTAGCTCCCGCATAACGAGCGGTGCTTCTAAAAAGCACATCTACTGATGGGCGATGTCGGTTAACCAGCGGGCCATCTTTAATCTCGACATAATACCTAGCGCCGCTCCGCTTCAGTAGCATATGGTAGTTGCCAGGTGCAATTAGAGCTCGCCCCCGAATTACCGAGTCGCCATTTTCAGCTTCTTTTACAGTAATTTTACAAATCTCATTAAGCCTAGCAGCAAACGAAGTGGTAAACTTTTCGGGCATGTGCTGCACTATAATAATACCAGGCGTATCAAGGGGCATCGCTTTAAGGAATGAGGTAAGCGCCTCAGTTCCTCCGGTTGATGCACCAACTGCAATTACATACTCAGTGGTTTTAATCATGCTCATATTGGGCGACGTGGGGGGCAATATGGCATCGGCCGAGTATTTGGGCTCAACGGTATGCGATTCAAACTTAATGCTCTTTCTGGCTATTCGGGCATGAGCGGCAGCCTTCACAGCGTCGCATATTCTAATTCTCGATTCCTCGAAAAAGGTTTTAGTATTAACTTGTGGTTTTGTAATAATGTCAACAGCCCCTAGCTCTAGTGCTTTAATACCCGTTTCGGTACCTTTCTCGGTCAAACTAGAGATAATAACAACCGGTATAGGGTGCTGGGTCATTATTTTTTTCAAAAAAGTAAGGCCATCCATCCTGGGCATTTCCACATCGAGGGTTATAACATCGGGAACCTCATCAGCTATTTTTTTGGCTGCAAAGTATGGATCCGTTGCTGTTCCCATAACCTCAAGATGAGGATCGGATGAAATTATTTGACTAAGGGTTTGCCTAACAACCGCTGAGTCGTCAACTATTAGAACTCTAATCTTGTTTGCCATAGGTATAAAAAATCAGAGCTAGATTATTTACTATTTTACCGTTATTGTTCTATCGATATAGCGCTGTTTTACCTCGCCTGTTTCTGTGCAGTACTCAATTTTTCGTCCCAGCTTCCCTCCTACGCTTTTGGCCACAATAGGAATTCGAAGTTCTTCGAGCATCTCCATCGCCAGCTTGATGTTTCGTTCGCCAATGTGAAACTGCGATACATTGGTATCGATCACTTCACCACCACCAAATACCTTTGCCTTAAGATTATTCTTCTTACAGCCCAAGCTAATCATTTTTTCAACCAAACGTTCTATGGCAATGTTGCCGTACTTTGGGCTTGCTAACCCCTGACCATTCCAAAATGGTAGCATAAAATGGTTTATGCCTCCTATTTGAGCTATTGGGTCGTATAGGCATACAGCTACGCATGAACCGAGTATGGTTGATACTTTATGACGCTCTCTGCTGGCAAATAGGGCCGATGGGTATAAGAAGTGTGTACTTATTTGATCCATAGGGAAAACTTAAAATGTCTCCTCGTCCGATTCGAAAAAAGTCTCGTTTGCTTCAGAGGCGAAATCCGTGGTAGCTTCATCACTCTCGGGAATTGAAACAGTAAAACACGCTCCGTTACCCAGTTCGCTTTCAATTTTGATAGTTCCATCGAGCATCTCAAGTACGGCCTTATTCACAGACAAGCCTAGGCCATGGCCTCTATTCAGTGAGTTAATGCCCGAATCTAATCGCTTAAACCTATCAAAAATTATTCTTTGGTTCTCCTTACTAATGCCTATCCCATGGTCTCGAACACAAATAACCAAATCGTTACCTTTTACCTCGCCATTGATTTCAACCTCGCCCCCTTCAAGACTGAAGTTGATAGCGTTGCTTAGAAGGTTTGCCAAGATTAATTTCAGCTTCTCAGGATCGGTTTTAAACAAGAACATTTCTGAACTATCAAGCGGGAATTTATTGTTAAACTCAACGTGGAGTTTCTTGCGGCGTGCCTCAAGCTTAAACGATTCAATGACGCTTTCGATAAGGTTCACCACATCGGTATTTACAATCTCGGGAAAAATCTCGCCTGCCTCTATTTTGGCAGCAACAAAGATATTCCTGAACTGAAAATCGAGAGTGAATGCCTCGGAGTGAATTAGAGCCACCATTGATACCACCTTCTTCCAATTCTCCTTATCTACCGAAAGAATTGCCTTTGATAGGCCAAGGATAGATGTGAATGGATTGATAATTTCGTTGGTAATATTGGAAATAAAGTGGCTTTTGAGCGATTCCGATTCTTCCAACTTTTTATTAACGGTTTTGAGCTCCTCGTTTACTGATTTCAACTCCTTAACGGCTATCTTATTCTGCTCAAAACGACGTTTAAGCTCATCTAGCAATTCGTCGTCGGTTATTTTATGTCCCATATCAATGAGGTAATTAGTTCGGTTTTGATGTTGTTTTGCTATGATATTATCTTCTCAAGATACAAAAGAAAATTATAGTTTAAAAGGGATTGAACTACAATCGCTGAAATATTGTTGGTTTAACCTGCTTTAGAGGAACCTGCATATTCATAATAGATTCAGAATGTCCAAGAAAAAAATATCCTCCGGGTCGGAGCTTATCGCAAAGCTTGTTTATCACCTTTTCCTGAGTTTCTCTATCAAAATAAATTAACACATTGCGACAGAATACAATATCAAATGTTTCAGGTATATCATAGTAATTATCCATAAAATTTAGGCGTCCAAATCGAACCCTCTTTCTCAAATCGGAATTCACCTTAACGGTAGGGTTTACCCGATCTTTGCTCCGAAGAAAATACTTTCGCTTGGTTTCTAAGGGGATAATGGTTACGCGTTCCTCCTTATAAACTGCATCCACCGCTTTTTGAAGGATTTGGGTTGAGATATCGGTGCCGATTATTGAGAAATCGAAGCCAGGATTCTTTTCAGCAAAGTCAGCCATTACTATTGATATGGTATATGGCTCTTCGCCACTTGAGCAGCCAGCACTCCACACCTTAATGGTTCGTGAGCCGGTTCGCTGCTGAACAAACTCGGGGAGAACGGTATTTGAGAGAAAATCGAAGTGTACCGGTTCTCTAAAGAAATCGGTTTTGTTGGTGCTTACCACATCGAGCATATGAATAATCTCTCCATTTAAACCATCCTTGCTAAACACATAGTCGATGTAATCCTTAAAAGTAGTCATATTTAACTCCCTAAGGCGCTTTTGGAGCCTACTCTGAAGCATTACCCTTTTTACCGGTGGCATTTTAATGCCACTCTCCTTGTAAATAAACCGGCTAAGCTTATCAAACTCCTCCTGCGATAGCTGGGCTTTAAATATCTCGTTTAATCGTGAATTGAACATAAAGGGTGTGATAAAATTTGGACTCAATTTCTGGGATAAGCCATTTACTTCTTTCAGAAAATTTTATCTAGTAAATGCAGAATAAATATAGATATTTTCTGTAAAAGGATTGACCTTCACGCAAACAACAACTTACGGTAAACATCTGCTTATCAGTGTCTTCCAAAACCTACAATAATACAAACTTGGGTGTCAGCGCATTAACAAAAACGCTATGGGAAAGGGGGGGTGAATTTTGAACTTATTTTAAACCAAAAAATATGATATTCGCGTTGTAATCTCAACAAAAAGGGCTGTTCAAAAAGCTTTCCCACTCAATTTTGGCTTTTCCCTAAACCTGAATTATGCTTTTTGAACAGCCCGTACTGGGGACTTAAAAAATTATTAGCTCCAGCCTAAAATTTGAATTAGCCCCCAACTCTTTGTTAAAAATTTTGATAAAACGCTAATCCTCAGATCACAATTAAATTAACGCTTGTAAATAAAAATAACATATTTTTTGATAAAAAGCAAGCAAAATCTCAACTTTTTTATTCACCAACCTCCTCAATACTCCCTATACCTTCTGTCTCTTCTGTTTTACTAATTAAATCGGTAACGTCCTCGGTTGAGAAAACGGCATCCATATCTAATATCATAATAAACTTTTCATCGATATTGGCTACTCCCTCAATAAAGTCGGATTTGTACTTACTGCCAATACTTGGGGGTGGCATTATTTGTCCCTTCTCAATTTCCAGAACAGCCTGCACAGCATCAACCAGTGCACCTAGCTGAATAGTTTCGCCATCCACCTCAATATCAAGCACAATAATACAAGTATTAGTGGTGTACTCTGTGGGTGTCATGCCAAATTTAATCCTGGTATCAATTACGGGCAATACAGTTCCTCGTAGGTTGATAACTCCTTTCATATAAACGGGAGCCTTAGGAACCTCCGTAATTTTAGTCATCTCCAAAATATTTAGCACTTTGCCCACGTGTGCTGCAAACTCCTCGTCGCCTAGTTTAAATGACAGGTACGAGTTGATTCGTGATAAATTGTCCTGATTCATATGCAATCCTCCGTTTTCGGTTATTTGTTCGCTTTGGTTAACTCCTTGTCTTCAATTTTAAAATCTTCATGATTGGCAAAGAGCTTAATAATTTTGTTGGTATCCATAACAAGAGCTACGGTTCCGTCACCAAGTATTGTTGCTCCTGAAATCATATCCTGATTCTTGTAGTGTTTTCCTAAAGGTTTTAGCACCGCCTGATACTCGCCAATAACGGTATCGACCACTAGGCCAACGCTTTTCTCCTCAAAATTCACAACAATTACCTGCTCAAATTTTTCGGTGTTCTCCTGATGGCCAAACTCTCGGCGTACGTGAAAGAAAGGTACTTGCTGACCATCAAGAACAACCACGTTATTGTAGGTTTTCTGAATTTTTTCATGCTCAACTGCAAATATCTTGTCCACAACAGATAGCGGAATAATAAAGTGCGTATCATCAACCTTAACCAACAGTCCATCGATAATTGAAAGCGTTAAGGGCAATTTGATGGTAATGGTTGTACCGGCACCTTTCTCTGAATCTATCTCTACCTCTCCTCTAATATCAGCAATTTTACGCTTAACCACATCCATTCCCACGCCCCGTCCCGAAACATCTGTAACCATTTTAGCGGTACTAAATCCGGGCAAGAAGACTAAATCGAGAATTTCGCGCTTGGTAAGCTTTCGATCAGCAGTAATAATACCTTTACTTATAGCCTTTTGGGTAATAATTTCTGGATCGATACCTGCCCCATCGTCGCTAATTTGGATCATAACATTTGCTCCAGAGTAAAAGGCTTTCAGGGTGATTTTGCCCTGTTTGGGTTTGCCTGCCTTTTCCCTTACATGTGCCTCTTCGATTCCATGGTCGAGACTATTACGAAGGATGTGCATTAATGGGTCGGCTAGGCTTTCGATAATAGTTTTATCCAACTCGGTTTCAGCCCCTTCCGTAGCGAAAATAACATCTTTCCCCAATTCAGATGAAAGATCACGAACCAATCTTTGGAAACGGGTGAGCATATTCTCAATGGGAATAAGCACAATGCTAAAGGCAATATCTCGCAGCTGTCGCGAAAGTTTTTGAACATTCTCGGCAATTGGCACTAAACCAGGTACTGCGCTCTCCTCGGCAAAAAGGCTTAGCCTAGCCTGGGTGGTTACAAGTTCCGAAACAAGATTCATCAGCATATCGAGCTTGTCGGCAGCAACACGGATACTACTTATTGTGGTATCCTTTGCAATTACCCGGTCTTTGGTTTTAACCAAGGTTTTCTCCTTGGGCGTAGCTTTCGATACGCTTTGGGCTATTCTCTGCACTGAACTAAACCCAATATCCTTCTGAATGCTAGAAAGGTTATCAATCTCACTGATAAACTGCTCATTGGCAAGAATGTTGCCATCAGCAATTTTTTGTATCTCAATATTCGAATCATCCTCAACAAAAATGAATACATCATTTATGTCGTTCACACTTGATTCAGTGAACAATATAGCTTCCCAGTAGGTATAGCATAGGCTTTCATCAATATTCTTAAGAGGTGGAACTCTATTTAGATGAGCATAAACCTTTGCTTCGCCAAGAGTATGCAGCTCATCTAGTAGAAATAGGGGATTTGTTCCGTTGCTAAAAATGTTACCATTAGGCTCAAAAAGGATGTAGTAACTACATCCACTAACTTCGTCTGAATTAGATCCTACACTCTCAGTATTCTGCACAGTAGTATTCTGTGGAGTTATCTCATCGCTATGTATAATAGCAGCCACTCTATCGAGTAGGTTTCGATGATTAGCCTGTACATCAGGGTCGCTGTAATTGTCCTCATCGAGAAGGATTTTAAGATGGTCGACTGAAGATAGGGTTAAATCGAGAATATCTCTCGTTACGGCCAGTTTATGGTTACGGATCATATCGTAAACCGTTTCCATTTCGTGGGTAAAGCTATCGATCATATCGAACCCAAACATTCCGCTATTCCCTTTTAGGGTATGCATAACACGGAACACTTTTTGAACAATAGCCTCATCCTCTGGATTTTCCTCAAGTTCGAGAAGGGATTTCTCCAGGCCATCAATAAGGTCAACAGCTTCCTCGACAAATTTTTTCTTAAAGTTATCCATTAGCGTAATACTTTATTGAGTGCAGCAATTAGCTTAGCAGGAACAAAGGGCTTGATAATCCAACCTGTTGCTCCGGCCTCTTTGGCTTCCATTTTTTTTGCAGCCTGCGATTCGGTGGTTAGAAAGAGGATTGGAATCCGCATGTACTGATCCATCTTTCGCACCTCACGGATTAGCGTGATACCATCCATTTCAGGCATATGAAGGTCTGTTATAATCAGGTCGATATGTGTTCCATCCAGAAATTTGAGGGCATCGGTTCCATCGTTAGCAATGAGGACGTTGTAGCCTTCATTTTCGAGAGTAAAGCTAACTACTTCGCGAATGCTTTCGGAGTCGTCAACAATTAGTATTGTTTTTGCCATGGTAACTCTGTTTAAGATATTGAATGTTTTAATAATTATTTTGGGGTTATAAGCGAACCAAATCCTGCTCTGGAAAGCAAATGGGCCTGATCATCGGCAATATTCATCGATATTTCCACAGCCTTTTGTTCCTGCTGGGAATCCCAGCAAAACCTTTTCAGTAGCTGCAAAAACCCAAGATCAATATTATCGACGTTGCTAACTTTAACGTTGAATTGTTTGCCTTTTGGTAAGGTGCTCAAGAAAAATTCTTTCACCTGGGTTGCATTGTCGAGCGTAAGCTCACCCTGCATAAGCAGAACAACCTCATCGGTTTTACCTTTAGCTTTAGATGCCTGTGCTTTTAAGGTGATACTTTGTGATTTTGCCATAGTTGGTGTCTTAAAAAAGTTCTAAGTTATCGTCATCGTCATCGGGTTCAGCTTCATCATCAGTGAATAGGTTGACATCGCCCTCGGTTTGTGAAACTTTATCATGAATTTTGTGCTCGCTGGCCATGGTGTAAAGGTTCTTGATTGAATCTAAATCCTCGGCCTTATCGGTTTCGCTCAGCTCGGCCCGGAGCATTTGGTAAATATGGTTAAACTCGGCAATTATGTCAACAATCACCTTTTCAAAGAAATCGTAATATCTGATTTTACTTATTGATCCCCTAACATCTACCGAAATGTTTTTGCTTGAGGTTAAGTTCTGATCGAGGAGCAACTTTATGCTCAAGTATTTCTGGTTTAACTGGTTAATAATGTTGGTCATGGAACCAGCTGCTTGTATAAAAAGCCCATCGCTTATGGCTCCCTTCAGGTTTTTTCCGATATCGGGAAGTATCTTGCTGCCGATGTCTACAATTTGGCCAAATCCTTGCTGTATTTCGTGCTCAAACTTCTCAACATCTTGGTAAAGGCTTTGCACCTGCTTTATGGTTTCTGATAGCTCGTTATTTGTGCTGGTATTCCCTGAAAGCGTTTCGATGGTTTGGCCGGTAATCTCACGTAAATGCCTGAGAGATAAGGAAAATTTGGATAACCCATCGCTGGCACCCACTATCTTACTCGTCAAATCCTCGATATGCTCATGAAACGATTGGCTAGCATCCATAAATTTGTTGAGCACCTGGGATGAATTCTGCATCTTATCGATGAGGTGTTGAAGATAAAGCTCATCGGAATTTGCCTGCGAAAGGTTAATATCCTTGCACATTGTGGCAATGTTAGTCATATCGCCGCTGATGGCAAGAAACTTATTGGTGATAGCCTCAATGGCTTGTTGATATTCCTTGTTGGCAAAAACAAGTTGAGCCGATTGCAGATTAGCAATATCCCTAATTCGGATTAACAATTTCTGATTTTTCTCCAGACTATCCTCCCCTTCAGCGCTTGCCGTACTTTCAAGGTCACCTAAGAGCTTCTTGTGGGTTGCCTGTACGTGTTCCATCTTTTGCCGAATAATATCATGGTACTGCAAGTTGGTGATGATATCGGCAATGCTTTTGGACGAATTTTCGGTTTTCAGGGTAAGCTCAGGTATCTGCCGGGCCACCTCTTCATGCTTCTCAGCAAAAAGGATTATGCCATAATGAACGTTGTTGAGAATGCTCTCTAAATCTTGAATATGCTGCTCGCTTATGGCCTCAAAATGCTTTAGCGATTTACCAACATTCTCTTTCAGCTGCTCGAGGTTACTCTCGTTCTGATAACCACAAATTTTGAAGTCGTTAATAACCTCGTTATACCTATGTAATAATTTCTCTAGATTGTTGAGGTCGGCTTTGTCGAGGCTAGAATTCGATATTTTGATGTTTGCCAATAGGAACTTGAGCGTTAGCAAGTCTTGGTTCAAGTTTTTCACCGGCAAAAAGAGTTTACCCTGCAGCTCGGTGATATCGCTAAGGTAGCCTATGGTATTATTTAGGTGAGCCGTAAACTGAAGCTGAATTTGCTTTAAATCTTTGTATAGCTTTTCAATATCCCTGAGTAGCGTTTTGGTCTCACTCTCGGTTAAAGCATTAAAAATTTGGGTGGCGTTGTCGGATATAACCTTGGCCTGACGATAATACTGTTTAAAATCGGCATTAAGCCCAAGAAAATCATCAGAAGAACATTGATGAAGTTGCATTATCTGATCGTCGATGCCCAAGAAAATCTCGGTAAACTCACTAATAGATATGTTTACATTGAACTTACTGCTTTTATCAGATTTGGGCATATACTTGTTTTTAGCTTAAATATTTGTTTTACCGTTTTTTTGAAGTGACTATTTAAAGGTACAACGATAAAACGAAAAAAAGGTTAACGTGTTTCCGAAATTCAAAAAAATACGCTTTTTAGCTTATTGCAACCATATGCTTCACGGTGCTAATCAACACTGAGATTTCAATGGGTTTGCTAAAGAACTCCACTGCGCCTAGCTGTTTGCAAAGTTCAACATTCTCCTGAGAGCCAACGGCAGAAACAACAATTACGGGAATGTCGGAAATGTGAGGCTTTGACTTAATCTCTTTTAGAAAATCGAAACCGCTAATCTCGGGCATCAACAAATCTAAAAGTATAAGTTCAGGCTTTTCTTTCTCGATAATACTAAAGGCTTCGCGAGCATTAAAAGCGGTTATGGTATGGTAGCCCTCCTCTTGCAAGATGGCCTCTAACAGTACCTGGTTTGTGGTCGAATCGTCAACAATTAATATCATAGTTATAAGTTGTGAAATGATTTATCAAAAATACAAGTAATAAAAAGTTGTTGCAAGACATTTTTAATGAGGTTGCTCACTAAAAAATGATGATTTGAATCACTATTTGAATATTTTTGTATATTTAAAATTGGTAAAAACCAAAATGCACCTACAATGAATGAGACGGAAAGCCCAAACAAACAAGATATTAGCAACATTCAATTTAGGATTGAAGAGATACTTACCCCTGATGAGCTGAATAGGCTAAACAGTTCATCGAACCGTATGGAGTATTTAAAAAGGGATACAATTATAAAACAGGGGACAAGGGTTACCGAGGTTGCCATTTTGCTATCGGGGCTTGCCAAGGTTACGCGCGAAATGCGAAAGGGAAAGAATCTTATCCTGCGAATTGCCCAGCCAGGGGCTCTCCTAGGAATTTCCTCAGCACTTGCGAACGAGAATTACGATTACTCCGTTTGTGCCCTTGAGCCCAACTCAATACAATTTATTGATATTGATACTTTTAAATTCCTTATCGGAAATAACATTCAATTTGCCAATGAGGTAATGCAACGAATTAGTTCCGATAATCTTTTCAATATAGGGAGGCTATCGAGCCTACTCTCAAAACAATTGCCCGGGCGAGTTGCCGATATTATCCTGTACTTCTCCGAAGTAATATTTGAAAGTAATGAGTTCTCCATTCCGCTAACCCGCCAGGAATTAGCCGAGTTGGCAGGAACAACAAAGGAAAGTTTAATTAGAACCCTATCGGAATTTAAGCATGACAAAATTATAGATATGACCCGAAATGGTTTTTCAATAAATAGTTTAAATATTTTGAAAACCTTAAGCCGATTAGGTTAGAACAGCTATATTTGTGGATATAGACTTAACAAATAGCAATGGAAAAAATCTACAGAATCCTAATTGTTGATGATATTTTCGTCAATCGATTATTAATTAAAGAGATAGTCAAAAAAATCAGTGCTCAATGCTACGAAGCAGAAAACGGACAGCAAGCCATTGACATTTTCAACAGCAATGATATAGACCTTATACTTATGGATATTGAGATGCCCGTAATGAACGGACTAGAAACTACAAAATATATCCGCGAGAAGTTTCCGGAGCCTAAGAATAGGATTCCTATTATTGCACTTACAGCACATAACCCGTTAACTTTTTTCAATGATTTTACGGATGTTGGATTCAACCAGCTTATGACTAAACCCTACTCCGTATCAAAAGTATTGTCAGTAATACAAGAGGTTTGCGAGTAACTTTTACCTGGTAAAGTTCGGTTGGATAATATGGATAGATTTGCAACATAACAATAAAATTATAGTATAAGCTGTTAATAATTAGTATAGGTAACAGAATCGTCTTTTTTTGCTTGTAGCTATTAGTGTAATTAACGTATAGTAATTATATACCCAAACGGAAACCTTTTACCCAATGGAAACTCAATTTCTTAAAGAGCTAATCGAGAATAATGCGCGAGTAATTCTACCAGAGTTTGGTGCTTTCTTAGTAAAAGATGATGGCACCGGAGTTTTCAAACCCCAAAATGTTACCTTTAGCCCATTCCTTAGGTACAATGATGGAATGGTGGAGGATGCGCTGGCCACAAAGTCGAAAATTAGTAAGGATCAAGCCAAAGAGCAGCTAAGCAATTTCGTCGAAATGATGAAGAGTGAGCTACAATCCAACAAGACATTTGCTATATCGGGATTGGGATCATTGCTAATCGATAGCAGAGGAAGCATTCAATTCTCAACCTCACAAACACCAAGTAAACCAGCATCGGTAAAAACATCAACCAAGCCATCCGAAACGCCTAAACCTGAAAGCAAAACCAAACCCGCTAATTCGGAAGCAGATAACCCTAAAGAGGAAAGGGCTAAGCCACAAGAACCAAAACCCAAAGTTCATTCCGAACCCGCTGCCAAACCAGAAAAGCAACCTGTTGTAAAAGTAAATGAACCCAAACCAAAGGTTGAAGAGACGGTATCTCCGTCCCCAAAACCGGAGGAAACAAAGAAAGTTATACCTGCTGATCCCCAACCCGCTAAAACAAAACCAATAACACCTACCGTGCAGAAAAAATCATCAAATGGAGGAACCGGGAAAGCTATTTTAATAGGAACTCTTATAGGTATTGGCTTTGTTGTTGTTGCTGCAAGCGGTTGGTACTTATACAGCAAAGGATTATTCAGCTCAGGAAAAAATAGTGAGGGATCACAAACAGTTGAAAGGGTATCACCACCACAGAATGAGCCACAGCAAGAGGAGACCAAGGGGAAATTTGAGGATGAGTTTGAAAAGCTAAGCGCCGAGATGGATCAAACAACACAAGAAGCAACCCCTAAGGCCAACTCCCAACCACAACAGAAAAAAATATCAAAAACACAACCCAATACTGAGCCAAAACTAAGTTTACCGGTAACTCAAGAGGGTATGTTCCACATTGTTGCCGGCAGTTTTCGTAATGCCGATTACGCCGAAAAATTTTCGAGCGATATGCAATCCTCAGGATATAACTCAAAAGTACTAGTACAACCCACAGGCATGCATGCCGTTACCTTAGGTTCTTTCCTCACTCGTCAACAGGCGGTAGACTCGATGAACGTGTGGAAACAGAAAAACCCAAACATTTGGATTCTTAACCAGTAATATGCCCCTTTTAAAGCGAAAGTCTTCCACCATGTGGCACTTGCCTGGGGTGGGCGATGTTTTATTAAGACACAACCCAAGAGCCAAGCGATTATCCCTATCGGTACATCCCCAAAAGGGAGTGCGCGTTACCATTCCCAATTTTTTACCCGTTGATACTGCCAAGCAGTTTGTTGAGCAGAAGAAAACTTGGATAATTGAAAAGCAACATCAGCTGGCTCGGCAAGGTGCCATCAAAATCATTGAATCGGGATATAAAACCCGATACCATGAACTATTTCTTGTGCCCTCGGATGTTAAAAACATTACCGTAACCATAATGGATCACAAGGTTACGCTAGCCTATCCGCTCCAGCAAAGCATCAGCAGCCATGAGGTACAGAATTCCGCTCGCATCGCAATTGAGCAGCTATACAGGAACGAAGCGCTAACCTACTTGCCACAAAGAGTAACAACCCTAGCCCAACTATACGGGTTTAACTATAATGCTTTACGGGTAAAGAACATAAAATCGAGATGGGGAAGCTGTTCCGGAACAAACAACATCAACCTAAGTATATACCTTATGAAACTCCCCGATGAGCTAATCGACTATATCATACTGCACGAACTCACCCACACGGTACACAAAAACCATGGCCCAAATTTTTGGAAACATCTGGATAGAATTACAGGGAATGCAAAAGGGCTAAATACCAGAGTAAAAAAATACAGCACAGGGGTTTAAAAACTAAAACCTTCCCACGATACAATCTCATCAATCGATTTACGAACTAAGTGCCTCTCGGAGTAGTTGTTCTTTTCGGCAGGATAACCAAGAGGAATCATAGCTATGGGGGCAAAACCCTTGGGTAGTTTTAGAATTTCGGAACACCGCATGGCATCAAACTTACATATCCAGCAGGTACCCAACCCATTTTCGGTTGCCGACAAGGTAATATGATCGATAGCTATACCCAAATCGATATCGCAATGATCCTTCCCATCGGCTCTTCGCCATGATTCGTTATAATTACCACAGGCTACAATGATAACGGGTGCTGCTTTTAACCACTCACCGCTGTAACAACCAACTACCGCGTCGCGCAGGGGCGATTGGGTGAGTACCACAAAGCGCCAAGGCTGAGCATTGACCGCCGATGGGGCAATTCGAGCAGCATCTAGCACCTTGAGAATTGTTGATTGTGAAACTTCTTTATCGCTATAAGATCGGCAAGAGTATCGAGCTTTGGCAATATCAATAAAAGAACTCATAGTAATGATTTTTTGATGTGTGTATATATCTGGGAAAGCGTTATTGCTAGTAGGCAAGTGAATTTAACCGTTCGGTTAGTTCAACAATTTTATCGTAAAACTCGTTGCTCACCGATTTGTAATAACGCTTAAGGTCTAACTTATCATCCTTACTAGGCTGATTTATCCTTTTAACAGTATCCTTTTCAAGCTGCATGGCATCGGATAGAATATCCAATACATTCTCCTGGTTCAGAGGAGGTGAGTATGCTAAATGTACATAGCACTCCTGGATAAAGTGCTTTATCATTTGCTTAGCATCCATTTTTAAGTCGCGTATATTGGCCATATTCTTAATCTTTCGTGTTTTAAGCAACAATTTAATTACTAATATATAGATTTTTGAATAGGATGTAAAGATTTATCAGTTTTTTTGAGAAAATAATTACACTTTCTTGTTACCTACCCCTTAACGCTAAGTACTACATAATGGCTATAAGTAAAAAGAGCCAAGGAAAAATCTCCTTGACTCTTATTACAAGATAACAACAAAGTATCATTCTAGATCATCATTCCAACAATCATTACAACTGTAATAATTGCAGCAAATATTAATATGCTAATCCATATAGGTATAGGTTTTTTCTCTACAGTATTCATTTTTTAACCGGTTTACTTTATTAGTAATATAGATATTGTGCCCAAATTATTGGGTAAATCTCAGAAGGAATCATTTATACCAAGTGTATATAGCTACAGCAAGGTAAAATCTTTTCATAATCTAAGGCACATATATATACCGGTTGGTGAGCAAATAATTGGTTGAGGAAAAAATTGCTGTTTAAAGTACTTAGGAAAGTGACTAACTCTTCTGGTAATATGTAGCTTATTACCTAAAAAGATATGTGAAAAGGGGAATGATTGCCCAACTATCTCGATAACCGATACCGATAAAGTTGTAGAGAATAAATCTAGCCGAGGGCAAGTATTTTCATACGACCAGTTTCTTTGATCTGGATTGGTATTGGATGAAATATTAAACAATGGAAATTGCACTACCATGACAGTAATAACAACCACATACAAATAGGTTTGTATCTGCTTGATAATGCTTTCCATTATTAATTAGATCTATGATAGATTAGTATAAATATGCTCTCGACTCAATCTCCCTTATCTCGATTTCAAATACAGCAACGTTTTTCAACGCAGGTTGGCTATAGGTAAAATCATCCCTTTCGGAATACTTTCCCATTATCACATTAAGAATTCGGGTTTTCTCATCAAGCTCCGAGATAGATTTCACGCTGCCATGAACTAAAACACTTTTATATTTCATAGAGTATGAACAGGCCACATCTTCATGTCGAATGTTCATCTTATAGTCGGAACTAAAGGAAATGCATACCTCGGGATTTTTCTTCCAAATATCAATCTTTTTCCCGTCGGGGCCAGAGTGAATATATAATCGGCTATCCTTGTAACCGAAGTTGAAGGGTAAAACGTAGGGTTTCCCATCCAAATCAACCATAGCTACCATACAGGCCTCGCAGCTATTAATTATCTGATCTATTTCGTTTTGCGGCAAATTTGTACGTGGTTTCATATTGTAAATATATATTTTATAAACCTACGCAAATATCTAAAAAATTAGGGATAATCAATCCATTGAATAAATGAAAATAAAATTCAATTACTCACTGGTCATTATGAATAGCGGCAACATTTCAAACTTCTGATAGTAAGGCCTTAACCGTTCAATATTGTAATGCTTATCAACATTTACAACCTTTTTCTGGCTGGTCACCACATCGATGGGCATATTGTCGTACCGGCCATTCTTAAGCACAATTAGCCGGCCATGAACACCCTTTAGGATAAGGTCGAGCGCAAGGTTTCCAAAGGCCATGGGCACAATGGAGTCAATGGCATCGGGTTCGCCACCACGCACTAAGTATCCCAGCTTTTGGTTTATGGTGTTCACCGTTTTCCCCTTATTAAACTTTGGACTTAACTCCTTAATTTTCTGAGATATGATATCACCTATTCCACCCAGCTTGGCATGGCCAAAGGCATCCAGCTCAGTTCCCTCAAATACCATTTTGTCCATTCCTTTGAACATTGCCCCCTCGCTAATCATCACCGACGAGTAGCGACTTGGGTTTTTGAGCCTATCCTCAACCAACAATTGCGTGAGCAATTCAATATCAAACTTGTGCTCAGGGATTACGCAGCGATTTGCCACACCCGCCATAGTTGGGAGCATGGCCGTAAAACCAGCATAGCGGCCAAACACCTCCATAACTAGAATTCGTTCATGCGAGCCCGCTGATGTTCTGAGTATATCGGTCATGGCAATGGTGCGCGTGATACAGGTACTGAATCCTATACAATAATCGGTTCCGGGCACATCGTTATCCATGGTTTTAGGGATGGCAATCACCTTTTCGCCCTCTTGATAAAGCCTAACGCCATAGCTTAGGGTGTCGTCGCCACCAATGGGAATAAGGTAGTCGATACCCAAAAAATCAAGATTTTTAATCACCTCTGGGGTGAGATCGTTTACATCCTTATTATACTTATCCTGCAGATGCTTAGGCACTCTATCCTTTGCCACCTTTGAGGGGTTGGTTCGTGAAGTATGCAGAAACGTTCCACCCGTTCGGAATGAGCGGTTCACCCTTTCCTCTGTAAGCCACTCGTAGCAATGGCTATTGTCGGCCTCCTTATCGCGAACAATTTCAATCATCCCAGCCCATCCGCGTCGTAGGCCCACCACTCGATATCCCTCCCGAAGAGCACGGATTGTAACGGCTCTAATTGCAGGATTCAAACCTGGTACATCGCCACCACCTGTGAGAATTGCTATTACGCCTTTTGATTTTTGTACATTAGCCATGGCTCAAATATTTAGTTTATTATGGATGTTAAGTTGTTGACATGCATCATAAATGTATGATAAAAAATGATGTTTTTATGCTATAAAACAGAATCAATTATTTATATTTATCGCAAACGTTTGAAGCAAGTTGAAAAAAAATACGCCAGCCCTTTTCGAAAGGCTGGCGTACATCAATGCAGAGCAATCGTATTATTCAGTATGTTCTTCTACCAAGTAATGATTCCTATCGGCAGAGCTGCGGGAAACGAGTTCGCCCAGGAAGCCAGCCATGAAAAGTTGTACCCCAATTATTGCCATAACTAGAGCAATGTAGAATAATGGTTGATCGGTTACCATCCTATAAGGTAGCTGATGAAACTGTGCGTAAAGTTTACTGGCCACAATCCAAATTGACAGTCCACCACCAATCAAAAACATTAAGGTACCAAGTGTACCGAACAGATGCATAGGTTTCTTCCCAAATCGGCTAACAAAAATTACGGTGAAAAGGTCGAGAAAGCCATTCACAAAACGCTCCAGGCCAAACTTGGTAACTCCATACTTGCGCTCTTGGTGTTGCACTACCTTTTCCCCTATGCTTTTAAAACCTGCCTGTTTGGCAAGTACGGGAATATACCGATGCATCTCGCCAAATATCTCGATACTTTTAACCACCTCGCGTTTGTATGCCTTAAGGCCACAGTTAAAGTCGTGTAGCTTAATTCCAGTAAAAACCCTTACTGTTCTGTTAAACAGCTTACTGGGGATAGTTTTGGAAATGGGATCGTATCGTTTCTTTTTCCAGCCCGATACCAAGTGAAACCCATCCTCCTTAACCATTCGGTAAAGCTCGGGAATTTCCTCGGGACTATCCTGTAAGTCGGCATCCATAGTTATCACCACATCACCCTTAACCACCTGAAATCCTGTGTGTAGAGCTGCCGACTTGCCATAGTTACGCCGAAACTTTATTCCGTGTATAAAAGGGAATTTTCCTTTAAGATCCATAATTACACTCCAACTCGAATCGTAACTACCATCATCCACAAGAATAACTTCAAAGGTGAAGTTATGCTCGGTCATCACTCGATTAATCCAATCTACAAGCTCGGGAAGCGATTCCTCCTCGTTAAAAAGTGGTACTACTACAGAAATATCCATCTATAAAAATTGTTACTCTTCGGTTTCGAAAAGAGGCTCCTCTTTCTTTAAAAATATTGATGTAATTAGGCTGAAGATGGTTCCCATAAAGGTAAAACCAAACAGTGAGGAAAACACCATCATAAGTGGAGTTTGAAACTTTTTAACTGTCTCCATCACTGTTTCAACCTGGTCATAGTCCATTCCTGCCTCAATATACGTCTCCTCAAGCATTCGATAAACACCCTCCATATAGGTAGGGTCAATAACTGCAGTAAGCAAATAGTTATAGAATCCATAAACAACGGATGCAAAAAGGCTTAAAAGAACGCCAAATCCAAGGGCTTTGCCATAGGAAATATATCCTCCAAGCTCATCATCGCGAAAACGAATGGTCCCGTAAACAATTCCCCCTACAATTACTGCGTAGGTTAATATGTTGACCCATACTGGTGGTTTGTAAATATCCATCAAGTACTGCACTAGATGAATGACAATAAGCGCTAATGCTAGCATTAGACCATAGGTCATCGCGCTTTTAATGATATTGGCTTTCTTTTCTTCCATAACATTTAAAATGTGAAGGTTAATAGTTGTATTAGGTTTAATTGAACAAACAAAGATATTAGAAAAAATAAAAAATGCCCAAAAAGGTTTGAAGAGTTACAAAGATGTTGCTATCTTTGCGACTCGGGTAGGTCTTACACGACCAGCTCCTGCTGAACTCCCCCAGGACCGGAAGGTAGCAAGGGTAGGCGGTTGTAGCGGTGCGATGTAAGTAGCCTACCCACTTTTTTTGCTCCTAGTTGAAAAACTTTCCCACCTTATTTATTGCTGAGGGCAAAGCAAACACCACCACCCTATCGTAGGCCTTTATCTCAGTAGTTCCGTTGGCAATATGGCTTGAGTCTCCCCTTACAACTCCTCCAATAATAGCATCTTTAGGGAAGCTTATATCCTTTATTTTGCCCCTGGTTACCAGCGAATTTGGCTTAACGATAAACTCCAACACCTCAGCATCGCTCCCCGTTAAACATTTTATGGCCGAAACCTCGGTGCTCATAGTGTACCTAAAAATTCGACTGGCAGTAATCAGTTTCTTATTAATCACAGTATCAATCCCCATACTTTCGGCCAGCTTAATGTAATCGAGGTTTTCCACCTCTGCAATGGTCTTTTTAACGCCCATCCGTTTGGCTGCAAGACAGGTTAATATATTTGTTTCGGAGTTTCCGGTTACCGCAATAAAAGCATCCATATAGGTAAGCCCTTCCTGCATTAGCAACTCGGTATCGCGCCCATCGCCCTGAATTACCAAAGCGTTTTTAAAGAAATTGGCCAGCTTTACACTCTTATCTCTTTCTTCCTCAATAATCTTAACATTAACCTCCTTCTCCAACTCGTATGCAATTCGGACACCAATCCGACCGCCACCAATTATCATTAGGTTATGCACCTCTATATTCTTTTTACCCGAGTACTCGAGCATTTCCTGCACACCGCTCTTATTTGTTATTACATAAACCAAATCGTTCACCTTAAACTGGTCGCTACCCCTTGGGATTATCGTTTCACCCTCGCGGGCAATGGCAACAGCCCTAAATTCCAAATCTTTATTATCCTGAATGGTTTGAATAAGAGTTTGGTCAATTACAGGTGCATCTTCCTCGAGCCTAAGAACTGCCAACGAAAGTTTTCCTCCAGAAAAATCGACAAATTCTGTAGAACTTGTATGTCCTAGCAGACTGATAACTTCCCGAGCAGCAAGTTTTTCGGGATATATCAACGAATCAACTCCAAGATTTAGGAAAAGCTCTTTGTTATTGGGCAGCAAGTACTCGTTGTTATCGATTCGAGCAATTACTTTCTTTGCTCCCAACTTTTTAGCTAGAGTTGCGCTAAGAATATTCGCGTTCTCGGAACTTGTTACCGCAATGAATAGGTCTGCTTTCTTAACGTTCGCCTCTTTAAGAGCAGATATTGTTGTGGCGGAGCCCTCAACTACCAACAAATCGGCACTGGAAGAGAGTTGAGCCAACTTTTGGGTATCGGGATCGATAACAATAATGTCGTGATATTCAATCGATAGCATTTTGGCAAGGTGTGTTCCCACCTCACCTGCTCCGGCAATTATAATGTTCATAGTTCTGTTATATCGAAAATAAGCTGCAAAGTAAATTCAAATGTAAACGATTTGCACTATAAAAAGAGCCAAAAATTGACATAGGGATTATTATTTAAACAACTGGGTCGAGAGTAAAGCCATCGGCATCGTTAAGAACTGGGAAATTTTGACGAAATGCGTTGAGTTCCGATAAAGATAAAGATCCATGAACAACACCCTCGGCTCCGGGCAAAATCTTGGCAATGGTTTGTCCAACAGAACCAATAAGCATGCTGTCGCCTGTATAGTATATTCCCAAGCCATCGTCACCTACCCGATTTGATGCGGCAACGTAGCATTGATTCTCTATGGCGCGAGCTTTAAGTAGGGTTTTCCAGATTTCGCGTCGTGCTCCAGGAAAATTTGCCACGTTGATTATTAAATCATAATCCTTTCGGCTCCTACTCCACACCGGAAAACGTACATCGTAGCATATTTGGGGTAAAATCCTCCAGCCTAAATACTCAAAAACTAACCGCTCCTTACCTGGAGTGTACTTAATATTCTCATTGGCAAAGGTAAACAGATGCCTCTTGTCGTATTCAAAACATACACCATCGGGGGTTACAAAATGGAACCGATTGTAATAATTACCCTGCTCAGCCACTATGTAGCTTCCGCAGATGGCAAAACCCCTACTTTTAGCCTCCCGGAGTATCCAATCGTATGTATGGCTTCTGGGCTCCTCGGCCAGAGCATGCGCATCCATAGAAAACCCCGTGGTAAACATCTCAGGTAAAATCACAATATGGGGTTTACCCTCAATGCTATCGAGAATTTTGGATATTCTATTAATGTTTCCATCCACTTGCTCCCATAGCAAGTTGGCCTGAACAATGGAAATATTTAACCTATCGACAATCATAGCATATTTGTTTTGGGGCAAATATAACATTTAAAATTACGCTCAAAAATTATAAAAGGCAAACATACCAACCCTTTTAATTGTCCTAATTTGTTATCTTTATGATTCCAAGATTATATCAACTCTAGCATGTCGAAACTATTAGTATACAAAGCCTCAGCAGGGTCGGGAAAAACATATAGGCTTGCCGCCGAGTACATAAAGCAACTACTAACTAATCCCGAGAGTTACAAGTCGATATTAGCAGTAACTTTTACCAACAAGGCAACCGCCGAGATGAAAGGGCGAATTCTCAGTGAACTTTTCAAGATATCAAAGGGTGAAAAGTCCGATATAGGATCTGAAATTGCCCAAGAGCTCAATCTAAACACAGATGATTTAAAGGATAGAGCACAAAAGGCATTATCGCTCATACTGCATGACTACACCCGATTCTCCATCAGCACTATCGACAGCTTTGTACAAAGGGTTATTCAAGCCTTACTCTGGGAGATTGGTGAACAAGGTGGTGTTGACATTGAGCTCGATAACGTACCCGTACTGGAGCATGCTGCCGATAATTTGCTTGACTCTGCGGCTACCATTGACGAGCTGCTAAAATGGCTAACAACAATGGGCTATGCCCAACTCGACGAGGGTAAAAGCTGGGATGTGCGCCACAAGCTGGTTGAGCTGGGTAAACAGCTGTTCTCAGAGAAATTCAGATTGATGAGCCGCGAGGAGGTTCAGATGTTTACCGATAAGGAAAGGGTTAACTTGCTAAAAATTAAACTAGATAACCTAATCAACAGCACTTTATCAGAGGTAAAAACCATTAGCAGCAGTATTTTCGAAGAGTTGGGAAAACGCTCCATTGAACCCGAGTCGTTCATATATGGCTTCAGTGGGATTATGGGATACTTTAGAAAATTTGTACAAATTGATAGCAATGCCGATGAGCTGCCATCTCCCGAAAGCCAGAGAGTTCAAAAAGCGCTGAATGACACAACGGGTGAGGACTGGGTTAGCAAATCGACATTAAAAGACAGTGCTCTTTTTGCACCAATAGAAAACGTTGTTAGGCAAACATTACATCCACAACTTACTGCGCTAGCCAGAATAGTTGAAGAAAAAAATCCTCAGTACATATCGGCCAAACTTATACTAAAGAACCTTGAAAACCTTGCTTTAATTGGTGATTTATGGAATAAGGTACGAGAACTCTCGCGCGAAGAAGGGTTTCTGCTGCTTAGCGACAGCGGCCATCTCCTAAAGGAATTTGTAAAAGAATCGGATGCACCATTTGTATACGAGAAAGTGGGGACACGTTACGATATGTACATGATTGATGAGTTTCAGGATACCTCGGAGGTGCAATGGCATAACTTCCGACCCCTGATTGAGAATAGCTTATCGCAAGATTTCTTTAGTATGATTGTGGGCGATGTAAAGCAATCGATTTATCGCTGGCGTAATGGCGATTGGAGCATACTGGCAAGCGGCGTGGCCAAAGATTTTGCTCACTATGGTACCAACGAAATTGCCCTTAAAACTAACTGGCGCAGTTTAAAAAGCATTATCAATTTCAACAATAGTTTTTTTGAGCATGCTAAGAATATTGCCGCCCAACAAATTGGGGGAAACCCTAATGATAACCAAAACAATCCAGCAACAGCGCTGCTAAAAAATCAGATTATAACAGCCTACTCTGATGTGGAGCAGAATGTGAGCGAGAAATCGGGTGGAAAATCAGGCTATGTTGAGGTTAACTTTTTTGAGTACAAAAAGCAAAACGACCGCGATGAAATTCTTTCGCAACATATCCCCTCTCTCATTTCGGAACTTCAGAGCCGTTATAAACTCAGCGACATAGCAATTCTTGTGCGCACCAAAAACGATGGACAAAGAATTGCCAATATGCTCCTTGAGCATAACAGAACGGAACCGAATAGTACCAACCACATAGCCTTTGTGAGCCAAGAGGGCTTACAGCTTAAAACATCGCTTGTGGTAAGGCTTACCATAGCCGCTTTAAGATTAGTTCAGGAATCGACAAACGAGATCGCCAAGCGGATTTTAGCAAAAGAACTGGCCACCTTAAGCAACCAAAGCAATCCTATATGGCATAATCACTTTACAACAGATCTTACTGAGGCTGAAGCAGCCTGGCTTAGCGCGCTTAACACCCGTCCTCTTCAGGAGGTATTTGAGGCCATTGCTCAGCGTTACAACCTATTCTCGGTTAAGGGAGAACTTGCTCACCTAGCCGAACTCCATGAAAATATTGCTGCTCAGAGCAGCAAGGGTGGTAGTGATGTGAATAGATTCCTGCAATGGTGGGATCAGAATTGCGATAAGCTTTCGCTATCGGTTCCAGGAAACACAAACGCGGTTTCAATCCTAACCATCCACAAATCGAAAGGGCTCCAATTTCCCGCGGTAATAGTGCCATACGCCAGCTGGGAATTCCGTAGCAAGGCAAACCAACCACTGCTTTGGGTTGGATCCAATCATGAACCTTTCAACCTACTTCCTAAGTATCCTATACAGGCAACCAATATTGCTTCAAAAAGTTTATTTGCTCACGATGTGCTTGAGGAGGAGATGAAAGAGGTTGTGGATAATATCAACCTGCTGTACGTGGCATTTACACGACCCGAACAGGAACTATACATTTATGCACCCCTTAGCAAAAAGGAGAAAAACAACGACTTCGATACTATTAATTCAACGTCAAAACTTATACGATCAATTATTCCCCGTATGGAAATCCTGCAAACAGCAGATTCGGAAGCAGATGGTATAGAAACCTACTACATTGGAGAAAAAATTTACGAACAGGTTGTTGACGGAAAAACTCAAAAAGGGACTAGTCAATGGACAATGGATAACTACCCCGTGGGCAGCGATTACAGCGGGATTAAACTAAAAATGGAGTCGGAAGATTTCTTTGCATCAGCACCAATTGACCGATTTGCCCCATTGGAGCATGGCAAGGTTATGCACGAACTTTTCTCAAACATTCTCACCATTGCCGATATAGATAGAGCTATTCACAAAGCTGTGGTCGATGGTATTATCGATCACCAATTGGCAGGGAGTTTAAAATCAAAAATTGAACAAACACTCAACAGCGACCCCTTTGCCGATTGGTTCTCGGGAACCTGGCAGGTAAAAACCGAAAAATCAATACTAACGCCCAACGGTCATAGTTATCGCCCCGACAGGGTTATGTTTAGCCCAACCAAAACCATTGTAGTTGATTTTAAGTTTGGAGCCGAAGTGCCAGCCTACGCAAAACAGGTTCAGCGCTACGTTCGTATGATTGAAAAAATGGGATATAACAATGTTTCGGGTTATATTTGGTACGTTGATATTGGGAAACTCACACC
>DDWD01000152.1 GCA_002345825.1 Bacteroidales bacterium UBA2295
ATTATAAATAGTAATACTAAAATGGTTTTTTTAATAAACGAGATTTTTGAATCTCAACTGAAAACTTTTTGCAGACTAGATGATTTCAGAAAATCTAGTATAGAGAAACTTCCAACTGGTCACAGAGGTTTATATTGGATATGGACGAATTTATCATTTGAGAATTTAATTAATACTAAAACGAATTTACTTTCTAAAGAAGTGCCAATCTCAAATTTGGTTAAGCAAAGAAAGGATTTGAATGGTATTTGTAAAGTTGAGAAAGAGGGATTTACTATTGTTTATAATGGTATTGGTGGTTATATAAAAAACACTGATGGTATTCGTCCTTCTTATGGTTTAAGAGAAAGGATTTTACAGGAAATAAATTGTTCAAACAAAAGAACAGGCACTCTTAATATTGTTAACAGGTCAACAATGGAGGGATTTGAAAAGAGATGGGCAATTTCATATTTTGATTTTGATGACACAGAAAATGGTGAAATATATAAAAGGATTGAATCAATATTTGACAACTACCCACAGAATGCTAAATCTTTAGAATTATTGTGGAGGCTGCAATATGGAACACCAATTTTATCGAGACACTAAGAATATTGAATGACAAGTACCACAGAATATCACCTCAACCAAGGCATTGCCAAGCATAACGTTGATGATTATGCTGGTGCAATAGAGGATTTCAATAAAGCCATTGATTTAGACCCTAATTTGGCATTGGCATATTACCATAGGGGCAAAGCAAAGTCATGGGCAAATAAAGATTACTTAGATGACTATAGAAAAACCCTTGAACTAGACCCAGCATTTGTTGAGGTTTATGACTTGCTTGGCGACCAACTATTGTGGGATGGAGAAATTGATGAACCAGAAAAACTATACAAAAAGGCATTAGAGATTGCACCAGATTTTATTGATGGATATTTTGGAATGGCTAGAATTTGTCTTTTTAGAGACGACAATGAAGGTGCAGAAGAATATGCCACTAAAGCAGTAGGAGTTAATCCATCATCAGAAAGAACACATCAGTTTAGAGCATGGCTAAGACATCGTAATGGAAATCTTGAGGGAGCATTGAATGATGTTAACAAAGCCTTAGAGATTACTCCCGATAATATCAATGCAATTGATTTAAGGGCAAAAATAAGGTATGAATTAAAAGACTTTACTGGAGCAATACAAGACTTTACCAAGGTAATTGAAATCGATTTTCGTCATTATTATGCATACTATCATAGAGGTCTTTGTAAGTGCCAATTAGGTGATTTGGATGGTGGGTTAATAGAACTAAACCAAGCAATTGATATAAATCAAGATGAATGGTTTTATTATTCAAGAGGTGTTATATTATTTATCCTTGGAAAGCATGAATTAGCCAAGATGGATTTTGATGAAGCCATTAAATTATACACCGATTCTGATGAGGTGTACCCATACAGAGGTGCTGCAAGATATATGCTAGGTGATAAAGCGGGGGCAAAACGGGACTGGAAAAAAAACGGAATGAATACGAAAGAGGGCGTTGTTTTTATGAATAATGTAATGACCAACTATGATTTTGATAATCTATATTAACGTGATAAATTCTTATAACAATGAATATGATAGACGAATCAATCCAAAAAAATCTTAGTGAAGGTATTGACACACTGTTTTTGAATGCACCTAATTCCGACAGGTTCGAAGAATTGAAAAAAGGATTTATGGCAAAATGGACAAGTGTGAAGTTTGTCCACACCAAGGTGGATAATTTTGAGTATCGGAGAAGAATTGTTTTAGAGTTTAAAACCAAGAATTCATTTAAACAGTACTTGGAGTATGAAATGAATCTTGCGCTTAAGTCACAAGATTTTGAGACAGCTTCTAATCTACGGAATGTTATTACACGCAACGATGAACCAGAAAGTACCGACCTGTTTTATCTACACTATGGATTTGAGCCTAGTGATGCTTATTTAAAAGTTGTTTTTAAGACCAATTCTCTTGTGTTTAGATATGGGGTTGTGGGGATGTAGATAATGATGTAATTTCTTAGGTTGTATTTAAAATCACCTCTAAACTAGGAGTATATACTGAAGTGTTGTTGTAATATGTTTTTAATTAAAAAAGGGAAAGATTTTGAAAAAAAAGACACTGAATGAGACACTGGTAATAGAAAACCCACTGATAATCAGTGGGTTTCTGTAGCGAGAGGCGGGCTTGAACCGCCGACCTCATGATTATGAATCATGCGCTCTAACCAGCTGAGCTACCTCGCCATTATTTAAAGAATCTTTCCGATGAACCGCCGACCTCATGATTATGAATCATTCGCTCTAACCCTGCCTACCGGCAGGCAGGCAGCTGAACTACCTCGCCATCAAATTTGCGGGGCAAAAGTATGAAATATTTTTTATACCCCAAACGTTTATCAAAAAAAATGAAACATATAATTCATGGGCTTAGGGCGTTGTTTCTTGGTTGTTATTAACACACAAGCCTTTGTCTTGTTAATAAAAAATAGATTATCTATATAAATTTTACCAAAAAATAGTTTATATTGCAGAAAGGAACAATAGACAGAATTTGGTTTCCCAAAAGAAACCTTTAGAAAAATGTAGAGTTATGGAAAACGTGGATGTGAATAATAAGATCGAACTTGAGTTTACGCTAAACACCTCGCAAAGTATTCTTTTCAATAGGTTGAGCACTCCCTCTGGATTATCTGAGTGGTTTGCCGATGATGTTAACCTCAACGGCAATATTTTCACCTTTATTTGGGATAGCTCCGAGAGTCAAGCAGAGATGGTCCATAAAAAAGAGAATAAATGTATCCGATTTCGTTGGATCGATGGGGGTGCCCCCAAGGACGAAGAGGCCTACTTCGAGTTTAGAATTACCCCCGATGAAATAACGGGAGGAATAGCCTTGTATGTTACAGAGCAACTCGTTGATAATGATGTGGAGGAGGCCATATCGCTTTGGAATAGCCAGATTGCAGAGCTGAAAAGGATTCTAGGTATATAGGCAAGTTTGAGCAATTGGATAATCTTTCCCCAATCGCAATGTATCATTATGCTGATGCATTGCGTTTGTTTTTTTATTATTTAGCTCATCAAATCTTGGTTTACATTCAATTTTCCTATTTTTGCCAACAATTAAATCATTGCTAAAGTGAAAAAACTGCACTGGTTCATTCTAAAATCATACTTGGGGCCAATGATCATGACCTTTTTTATTGTCATGTTCATTCTGCTCATGCAGTTTTTGTGGAAGTATATCGATGATTTGGTGGGCAAGGGGCTTGATGTGCACGTAATTGCCGAGCTATTACTTTACGCTTCGGCTAGCCTTGTTCCAATGGCCTTACCCTTATCTACTTTGCTTGCTTCGCTCATGACCCTTGGAAATTTGGGCGAGAATAACGAGCTGTTGGCCATGAAATCAGCAGGAATTTCATTGCCACGCATAATGCGACCCCTAATCATAGTAACGATTTTGATTTCAATGGGAGCATTTTTCTTCTCTAACAACGTGATGCCATTCACAAACCTTAAGATGAGCACGCTGCTTTGGGATGTTAGGCAGCAACGACCCGAGCTGCAGATTAAGGTTGGTGTGTTTAATAATGATATTGAGGGTTACAGCATAAAAATTGCAGATAGGGATCCAAAAACCAATCTAATGCGCAATGTGTTAATATATGATCATCGCTCAAAAGATGGAAACCTAATGGTTACCGTGGCCGATTCGGGCTATATGCGTTTAACCAACGACGAGAAATATATGGTGATAACCCTATACAACGGTTATACCTACGTGGAGATGCTCGAAAGCCGTGCCGTGAGACGTACCGACAATCGCAAGTTCCCTGCTCGCCGTAATTCATTTCAAGAGCAAGTGGTACTCCTTGAACTGCAGGGATTTGGCCTTGAACGCAGTGGGGACGATCTTTTTAAAAGTAGTTTTCATGCGCTAAACCTTACACAGCTTACCAAAGCACGCGACTCCATGAGTGTTGAGATAGCTAAGCGGAGAGAAACAGCAAAAAACAATTTGCTAAAACATTCACTCTTTCAAAATCCATTTTACCTCACTCGCGATAGTGCTGCCGTTGTAACATACACGTTTAACAAGGACTCGCTTTTCAATAGATTACCCGAAAAGGCCCAGGAGACCACCTTGGCTAGAGCAATTTCAACGGCCCGATCTGCAAAGAGTTCGGTTAGCACTACAGCTCATGAGCTTACCACCCGAAGTAAGTATATGACTAGGCACACCATCGAGTGGCACCGAAAATTTTCCCTGTCGTTCGCATGCTTCGTATTCTTTTTTATTGGAGCTCCCTTAGGAGCCATAATCAGGAAAGGTGGTCTGGGTATGCCCGTGGTTATATCAGTTTTATTCTTTGTGGTCTACTATGTAATCTCATTGACGGGCGAGAAATTTGCACGCGAGCTACTTTGGGATCCACATGTGGGAATGTGGGTATCTTCATTTATTCTTCTACCGCTTGGGATTTTCCTATCGTATAAGGCAACAACCGATTCGGTTATAATGAATGCAGATTTCTATATTAACACCCTCAAGAAGTTTGTGTCATTCCATAGTAAGGCCAAGCAGTTTTTCAAGAGATCGTAGATGAGAATTCTTGTTTTAGCTAATAAAATTCCTTACCCGCCTAAGGATGGCGGAGCACTTGCCACTTACAATATGCTTAAGGGATTGGTGAATGCTGGCGCTAAGGTTTCGCTTGTTGCAATGAGTACACCTAAGCATCCTGGCTCTAAGGAGGCGTTTCCTCCCGATTTTATAAAATCCACAGATATTGTTACTGTGGATGTAAACACGCATATTTCGCTTTTTAGGGCAATTGGTAACCTGCTTTTCTCGAAAAAACCCTACAATGCCGTACGCTTTGAAGCGAAGCGCTATCGGCACATTGTAGCGCAACAGCTTAGGGCTAATAGGTTTGATGTAGTACAACTTGAGGGCCTTTACCTTGCGCCATATATCAAAGTAATTCGAAAGTATTTTTCAGGTCCCATTTCATTACGAGCACATAATGTGGAGTGGGAGATATGGAATCGGGCCTCGCAGAATCAACTAAACCCAATCAAAAGATGGTACTTTGCCAAGCTGGCTCAACGGATCTCCCGGATGGAGCATGATGCCTTAGGTCAGATCGATTGGCTTGTCCCCATTACTAATCGCGATGCCCAGATGCTAAGTAAGATGGGGTTTAATGGGAAAACATTTGTTAGTCAGGTAGGTTACGATTTGAGCCTTTCCCCAGCAGGCAGTGTTAATTCCGATTTTGAACACCCATCGATTTTTCATTTGGGTGGTCTCGATTGGATGCCCAACCAGGAGGGTATAATGTGGTTTTTGAACCATTGCTGGCCATTGATTTTGGCAAAATTCCCCAACACCCGCTTTTACATTGCTGGTCGAAACGCCCCAAGATCATTGGTAAAACAAATTATTGAACACCCCAACATAACCTATTGTGGCGAGGTGCCAGACGCAGCTCAGTTTATTCGCTCTAAGGGGATTATGGTGGTTCCATTGCTTACCGGTAGTGGAATGAGAGTTAAAATTGTGGAAGGGATGACCCTAGGCAAAGCCATAGTTAGCACTACCATTGGGGCCGAGGGGATTGATGCTCAGGATGGCAAACATATTCTTATTGCCGATTCACCCGACGATTTTGTTGTTGCGCTTGAAAAGTTGCTGCTCGATAAAGCAAAGGTAATTGAAATGGGTAAGGACGCTAAAGCTTTTGCTCTGTCGAATTTTGATAACCTTAAGCTTACTTCTGATCTTTATAACTTTTACAAGCAAAATATTCAAAAATAGGTTCTTAAGCATCTAGCCAAAACATTCATTCGGCCTATCGCTAGAATAGCAATTCTTTTTAGTAATTTTGCGGAAAATAATTGAGCCGAGGTGTTAATTCTTTTCATTATTTCCGTGTTTCTACTAATTCACTCGTACATTTTGTACCCTATCCTTTTGTGGTTGCTGGCGATAAACAAAAGGCTCAATTATATGTGTTTTTCCTCAAATGATGAGCTTCCACAAGTATCGGTTTTAATGGCAGCCCATAACGAGGAATCTGTAATTCAAGCAAAGCTCGAAAGTATTATAGCCTCCAATTATCCACTCGATAAGCTCGAAATCATAGTAGGTTCCGACTGCTCAAACGATAGAACCAATAGCATTCTCAGTGACTACGCAAGCAGGTATCCTCATATCTCCTTTGTGGAGTTCAATCAAAGGCAAGGTAAAATTGCCATTGTAAATCATCTGCTTGCGATGGCCAAGTTCCCCATAATCATATCAACCGATGCCAATGTGATGTTTAATCCATCTACAGTGTTCGAGTTGGTGAAGTATTTCAAGGATCCCAATGTGGGTCTTGTCGATTCGCGAATGGTAAACAAAGGGTTGAGCAAAAGCGGAATTTCAATCCAAGAGAGTACTTACATAACCCATGAGGTTATGATTAAGCATCGCGAAGGATTGTTGTGGGGATCAATGATTGGCCCATTTGGAGGGTGTTATGCCATACGCAAGGAGTTGTTTTGTTCGCCTCCCTCCAACTTTCTAGTCGACGATTTTTATATCAGCATGAAGGTAATAGAACAGGGCAAAAGGAGTATCAACAACCTTAATGCATTGGCCACCGAGGATGTTTCCAATAGGCTAACCGAGGAGTTCCGCCGTAAGGTGAGGATTGGAACGGGTAATTTTCAAAATCTTTGGCAGTTTGCTGCATTGCTTTGGCCGCCAACAAAACCAGTTGCCTTTTCGTTCTTTTCGCACAAAGTGATTCGCTGGTTTGGCCCCATTCTTTTGTTGCTAACTGCTATTAGCACCATAGCCCTTTCGTTTCAAAGCCAATTTTTTCATGGCGTGCTCGTTGGTATAGTTATTATACTTTCAATCCCTTTGATTGATTTTATATTGAAAAGTTTTAAACTACACATATCACTTTTTCGATTTGTAACCCATTTTTTTAGTATGAACCTGGCCCTACTAGTTGGGCTAATTAAATATTTTAAAGGAGTAAATAGCAATGTTTGGCAACCAACCCAACGAAATCAGTAAGCTAAATACCATTGATGAGGCAATTGCCGATATCAAAGCGGGTAAAATCATTATTGTTGTTGATGATGAAGACCGAGAGAACGAGGGCGATTTTGTAGCAGCAGCTGAGCTTGTTACGCCCGAAATTGTAAACTTTATGGCTAAGCATGGGCGAGGCCTGATTTGTGCCCCCCTTTCCGAGGAGCGATGTAAGGAGCTCGATTTGGATCTTATGGTAGGCCATAACACTGCGTTACACCAAACCCCTTTCACCGTATCGGTTGATTTAATTGGGCAAGGATGTACAACGGGTATTTCTGCCTCCGATAGGGCTAAAACCTTAAAGGCCTTGGTTGATCCTGATACCATACCCGAAGATTTGGCTCGGCCAGGCCATATATTCCCGCTTAAGGCCAGAGAAAAAGGCGTTCTTAGGCGTGCGGGTCATACTGAGGCGGTGGTAGATTTAACACGTTTGGCGGGTCTGAGTCCTGGAGGTGTGTTAGTTGAGATCATGAACGATGATGGAACAATGGCTCGTTTACCTGAGTTGCTAGAGATTGCTAAAAAGTTCGATCTGAAAATTATTTCGATACAAGATCTTATTGCATATAGACTTAAGCTCGAAAGTTTAGTTGAAATGGGTAAAAGGGCAAAGCTACCCACAGCTCACGGGCAGTTTGAGGCTGTTGCCTTTAGGCAAAAATATCAGAATATTGAGCACATTGCCCTTGTAAAGGGAACTTGGGAACCCGATGAGCCCATATTGGTTCGAATGCACTCGTCATGTGTTACTGGCGATATTTTTCACTCAAAACGCTGCGATTGTGGAACCCAGCTGCAGCTGGCAATGGAGATGATAGAGAAAGCTGGCAAGGGAGTACTTGTTTACCTAAACCAAGAGGGTAGGGGCATTGGACTATTCAATAAGATTCACGCATACAAGTTGCAGGAGGAAGGTTTTGATACTGTGGACGCAAACATTGAGCTAGGCTATCTCCCCGATGAACGCGATTTTGGTGTAGGAGCTAGCATCCTTCGCGAGTTGGGTGTAGGTAAAATGCGCCTTATGTCCAACAATCCAATTAAGCGCAAAGGGCTCGAAGGGTATGGCCTTGAGGTGGTTGAAAATGTACCCATTGAGGTGCCCCCACTCGAGGATAATGAGTTTTATATGCGCACTAAGCGCGATAGGATGGGGCATCACCTAATCCTTCTACCACCACCTAATTCCAATAGAGAAAATAAATAAGACTTTGTTAATGCCAAACGCCAAGCAGCTTAGGATTGTATATATGGGTACTCCCGATTTTGCTGTAGAACCATTACGGTTGTTGCATCAAGAGGGGTATAATATTGTGGGCGTGGTTACTGTCCCCGATAAACCCGCCGGTAGGGGACAAAAGATCCACCAATCGGCAGTAAAACAGTATGCCTTGGCTAGTAATCTGCCCATTTTTCAACCAGATAAGTTGAGAGATCCCCAATTTATCGATCAGATTAAGTTCTTAAAACCCGATTTGGCAATTGTAGTGGCATTTAGGATGTTGCCCGAGGTGGTATGGCGCTTGCCTCGTTTGGGTACTTTTAATCTGCATGCATCATTACTCCCCAATTATCGAGGTGCTGCACCTATCAACTGGGCTGTAATTAATGGCGATAAGGTTACAGGTGTAACTACCTTCTTCATCGATCAAGAGATTGACAAGGGAAATATCCTATTGCAGAAAGAGGTACCCATTGCCGATGATGAAACAGCGGGTGAACTGCACGATAAACTGATGCAAGCTGGAGCCCACTTAGTTGAGCAAACAGTCCAAGCCATAGCTACTGAGCAGATTAAACCAACTCCCCAGTTGGAACTTTTGGGGTCGGAAGGAGCAATTAAAACTGCACCTAAACTTTTTAAGGAGACTACACGAATTGACTGGTCACACCCCGCTGGCAAAGTGCACAATTTTATCAGGGGGCTTAGCCCATATCCTGCTGCATGGTGTGAACTCCATAGCATCAATAGCGATGCTGTTGGGGTTAAGATTTTTAGATCAGAACTTACTGCTTCAACCAAATCGGATGAAATTGGAAAAATATTCAGCGATGGTAAAACCTACCTTGAGGTTGGTTGTGGTAATGGAAATCTGAGAGTGCTTGAGTTGCAGATAGCAGGCAAGCGCCGATTACCCATTGCCGATTTTCTGAAAGGGTTTAGGTGTGGAGAAGGATACTTCTTCAAGTAATTTCTAATTCTATTGCTTTGGTTTTCGTCCTCTCAGGAATATCTTTTCGCCAGGTTCGGGGGTATGGTTCTCATCTATTCTATTGCGGTAGTAAAGCGACTTTAACCTAATACCGTACATTTGCGAAATATCGTACAGAGATTCTCCCTCCTCAACCACATGTAGCGGATGGTTACGTTCGGCTCTGCGTCGCTTGGGCTGTATGTAAATTTCTTGACCCTCTTCAAGGCGTGCATTCCTTTTAATATCATTGTATTTGGCCAGTTGCCAAGGCATTAAATCCATCTCCTTGGTAATACTCTGGTAGTTATCGCCCTTCTTAATTATTATGTACTTAATCCTATTGCGAAGATAAATTTTCCGTTGGTTGTGTATATCAATAGTGTAGCTATCGGGATCGAGCAATTCGCCCATACCCACTGTGGGTGATTCAATTTGGATATCAACGCCTTTGTCCAGTTGATAGAGTTTCTCCTCTTCAATAATTCTGATAAGTTTCGAGGGGTAGGTTGGATCGGTGGCATATCCTGCTTTGCTTAGCCCATATGCCCATCCCTTGTAGTCAGTAGGATCAAGATCGAAAAGAAAAGCGTATCGTCGTGCACCTCTTAAAAACTCTGAATGATCGGAGTACGATCGCTCTGGATTTCTGTATTTTCTGAAACACTCACCCTTTGCATCATCGTCATGGTATATGCGAGGTCCTGTCCATGTACTATGGCACTTAATGCCAAAATGGTTATTGGCTTTTACGGCCAATCTGCTATTGCCAGTTCCGCTTTCCAGTATCCCCTGGGCCATAATAATGCTGGCTGGGACACCGTATTTTTCCATTTGACCTATGGCCAATTTTTGGTATTGCTTTATGTACTCTTGTCTGGTAATTTGAGCGTTAGCCGAGATTATGGTTAATCCTAGTAGCAACGACAAAAATGCAATTTTACCTCCTCGCATAAATATATATATTTGGTTCAAATATAGCATCTCAACTTCATTTTACCTTAGATTTGACTACTTTTTAACTTTAATGTACTGGTTTGCGTCTTTGCTTAGTGAGATTTAAATTAGCCGTAGGCTATTTTATTCCGCCACTGAGAACACAAATTAGAGAATTTATGTTTTATTGTTAGGCTCTAGTATTGGATATATTGCATATCAGATACGATTTATGATTAAATATCAGCTTTTTTGTATCTTTGAATCGTTCCCCAATAGGGTATTTGCATAATTTAAATGTATTACGATGACAAAAAGTAAAGAACTTGTTTTTCAATATAAAGAGTACGAGAGTGTTAATGAACTTCCTGCCGAGTATAGGGAGTTAACCCACAAAGCAAAAGAAGCATTAGCCAATAGCTATTCACCTTACTCAGAGTTTGCCGTGGGTGCGGCCGTGCTGCTCGATAATAACGAAATAGTTTTGGGAAGTAACCAAGAGAATGGAGCATATCCATCAGGCCTTTGTGCTGAGCGAGTTGCTCTTTTTTATGCCGGTTCAAAATATCCTGGAGTGCCAGTTAAGGCAATGGCTGTAACGGCTAGTTTCAAAGAAAATCCCATAGCCGAACCTGTTTCCCCCTGTGGCGCTTGTCGTCAGGTAATGATTGAGACTCAGAATATTGGCCGTAAACCATATACTACTATAATGGTTGGCAAAAACAAGGTTGTTGTGGTAGAGGATGCTAAGTTTTTATTACCATTTAACTTTTCAAATGTAAAGGAAGCTATCAAGTAAACCCCCTTTCTCAATAGGTAGCCAACAATCCTACAGCGAATATTAAGGATACTTTTTAGCGGCAGTCTCATAAGGCAGGCGTCTTCCGACTTCTGACTTCTGACTTCTGACTTCCGACTTCTGTCTTCCGACTTCCGACTTCTGTCTTCTGTCTTCTGTCTTCCGACTTCTGTCTTCCGACTTCCGACTTCTGTCTTCCGACTAATTAAACACATAGAGAACCTATCGTAACTTGTGACACTTTAAACTTTAGGCACTCTCAGAACTCTCAACTTTTTCAAGTTGGGAATCATGATTTACACTGCTTATTTTTTATGAGTTGCCCTATTAAAGCAAGTTCTGCAGAGAGGTTCGTAAACATCGGTCTCACCAAGTACCACAAGCTTTTCGGTATCGGAGAGACGATGAGAAAACTGAGCCAAATCGCCGCATTTAACGCAAATGGCGTGAACTTTGGTAACATATTCGGCGCTTGCCATAATTTGGGGAATTGGGCCAAAAGGCTTACCCTTAAAGTCCATATCGAGCCCAGCAACAATAACCCTGATACCCTGATCGGCCAGCTTATTGCATACATCAACCAGATTATTATCGAAGAACTGAGCCTCATCAATGCCCACAACATCAACATCCGAAACGAGCAATAGAATATTCCCCGATGATGTTACAGGAGTAGAGGGTATTGAGTTGGCATCGTGCGAAACCACCTCTTCTTCAGAATACCGTGTATCGATCTGGGGTTTAAAAATTTCAACCCGTTGCTTGGCAAATTTTGCACGTTTTAACCTGCGAATTAGCTCCTCGGTTTTACCTGAGAACATCGAGCCACAAACAACCTCAATCCAACCCTTGCGGTTTGCACCACCTAAGGAATTTTCAATAAAAAGCATAGTAATAAATCGAAATAATCTCGTTAGTTTTACAAAAGTAAGCAAATTCTTAATTTTGCATACAGAATAATTTGAACTATGGGTAATAAGAATAATTTTAAATTAGTACTTGAGCGTTTGGCCAACGTGCAAGAACTTATAAATGTTGAAATTGAGAGGGAAACCTTATCGGCTATTGAACGTGATATACTGCTGGGGAAGCTTAGGAGTACCTATGAACTCGTTCTCTTTGGACAGGCAGAATCCCCAAAGCCAATTGTTGCTGAAAAATTTTCAGGTAAACATTCCGATACTCAACCGGAGATGAGGCGCAAGGAAACACCCCCAAACGTTTCAGAATTGTCCCAAGCAAAGGAAGTGGAGGTTGATGATCGCAATACTGAATCTGTTTCTGAAGATATTCAAAATATTGAGGAACAATCCGTCGATCAGCAAAACCAAGTTGAGATGACCGATGTTGATATGGATTTTGCACTTGATGAAGAGCCAAAGGGAGCAGAAAAGGGCGAACCTGAAGTTGACGCCGGTTACTCTGAGGCAGAAATTAGCGAAATGTATAGCGAGTCGGAAGAGTCAGCTGTTGATATTGATACTGAGAGTAATGGTAAAAGAGAGACATCAACCCCAATATTGGCAGAAAAATTCCAAGGCAAAAAAAAGTTCCGAAATGAGGTTCTTGGCTCAGGCAAAAAGGATATTGCTTCGCACCTCAAGAATAAGCCCATATCGGACCTCACAAAAGCCATTGGAATAAACGATAAATTTCTTTTTACCAAGGAGCTATTCAACGGAAATGCTGAACTGTACGCGCGATCGATTAAACAGCTCAATAGTTTTGATGATATTAATGATGCCCTTATTTACATCCAGGAAAACTTCTCGTGGGACGAGAATAATGAAGCAGCAAATCAACTTATAGATTTGGTTCGAAGAAAGTTATTGTATGACTAGCAAACTGTATATAGTGCCCACACCCATTGGGAATCTCGACGATATAACCCTAAGGGCCATAAAGGTGCTCCAGCAATCAGATATTATACTTAGCGAGGATACTCGCACTAGCGGTGTACTGCTAAAGCATTTCGATATTAAAGCACCCCTTTGGTCGCATCACAAGTTTAACGAGCATCGCACTGTTGAGCAAATTGCCGAGCGTATTGCTATGGGACAAAACATATCGTTAATATCCGATGCTGGCACTCCGGGGATTTCCGATCCCGGATTTCTCCTTATTCGAACTTGCATTGAGAAAGGTATTGAGGTTGATTGCTTGCCCGGGGCAACAGCATTTGTTCCGGCCATTGTAAATAGTGGGATTCCTTGCGATAGGTTTATTTTCGAGGGTTTTCTACCCCAAAAGAAAGGGCGGAATAAACGTATTGAAGCTTTGAAGAACGAGCCGAGAACCATTGTTTTTTACGAATCTCCATTCCGTTTGGTAAAACTCTTACAGCAGCTGTCGTCAATATTGAGTGGAGAGAGAATGGCCAGCGTATCGAGAGAGATAAGCAAAATGCACGAGGAAACTGTACGAGGCACAGTGGATGAACTAATTGCTCATTTCGAGGTCAAGGGTGTAAAGGGAGAGTTAGTTGTTGTGGTGCAAGGAGCGAAAACCGAAAAGGATTCGGCCGAAAACTAATACAGAAAATATTATGGAGGTGCTTGGTATTGATATAGGAGGTTCGGCAATCAAGGGTGCGATTGTAAATACAATCACTGGCGAATTCACTACCGATAGGTACAGGATCCCCACTTCGCAACCAGCTACAATTGACGAGACCGTGCAAACAGTTTCCAATCTGGTTACACATTTTAATTGGCGTGGGCAAATTGGCTGCGGGTTCCCCGCCGTGCTGCAGAACGGAATAGTGCAAACAGCTTCTAATATCGACAAAAATTTTATTGGGGTTGATGCCAACAAACTTTTTTCCGATGCAACTGGTTGCAGGGTTAATGTGAATAACGATGCCGATGCGGCTGGCTTTGCTGAGCTCAAATTTGGTGCAGTAAAAGATTTTCAAGGATTGGCCATATTCCTGACCATTGGCACAGGAATTGGGTCGGCCATTTTCAATAAGGGCAACCTGATTCCAAATTCGGAGTTAGGTCATATTTATATGAAGAATGGAAAAAAAGGTGAACACTTTACGTCCGATTCTACCCGTAAACGTGAGGAGCTCGACTGGATAACCTGGGGAAAACGTTTCAATAAGTATTTAATTTACCTTGAGCAACTTTTTTACCCTGATCTTATTATACTAGGTGGTGGAACCAGTAAAAAGTTAGATAAGTTTAGGGAACAGATCAGCACTAATTGTCGAGTCGAGGCTGCTACCTTGCTAAATAATGCAGGGATTGTTGGAGCTGCATTGCTTGCATAGATTTTTTTTTTACGTCCCTGCAATATCAATTTGATTACCGGTATTTGCTTGCTATCTTTGTGCAAAAGCACAACGTATGATAGCCTTTCCCAACGCCAAAATAAATATTGGACTTTATATTACCGGTAAGCGTAAGGACGGATTTCACAATATCGAAACCATATTTTATCCAATTCCTTCTCTCTGCGATATTCTTGAGGTAATTCCCTCCAAGCATTTAAACAAAGCAATAAAGTTTAGCCAATCGGGGCTATCGGTTGATGGAAATTTTGATGATAATCTTTGTGTTAAAGCATACCACCTGTTAAACCAACACACACCATTGCCAAAGGTTGAGGTGCATCTGCATAAACAAATTCCTATGGGTGCTGGTTTGGGCGGGGGATCAGCCGATGGTTCTTTTGCCTTAAAGATGTATAACGATATGGCTAGCAATCCATTGCCTGCAATAGAGTTGGAGAGGATAGCCCTTGAACTGGGAAGCGACTGCCCCTTTTTTCTGAAAAATAAACCATACCTTGGAAAGGGTCGTGGCGAGGTTCTTGAACCAATAAATATTAACCTAAGCGGATACCTTATGCTTGTTAATCCAGGAGTGCATGTAAACACTGGATTGGCATACAAAGAGTGTAAACCCAAGCCTGCCCACTTTAACCTCAACGATATTGGGAATTTTCCCGTAACCCATTGGAGAGAAAATATATCCAATGATTTTGAGAACATTGTTTTTCCTGTGTATCCTGTAGTGGAACAAATAAAAAATAAACTTTATGAATTAGGTGCCGTATATGCAAGTATGTCGGGTAGCGGATCAACCGTTTTTGCTTTCTTTGCTAACGAACCATCAATCCCAAACGAGTTTGTAAGTTACTACAAATCGATTCATGAAATTTAATTACAAGTATGTTTATTAGGTATTTAGCAACTTCACTTCTCTCCTTTTTTATTTTTAGTATCAACCCGGTATTAGCACAGTTCGATCCCATACCTAGCCCCGAATGGGTTGATGAACATAAAGATTCGTTGCGTAAGGAGCTACTCAATAACAAAGAAATAGTCTCCAACTTTGAGCATTCTATCCTGGCTGCCCTGATGTACTACCCCAATTTAGAGAAAACCCATATTAGCTTTAAAACCCGTAACATATCTACTACAATGGCTGCCCTGCCAAGTGTATGGAATATATTCCGCAAGCAGGAGAATAGGCGCTATTCAATCCTTATTAATGAGTCTAAAAATAGACTAAAGGCACCCCTTCTGAAAAATGTTCCATTCGAGGCACGCGTTGGGGTAATTGGGCATGAGCTGGCTCATATTGTGGATTATAATAGGAAAGGCATATTGCAGATAATTGGAAATGGAATAGGTTACTTAGTAAGCAATAGGTTTAAGCGTAATTTAGAACATAAGGTTGATAGAATAGCCATTAATAAGGGATTAGGCGAGGGGCTTTATACCTTTAGACTTTATGTTGAGGAGGAGGCAAACACAACAGAACGTTATCGAAGGTTTAAGGATAATATTTACTTGTCATCAAGCGATATCGCTTCGCTTGTGGAATCGATTAAAAATCTTGCACACGAAGATTAATGTTAGCTCTATTTGGATTAGCTCTAAGTTAATAGGTTTATGTCATAATTAATGATTGGGATTATTGAATAATCCCTTTTTTTAATAATTTTAAACTCGGTAGGTAACGTGTCCCGATATGAAATAAGTTAAAATATTCCATATGAATTTTTTTGTAAGCAATTTTATAAGTATCGTAGCAGCGGGTTCTGTTGCAGCCATACTGCTCACCCGATTTTTCAAGAATTCGGTTTTTGTAAAAGTTGGCATTATCTGGCTTATAAACCTTCTCTTTTTGATGTTTACCATAGGGGTGAAGTATAAGTTTTTCGACGGGAATACACCCGTTAACTTGCTAATTACTTTTATCAATATTGCTTTTAGTGTTGTTTGTTTCTACTACGGATCTATAAAGGTGGTCCGCCCCTTGGCCAGTGCTGTAGAAAAATTAAACGAGCTGGCTGACGGCAACTTGAAAATTGATGTTGATAGCCAATGCATTAATCCCAGGATTGATTTGGGACAATTAGTTTGTGCAACCCAAAAAATCAAAGAAAATTTGTCGAAAGTAGTGGGTGAGATTGATGATAATGTGGAGAAATTGGCAAGTTCTAGCCTGCTGCTAAGTGATGTCTCACAAAAGCTTTCGGAGGATGCTCATTCAGAGGCATCATCGGTAGAGGAGGTATCATCGTCTATGGAGGAGATGGCCGCAAACATCCAGCAGAATACTGAAAATGCTCAACGGACTAACACCATATCAAGTAAGGTCTCACAGGGTGTTCAAAAGGTTGGTGCAGCGTCAAAGGAGAGCTTGGTATCTATCCGGAATATTGCCGAAAAAATTAGTATCATCAATGATATTGCATTTCAAACCAATATCCTAGCTTTAAATGCAGCCGTAGAGGCTGCTCGAGCAGGGGAACACGGAAAAGGATTTGCTGTTGTTGCGGCCGAGGTTCGTAAGCTTGCAGAACGTAGTAAGATTGCCGCAGACGAGATTGTATCGTTAGCCTCGAAAAGCGTTGGGGTTACCGAGGGTTCGGCAAAACTTTTAGAAACCCTTATACCCGATATTGAAGAAACTGCCAAATTGGTGCAGGAAATTAGCGCAGCGAGTATGGAGCAATCATCTGGTGCCGATCAGGTGAATAATGCCATTCAACAGCTCAACCAATTTGTTCAGCAAAACGCCGAAACAAGTCAGCAGATGGCTTCAAGCTCCGAGGAGTTGAAATCTTTTGCCGATAGGCTAAAAGATACCATCCGCTATTTTAACCTGTAGGGCTAATTTTAATAGGTTACCAGGCCCTATTAATCCCTTGTCTTCATTAGTTTGGCGCAAATTTCATACTCTTCTCTTTGGGTATGATAGTCAAGCAAGCGGTTGAAGAATTTTTGATCTCTGTATTTAGGGTGCGCTCTATTGTATGCAAGTTTACCCGATGCGGTTAGCTCAAACAGCGATTCAACTACTTTTTCTGCAATTACTTCGGTGCTTTTTGGTTGCTCTATTTTGCTCGTAGTGTGGTTGTTCTCTTTTTCAGTGATTGGTTGTGAACCTTTGTTTTTGTGGTTCTGAACACTTTCGTTTACCTTCTTCTCATTCTCGCTTTCGTTATTTGTAGCCAATCCTTTTTCAAAATTATTTATCGAATCAAGTAGCTGGGTATACTCTGGAATATCCTTGTAATTATTGAGGAATGCCACAATCATATTCTGAATTTTCAGATTCTCGGCATTTTCACTCAGAATCTTTTTGCTTAGCGATTGCCTGTTGGACAGATTGTATGAGCGCTGATTAGATAGAGGTTCAGCCAGTAGATTCCTGATTTCTTTCTCGTTTGCCCTTATGGTGGCCAAGTTATCGGTAACCCTTTTCCTTAGCGATTCCAAAAGTTGGTTCATCATTGTTTTCATATTTTTAATGTTTAAGTTTTTTTGGTTGATTTTGATAATGCAAACATAAACTAAATGGGAGGTGCCGAAAAGGGTAAAAACACTGAAAATAAATACTAATGATGTTATCGGTGAAAAAGCGTAGGTGCGTTTTTTCAGCTTTTTATCAATATAGAATCTATGGATTACGCTTATTTAGAATTATACTTTTTTAAACAGGTGACTAATTTCTATTATATTGAACAGAAGGTTGGTATGGCCTTGTGGAAAGAGTGTTAGTAACATTAAGATTGCTGGAATTATTGTGTTTACCCATTTTTCTTATATTTGTACGCCAATTTACTTGGTTATAAGTACGATTCACGGGATAAGGTCTGCAATGGATATAAATTGATAGCTTATTCCGTTTGTTCGTTTATTTAACTATTGAAATTAACTACCAACTAAAAAGAATTATCAATGAGAGTTTTAGTTTGTATCAGCAATGTGCCTGACACTACGACTAAGGTGAAGTTTACCGATAACAACACCAAATTCGACCCAACAGGAGTACAATGGGTAATTAATCCTTGGGATGAGTTAGCCCTTACCCGCGCACTTGAACTTAAAGATAATGCAGCATCGGGAGTCGAAAGCGTAACCGTTGCTCACGTTGGCCCTGCAACTGCCGAGCCAACAATCCGTAAAGCTTTGGCCATTGGTGCCGATAGTGCAATTAGGATTAACGTTGAACCAACCGATGCCTACCAGGTAGCTGCTCAAATTGCCGAGGTGGTAAAGTCCGAAGGTTTTGACATTGTGCTTTGCGGTATCGAATCGAGCGATTTTAATGGCTCTACCGTAGGTAGTATGATTGCTGAATTCCTCGAATATCCTTCCGTATCTGCCGTATCGGGGCTAAACTTCGAGAATGGCCAATCGGTTATAACACGTGAGATTGACGGTGGCAAGGAATCCGTTTCGGTTCCAACCCCATTTGTTGCCGTGGTGCAAAAAGGAATTGCTAAAGAGCCTCGTATTGCTGCCATGCGCGGTATTATGCAGGCTCGTACCAAGCCAATTAAGGTTGTAGAACCTGCTGCTGTTGATGCGCTAACAGAAGTTGTGAGTTTTGAGCCACCACAACCACGCGCTAAGTGTGTGTTTGTTGATGCCGAAAATCCTGCTGAACTTGTTGCTAAGCTGCAGAACGAGGCTAAAGTAATCTAAATCTTATTGTTAATCCGATTAAATCACAAGATATGTCAGTATTAGTTTTCACTGAGAATTGGGACGGAAAATTCAAGAAGCTCTCTTTCGAGCTTGTTTCATACGCCAGTAAAGTTGCCGAAATGCTTGGCACTACAGCAACGGCACTCTCAATTGGTAATGTGGCCGACGATGAGCTAACCAAGCTTGGTAATTATGGTGCCAAAAAAATTATCAACCTAAAAAACGACACTTTAAATATACTCGATAGCCAAGCTTACACCGTTGCTATTGCCGAGGTGGCGCAAAAAGAGGATGCCAAGGTTATTGTTGTGGCCAACAACAACATGGGTAAATCAATTGCCCCTCGCTTATCGGTTAGGCTAAAAGCTGGCATTGGCTCTGGCGTTAGCAAGTTACCCATTAGCACCGAGCCTTTTGTTGTGTACAAAAGGGCATACTCGGGTAACGCATTTGCCAATGTTGCCATAAAATCAGAGGTAAAAATTCTTACCCTAATGCAGAACTCCTTCGATATTGTTGAGACTGCAAACGAGGCAACCATCGAGGCTGGTTCAGTAAACATCGATGGTGCAATGGTTAAAACTCAGGTTAAAGACGTACAGAAGCAATCTGGTAAACTGCTGCTAACCGATGCCGAGATTATTGTTTCGGGTGGTCGTGGAATGAAATCGGCCGACAACTGGGCTCCGCTAGAGGAACTAGCCAATTTGCTTGGTGGAGCAACCGCCTGCTCGCGCCCTGTTTCCGACGAGGGATGGCGCCCACACGAGGAGCACACTGGCCAAACCGGTAAAATTGTTGCTCCAAACCTTTACTTTGCTATAGGTATTTCGGGTGCTACACAGCACTTGGCTGGCGTAAGCGCATCAAAATACATTGTTGCAATTAATACCGATAAGGATGCGCCTATTTTTGAGGCTGCTCAGTACGGTATTGTTGGAGATGCCGCCAAGGTTCTTCCTAAGCTGGTTGAGGCTGTTAAGGAAGCGAAAGCGAAATAGAATATTAGATTGATTGATTGATTGATTGACCTGCCTGATTAATGTTGATTGAAGTTTTTAGGCAGGTTGATAGTCTGTCTACCAGCTAGGATTGATTGAAGTGAATTGAATGTTTATTAACGATTTCAGGTTTTGATAATTTAGAGAATAAGAAAGTTTACTTTGATATTCTTAAATCAAATATCGTTAATCCAAGTTCTGGGTTCAACGAATTGAACTATTAAAAATTACATTATGAACCAAATTATATTCGCCATTGCCCTAATTATCACCCTTGGTGTGTTTGCATTTACAGCATGGCGTTACATTAGGCTGTTTAGGCTTACCAGGCCCGATTTCCCAGTTCGCGATTTTGGTAAACGTTTTGGCCTTATGATGAAGGTGGCCATTGGCCAAACCAAAATGTTCCGTAGGCCTATACTGGGTTTTATTCACGCGCTTGTATTCTGGGGCTTTTTGGTGATTCTTGTTGGTAGCATCGAGATGGTTATCGACGGGCTTTTTGGTATTGAGCGCTCGCTAAATTTCATGGGCTGGTTTTACAATTTCCTTATGGCTACCGGCGATATTTTTGCACTTATAATTGCTGTGGCTATTATCATTTTCCTATCGCGCCGATTGTTTATGCACGTTAAGCGTTTCGAGGGAATTGAGATGAAGCATATCTCGCATATCGATGCAAATATTGCGCTTACCATCATCTTTTTGTTGATGATATCGTTGTTGGGGATGAACGCTGCTTACGTTGCGCATAGCTCGGCAATTACTGCCAATATTCACGGCGTGTTCCCTGTGAGCGAGTATATTGCATTAGCATTTGGTGGCCTTAGCGTTGAGGCAATGCACCTTTACCATGAAATATTCTGGTGGTCGCACATCTTGCTAATCTTTGTTTTTGCCAATATTTTACCCTACTCTAAGCACTTTCACGTATTTATGTCGGTGCCCAACGTGTTCCTATCGCGCCTCGAGCCGCTGGGCAAACTAACCAATATGGATAGCGTTACCCGCGAGGTGAAACTCATGATGGATCCTGAAACAGCATTTGCTGCCGCACCGGCTGATACTCCTGTGGAACGTTTTGGTGTGCTCGATGCCGAGGATGCTTCGTGGAAGAATTATCTCGATTCGTTGGCTTGTACAGAGTGCGGAAGGTGTACGGCTGTTTGTCCTGCTAATATTACAGGTAAAAAATTATCGCCCCGTAAGGTAATGATGGATCTTAGAGCCCGTATGAAGGAGAAACGCGATGGTTTGCTTAAGCAGGGCAAAGAGTTTAGCGATGGCAAATCGCTAATCCGCGACTACATAAGTGAGGAAGAGCTTTGGGCTTGTACAACGTGCAACGCATGTGCTCAGGAGTGCCCAATAAATATCGACCATCCTAAGTTTATTATCGATATGCGTCGCTACCTGGTGATGGAGGAAGGTTCAGCACCTGGAGAGCTAAAAGCAACTTTTAGCAATATCGAGAACAATGGTGCGCCATGGCAGTACTCGCCCGACGATAGGCTTGTGTGGGCCGAGAATCTAGAGATGAATAAGGTATAATCGTCATTACGAGTCTCATCATTTTTTCTTGATGAGATGAAGCAATCTTTTTTTATAACTAAATTGATTGCTTCGCAAAGTGCGCTCGCAATGACGTAACAAATATTAAAAGCAATATGGAAACAATAAAAATTGAAGTACCTGTAATGGCAGACGTTTTTGCCAAGGGCGAAAAGCCAGAGTATCTTTTCTGGGTTGGCTGCGCTGGTGCATACGACGATAGGTACAAGAAGGTAGCCAGAGCTTTTGCCAAAATTCTAACTCACCTAAATATTAGCTACGCTGTGCTTGGCAAGGAGGAGAGTTGCACTGGCGATCCCGCTCGTAGGGCTGGCAACGAGATGCTTTACCAAATGCAAGCCATGCAAAACATCGAAATTTTTAAGATGTATGAGGTGAAGAAAATTATCGCCATTTGCCCTCACTGCTACAATATTTTTAAGAATGAATACCCTGACTTGGGCGGTAACTACGAGGTAATTAGCTACGTTGAGTTTCTCGATAAGCTAATTGATAATGGTACGCTAAAGCTCGATATCAGCAAGTTTGCCAACGACCGCGTAACCTTTCATGACCCTTGCTACCTTGGTCGTGCCAATGGTATTTACGACGAGCCCCGTCGTATTCTTAAAGCGCTTACTACTAACCTAATTGAAATGGATAGGAACAAGAGCTTTGCCCTTTGCTGTGGTGCTGGCGGTGGCCAAATGTTTAAGGAGGCCGAGAAGGGCGA